>DAISXR010000049.1:0-3024 GCA_036825755.1 Anaerolineaceae bacterium
TATGGAACACATCATCAATTTTCGAATGATCGATTACCGTATCGCCAGCGGAGGGCAACCAACCGCAGAGCAAATTGAAAGCCTTGCCCTGGCTGGCTGCCAGGTGATCATCAATCTGGCCCTGCCCACCTCTACCCGCGCCATCCCCAACGAGGGAGAACTGGTCACCCGCCTTGGGCTCACATATGTTCATATCCCGGTGGTGTGGGAAAGACCCACTCTGGATGACTTCCAGCAGTTTTTGGGGGTGATGCAGACATACCAGGAGAAAAAAGTGTTTGTACACTGTGCCATGAACAGGCGCGCCTCCTGTTTTCTGTATCTCTACCGGTTGATCGAAGAAGGGGTGAACCCGGACATTGCTATAAATGATATGCGCTGTATTTTCCAGCCCAATGAAACCTGGCAGCGCTACATTGATGAAGTACTGGCCCATTACGCAGACACACAGGAGCAGCCCCATGATTAACACCGTACTGGCATTTTCTTTGCTGGCAGGTATGTCAGCCTGGGTTTCCATCCCATTGATCGTCCTCGCGGTACTGGGATTAATCTATCTGATCGTGATCAACACCATTTCCATCAGTGTGGAAAAGAAATCCAATACCGTGAAACAGCGTCCACCTTATAATGTGCCTAACGATGTGCAGAAGCTTCACAACCGTATGCTGATCGCGGATTTGCATGCCGATGCGCTCTTGTGGCGCCGCAATTTGCTGAAACTGGAAGAACGCGGGCATGTGGATATCCCCCGTATGATCGAGGGCAACGTGGCTTTCCAGGTGTTTGGTGTGGTGACCAAAAGCCCCAAAGGTCAGAATTTCGAGAGCAACTCTGCCCGTTCAGCCGATAACATCACACTGCTGGCCATGATCAGTGGCTGGCCCATTCAAAGTTGGGGCAGTCTGTATCAGCGCGCTCTGTATCAGGGGAAAAAGCTTGAGCGGTTTGCACGACAATCCAACGGGCAATTGATGCGCGTGCTCAATCAAAAAGATCTGCAAATGTTTTTGGATCTGCGCGAAACCGGTCAAAAGGTGACCGCCGGTTTCACCTGTCTGGAAGGGACGCATGGTCTGGAAGGAAAGCTTGAAAACCTGGATCACCTGTATGACGCCGGGTTCCGCATGATCGGCATGACGCATTTCTTTGATAACGAATCCGGCGGTTCGGCGCACGGGATGGAAAAAGCCGGCCTCACCGATTTTGGCAGAGCCGTAGTCAAACGAACGCAGGAATTACACATGATCATCGATCTGGCCCACGCTTCACCGCGAATGGTGGATGATGTTCTATCCATCACCACGGCGCCGGTGGTGGCATCACATACCGGTGTGCGCGGTACCTGTGATAACGTGCGCAACCTGTCTGATGACCACATCCGCGGGATTGCCCGCACTGGTGGGGTGATGGGAATTGCCATGTTCAGCCAGGCGGTTTGCGATTGCAGTTTGGAGGCTACTGCCCGCGCCATGCGCTACACCGCCGATCTGGTGGGTGTGGAACATGTGGCTCTGGGCGGTGATTATGACGGCGTGGTGGAGGCTCCGGTTGATTACCGCGGCATGGCTCTTCTCACCGAAGCGATGCTCAAAGAAGGCTTCAGCGAGCGGGATATCAGCCTGATTTTAGGGCTGAATTTTATGCGTGTGCTGAAAGCGGTACTGCCGGCAGAGTAAACCGTATTGGTTTAAAAAGTAACAGTCCGTTCTTCTGGTCACAGATAAAATGGACTGTTTTTGTTTGTTTTGAGGTTAGCGCAGATGATCAGTATCAGGGTAGAAAATTTCCCTGCCAATGGAATTAAGAATTTCAACCAGGACGCCGACGGTTGAGTTGATCAGCGAAAGACGCGATAGCGGATATGAGTAGCCTCAGGCGTGTCGATGACACGCACGATCTCCAGCTCAATACGCGATGGTAGTATGTCGAACAACCTGCGTCCGCTTCCCAACAGCACCGGGATCTGGTGGATCTGCAACTCATCCAGCACACCGGCCTCCAGCGCCTTCTGCGCCGTAAACGCGCCATGCACCATCACGTTTCGGTCGCCGGCAGCGGCTTTCGCCTGTGCCATGGCGCTCTCGATCCCATCCAACACATAGGTCACCAGCGGATATTTTGCCACGGAGGGGTCTGGCGGCTTATGGCTCGGCACGAAGATCGGTACGCCATGATGATTCCCGCCCCAGTGATCCACCTGCTCCACCGTGCGCCTGCCGGCGAGCACCGCGCCGGTGGCATTGCCCTCTTCCATGAAGTGAGCACCCCAACCGGTCCCCGTTGTGTTGGGAGGCTCGCCCACGAACCCGTACCAATCGTGCAGCCGCATAAAACCGTCACCGCCGGGGTTGTCTGGCCCATCGTTCGGGCCCGCTATGTACCCATCGAGTGACATCGACATATAGAGCACGGATGCAGAAGCCATTTTGATATCCTTTCCGGTGTGCAAAGAGTCCATACCCTCATTTTTACCGGTTCCGGGTAGTTCGCCAATGCCTGCAGGTCTTTTCCTTTTCTTCAGACATAGCCGCTCCGTTCTTACGAGCATTCCGGAAAAACGGTTCCTGTCAGCAAAATCAATGATGATCAATCGTTGAGGCGCACTGTGTGCGCCCGCGAATTCCTCTGTATCACGGTGGTCTTATGTAGAGGCGGTTCATGAACCGCCTCTACCATGAAAAGAAATTCAATTTCCATGACGGCCCAAAAATTCTCCTCCCTGGCGGGACACCCGTTGTGCGCGGCGCACAATTCCGGGGCGGTATCCCTTTTTAGATAACCGATCACCCGTTTTTCTCATACCCGTCATGATTGCCGTATATAATGAATGACATGAGCGAGAAATCCACAGAACAGATCCAAAAATGGGGGCTCAAACCCCGCACCAATTCCACTCGAACTGCCATGCTGGTCGGGTTTTTGGCGGGCGTCGGCTATGCGCTGGGTAGCTGGCTGATTGAGAGCGTGATGCTCTATTCGGCGCATGGCATGTTTCCATTTCTGCGCCTGGTGATCGGCGCC
>DAISXR010000049.1:3124-8947 GCA_036825755.1 Anaerolineaceae bacterium
TGATCTGGTCCGGGCTGTTTTTCGCCATCGGACTGCTGGCCGCCTCCATGAACACACATCCCATCCGCGATGCCGTCGTCTCGCTGGATCAGTCGATTCAATTCGCGATCGAACACAGCGGCGAAGATCTGTCGGTGCAAACCCAATCCCGAATGGGCCTTTTTGGATTAAAATCCATCCAGCCTTTCATCAACCAGCCCTACCGGTTGATACCCGCCAGTTATGATACCCAACTGGTTTTTATTCAGGTCCTGGTCGATTTTACGGATCAAAAAGCCCTGTGCCCGGTGATCCGCTCCAACCTGGGAACCTGCAACCTGATCAATTAGCGAATTCTTCAAACGATAAGTTTTACCCCTCCTGCTCTCTTTAAGAGTTGTGAGCTGCACAGACAGGAAACCATGATTGCCATTCAACTGGATGATATTGCTATTGGTTTTGGAGCCCAACCCATTTTCTCGGGCCTTTCTCTCCAACTGCACGATGATCGCACAGTGGGTCTGGTGGGCGCAAACGGCAGCGGCAAAAGCACGCTGCTGAAGCTGATTGGTGATATTCTATCGCCTGATCAGGGCTCCATCACGCGCCGCAAAGGCCTTACGTTGGGTTACCTGGCTCAGGAACCCCTGCTCAACCCTGATCACACCCTCTGGCAGGAAGCCTACTCGGCTGCTGAGCGGCTATCTGAGCTGGAGAACGCGCTGGCAAAGGTGGAGGAGCAGCTCGGCGACCCGGCGGTCTACAGCGAAGAGAAATTGCTGGCCCGCGCGCTGGACCGTCAGGCACGCCTGCTGGATGAGTTCACCCGTCTGGGCGGGCTTAACTATGAGGGGCTGGTGCGCTCCACCCTTCTGGACCTGGGTTTCAGCGAGCCCGATTTTCGCCTGAACGTCGGCGCGCTGAGCGGCGGACAGAAAAAACTGCTCGGGCTGGCTCGTCTGCTGCTGGTAAAGCCCGATTTTTTACTGCTGGACGAACCGGATAACCATCTCGATCTGGAAGGGAAGGCCCTGCTGGAGAAGGTAATCCGCGCTTATACCGGCGGGGTGGTGATCGTCTCGCACGACCGCTATCTGCTTGATCTGGTGGTGGATGAGATCGTTGAGCTGGAAAACGGCCATCTGGAGAGTTTTACCGGCGGATATTCGGAGTATGCTTTTGAAAAAGAGATGCGCCGTGCCCAGCAGCAGCAACTCTTCCAGGCTCAACAGAAGGAAATCAACCGGCTGGAACAGGCGGCCACCCGCCTGATGACTTGGGGCAAGGTTTTTGACAACGAAAAATTCTCCAAACGCGGTAAGAATATCCTGGCGCGCCTGGAACACATGGACCGGGTTGACCGGCCGTACCAGCGCGGAACGATGAAGCTGGAACTCCAGGGCGCTCGCAGCGGTGACAAAGTGGTTGAGATCACCGGTCTGTGCAAATCATTTGAGATCTCCGGTGTGGGCAACCATCCGCCGGAGCAGCGCACCATCTTGTCTGACGTGGAGATGCTGGTCATGCGCGGAGAAAGGGTGGGGCTGGTAGGCCAGAACGGGGCCGGTAAATCGCTGCTCTTCCGCATGATCCTGGGGCAGGTTGAACCCACCCGCGGATTGATCAAAATTGGTCCCAGCATCCGTTTGGGTTATTATGCCCAGCAGCATGAAACGCTGGATCCCGCCAAAACGCTGATCGAGAATGTGCGTAACGCGGGTCGCTTCACCGAGGAAACCGCGGTGGCGTTTTTGCTGCGGTTCCTGTTCACCTACGAGCAGGCACGCGGCCCGGTAAACACCCTGTCAGGCGGCGAGCGCAGCCGTCTGCAGTTGGCCCTGCTCATGCTCAGCCAGCCCAACCTGCTGCTGCTGGATGAGCCCACCAATAATCTGGATATCGCCTCCATCGAGGTGCTGGAATCGGCATTGGAAGATTTCAACGGCTCTGTGTTGGTGATCTCGCATGACCGCTACTTTCTGGACCGGGTGGTTCAGCGGGTGGTGGAACTGGAATGTTCTTCCACCGAGTACCCGGGCAATTACAGCGACTATATCCGCCAGAAAGAAAACCGCCGCGAAACCAATTGGCGCTAGAAATTTGTCTATGCATGATCAATCATCTTATATATCAGGACACATCTTATGAACAACAGCCAGATTATTGCCATGGGCGGGGGCGGGTTCTCCATGGAACCCGAGAATCCCCTGCTGGACCAGTATGTGATTGATTGCTCCGGAAAGACACACCCGGCGGTGTGCTTTCTCCCCACCGCTGCGGCGGAAAACCCGCAATACAGTGTCAACTTTTACCAGGCTTTCAGCCGACTGGGCTGCCGCTGCGGTCACCTGTCGCTGTTCGTTCAGCCGCAGCGTGATCTGGAAACCTGGCTGCGCCAGTTTGACATCATCTACGTGGGCGGGGGCAACACCCGCTGCATGCTGGCATTGTGGCGCGAATGGGGTCTGGATGGTATCTTGCGCAATCTGTGGCAAGACGGCGTGATGATGGCCGGTATCAGCGCCGGAGCCATCTGCTGGTTTGAGCAGGGTGTCACCGATTCGGTTCCCGGAGAGCTGACCGGTATGGATTGCATGGGCTTTCTGCCGGGAAGCTGCTGCCCGCATTATGACAGTGAGGAAAAACGCCGGCCCGATTTTCACCGGTTGGTGGAGACCGGCAGCGTCAAACCCGGCTACGCCCTGGATGACGGCGCTGCAGCCCGCTTTGTGAACGGCCAACTGGTTGAAATCGTCACATCGCGCCCCAATGCGCAGGCCTGTTATCTCGAAAAGACCGGCGGCAGTGTCACCGAACGGGGTCTTCCCACCCGTTTTTTGGGTCAAAGAACAGATTAATTAATCTGAGAAGATAATCCTATTTTTCAAGGAATTCTGTCATAAAACCAAAAAATGTTGTGAATTGTTGCTATAATAAGTTGACATTTTTTACCTAAATTACCTTCAGAGGAAATTCTCATGCAAATCACCAGACAGGCAGATTATGCCATCCGTGCAATCCTTTTCCTGGCTGAAAATGACCCCAATGTGCGCCAATCAACAAGCAAAATTGCTGAGCAGAAACATATTCCCCCTTCATTTTTAGCAAAAATCATTTCGCAGTTATCCATTGCAGGCCTAATCCATACCTCTCGCGGCGCTCACGGGGGTGTGACCCTGGCAAGACCGGCGGATCAGATTTCCATTATGGAAGTTGTTGAAGCCATCGACGGCCCAATTGCCCTCAACCAGTGCACGTTCAGCAGCCTGCAAAGCTGCCCGTTTGGCGAAAACTGCCCGGTGCATGAAATGTGGGTGGAAGCCCAGAGTCATCTGGTCGAAAAACTCAAAACCACCACCTTTCATGATTTTATCGGCAAAGAACAAATCGGGCAGATTGGCCAGATCCAAGTACAGACTTCTCTCGAAAATCGCTGAGATCATCGGAACAATAAAAAAAATCGGAGCAGATTTCCTCCTCCGATTTTTCTTGTTCGCTCAAACTATCGCTTTATTCCACAAATTTCAGCGAAATACGGCCTCTTTCCACATCCACCTTGCTCACTTCCACCTGGATGACATCCCCTACATTCAGATTTCGTCCTGCAGGTAATTGACTGCGGTGCAGCAAGCCGTCGTTCTTCACGCCGATATCCACAAACGAGCCAAAATCCACCACATTTCTGACGGTGCCCTTCAAATGCATCCCGGTGCACAGGTCTTCCATTTTCAGCACATCACTGCGCAGGATGGGCGCGGGCAGGTCTTCGCGTGGATCGCGACCGGGCCGGGCCAGTTGTTCAAAGATATCCGTCAGGGTGGGTACGCCGGCGCCCAGTTCCGTCGCCAACCCCTCCAGCGAGCTGCCGCGCTGCAGTTGATCCAGCGCTTCACAGCGCTGCGAATAGGGTGTCTGCATGGTGACGCCGGCTTTCTCCAGCACTTTCTGCGCGATTGGATAGCTTTCCGGGTGGATGGCGCTGGCATCAAGCGGCTCATCCCCTTCACGGATGCGCAAAAATCCGGCGCATTGTTCAAAGGCTTTGGGACCCAACCCACTCACCTCGTGCAGCATACTGCGGGAATTGAACACACCTTTTTCATCGCGATAAGCCACAATCTTTTCGGCCAGTGACGGTCCCACGCCGGCCACATAGGTCAGCAAAGCCGGCGAGGCGCTGTTCAGCTCCACACCCACCTGGTTCACCACACTCTCCACCACCCCGCTCAGGGTGTTTTCCATGGCGGTCGGGTTGACATCGTGCTGGTACATCCCCACGCCAATAGAGCGCGGTTCAATCTTCACCAGTTCGGCCAGCGGGTCCAGAATCCGCCGGGCAATCGATACAGCCCCGCGCATCGACACATCCATTGACGGCAACTCTTTACCAGCCAGGGGGCTGGCGCTGTAAACACTGGCCCCGGCTTCATTGGTGATGAGATAATGCAGCCCGCTGCGTTGAGCGGTCAGATCGGCGGCCAGTTGTTCAGTTTCGCGAGAAGCCGTTCCATTACCAATAGAAAGCAGGTTCACCTGATGCGCGTCGACCATTTCCAGCAGTTTTGCCAACGCTTCATCGCGCATGTTTTGCGGCGCGTGAGGGAAGATGGTTGCGGTATCCAGCACTTTGCCGGTTGCGTCCACAATGGCAACCTTGCAGCCGGTGCGAAAGCCGGGATCGATACCCATTACAACGTAGCCGGTCATGGGCGGTTGGCACAGCAGCGAACGTAAATTGGAGGCAAACACCCCAATAGCCTGCTGCTCGGCGATTTCGGTCAGGTGCGAACGCACATCCCGCTCGATGGCCGGCAGCAGAAGACGCTGAGCCGCGTCGATGATGGCCAGCTTAAGCTGCTCAAACATGGAGGATTGCGGGTTGGGGTGAAAATGTCGTTTGATTTCATCAAGCCAGTCCCGTTCTGCAATTTCCACCTGTACTTTCAACACTTTTTCTTTTTCGCCGCGGTTGACGGCCAATACCTGGTGCGGTTTGATCTGCTCCACCCGTAAGCTGAAGTCATAATAGGCTTCATACACCAGCCGTTCATCCTTTGCATCTTCCACCTTCTGGCTGCGCAAGATCCCCCAATGCAGAGCCCGCTCACGCACACTGCGCCGGATCTCGGGGTGATCGCTGATCACTTCAGCGACGATATCGCGCGCACCGGCCAGCGCATCTTCCACCGTGGTTACCTTGTCGTTGATATAGCGCTCGGCCATTTTCTCGGCGGGTAAACCCGTCATCCCCTGTCGGATCATACTCTCGGCCAGGCGGGTGAGACCCTTTTCACGGGCCACGCTGGCGCGGGTTTGCCGTTTTGGCTTGTATGGGCGGTAGATATCTTCCAGTTCGGTCAGGCTTACCGCTTCGGCAATCTTCTGCTGCAAACCTTCAGTCAGTTTTCCCTGTCCCCCAATGGTATCCAGGATGGTTTTCCGGCGCTTATCCATGCTGCGCAGGTGATCCTGCATACTGTCAATCGAACGGATCTGGTCTTCATCCAGATTACCAGTCGCTTCCTTCCGGTATCGAGCGATGAAAGGAATGGTATTTTCACTTTCCAACAAGTCGATTACGGCCTGAACCTGCCCAGGTTTTACATTGAGCTGGTCAGCAATGGTTTTTGCGTATGTCACGGGAGACCTCTATTTACAATATGTTCAGGTACTGGGTGGATATATCCATTCTATCACCAGACAACCCGGTTTTGTTTGCCAGTTTTTAAAAATACTTCAAACTATTGAGGAAAAATTCTTCCCTCACAGCGAGTTGTGAGGGAAGAATGTAATCAACAGATACTGCCATAAAAGTTATTACCCGATCACCTCGCGGAAGATGCG
>DAISXR010000049.1:9047-25908 GCA_036825755.1 Anaerolineaceae bacterium
CGGAAGATGCGTAAAAAGTTGCCGCCCGGCTACGACGCCTACGAGGATTTTCTTCGCGACAGACGCCTGTTTACCCAACTACCTCTCGGAAGATGCGTAAAAAGTTGCCGCCCGGAACGTCGTCCGCGATATTTTCACTTGGCGCGGGAAACCTGCTTACCCGACCACTTCTTTAAAGATACGGAAAAAGTTGCCGCCCAGAATGCCCTTGATCTCCTCATCGTTGTAGCCGCGTGTGATCAGGCCGCGCGTAAGGGTGATGTAGTCGCGCCAGTTGTGATAGCCCTGGGTCTTGCGGTTGAAATCGATAGCATGCTTGGGCTCAAACCCCAGGCTGGCGATAATTTCTTCATTCATGCGCTGGCCGATGGGTTCGTACGGTTCATCATAATCGGTGCCGATACCTACCTTGTCAACTCCCACCACCTTGACCGCGTGATCCACATGATCCAGGAAGTGCTCTACGCCGGCATCCGCTTCGGCAGTGATGAAATTCGGCACCAGAACAATTCCCACATACCCGTTGCGTTTTGCGATGGCTTCCAGTTGGTCATCGGTTTTTCCGCGATCATGGTTGTATACCGCCTTGCAGACCGTGTGCGTGAAGGCCACCGGCGCATCGGACGCCTCAATGGTGTCCAGCGAGGTACGGTAACCCGAGTGCGACACATCGATCAGGATGCCCAACTGGTTCATGCGCTCCACCACTTTCAACCCATACCGGCTTAACCCGCAATCCACCCGTTCGGTACAACCGGAGCCCACCAGGTTTAAATCGTTGTAGGTCATCTGGATCTGGCGAATGCCCAGCCGGTAGAACAAATCCAGTTTGTCCAGCGAAGCCCCAAAATGGGTGGTGTTCTGGAAGTTAAGGATGATCCCAAAACGGTTTTCCCGTTTGGCGCGCAGGATATCATCCGCTTTGACTACTTTGATGAGCTCGGGGATGGTATCAAACTTGTGCGTCCAGATGGCAAGGTCTTTGATGGCCGCCTCGTAGGTGAACATTTCCTTTCCGAACGGCCCCATCGTCAGGCTGAGGGCATTCATACCGCTGTTTCTAAAGCCCTCCTGCCAGGCCAGCCCCAATTCATTGGGGTGATCGGCCTCAAATTTGTTAAGCTCCTCGTACAAATCCGCATAGTGCATGCCGGTGGCCAGCAGTTGATCGGCATAACGTTTGTATTCTTCGGTCGGCTCGTCATAACCACCCAGTGAGTCGATCACCACGGATTCACGCAGAACGCGCTGCGCACGTTCTTCCTGTTTTGCATCCAGTGAAAACATTGTCTGTCTCCTGATCGTTGATAAGGTCAATATCTTAATGTACGTTACTCGAGGATGACCACTTCATTACTGGCAAACATTTCATCCTCACGGAGAGCGGGTGCCTGAGCATTTTCCCACGGTTTTCCTTCGGTCAAGCGCTGCATGATCTCGTCGGTAGTGCCGGCAATACCGGTGCTCCGGTAAGCCGCAAAGTGATACGGTATCCCCTGCGCGCCCAGTGGTGAATTCCGGTTGCCGATGTGAAAATGCAGATGCGGCGCGTCGGAATTGCCTGAATTGCCCAACCGCGCGATTACCTGACCCGCGCGCACGTGATCACCGTCTTTGACGGTAAGGCTGCCGGGGAGCAGATGAGCATAAAAGGCATACTGTCCTGCCCCAATATCCTGGATGATCAGGTTGCCGGCCGCGGTTTCCCAGGTGATTTTGATAACCGGTGCACCAAGCGCAACATTTTCAACAATACCGTCCTGGGTCATGGTGATGACCCCGTCCGCCACCGCGTGAATTTCCGCCCCATAGCAGTACCAGCATTCATTCTTCTCGGCGGGGCCGTTCACCAGCATCCCATCCTCGCCAAAGCGAATCCAGTCGACGGCATAGCGCTGGGCAAAGTAAGGCTGTCCATCCACGGGGATCAGCGTACGGCGGTGCCCAGTAAAGTTGGTGGCGGCATCGGCAGCCAGCCAGCCCTCTCCCAGCAGGGGCGGCCGAATGACGGGAGCCTGTATCTGCTGTACCCTTACATCCGTTTCAAGCTGCATGCCGGCGCCGGTTTCATCCTGCAAAACAAATACATGGTGCAGGGTTTCAGGTACATCGGCGCGCTCATCATATGTAGGCCAGTGATACACAAGCTGCACCAGCCCGGCGTCCAGCGCCTCCGCCTCAATCGGCCGGTAGTCAGCCTGCAAAAAACGGCTGTTTTCCGCGATCTCTTTCTCACCCCACACCGAGATCTGCCTGCCCGATCCCGTGTCGGTGACTTTGATCTCACACAGTTTCCAGCGTCTGGAGGTCTGGTTTTGCAGCAGCGTTTCATACGCCAGCGTCCACTTTCCGGCCTGCCTGAAGGGAATGGGCGCATACGGCAACACAGTTTGAATTGTTTCTTCGGTCATGATTCAGTTTCCTTCGTTGTAGTAGATAACATGGATGAAGAAATCGATGAGTCGAAAATATCTTCATCGATGGGTATTTGAGAGAGTTGTTCGCCCCTGAAAATCAGCATGGCCGCCAGGCCGCCCAGCACCGCGAACGCGCCACTGAACAAAAACACGGTGGCGGTCCCAATTTTATCGGCCAGCATGCCGGCAGCGCCCATGGAGATGAGACTGGCCGTCATCACCAGCACCATGCGGGCTGAATTGACGCGCCCGCGCATGGCATCCGGCACCGAAACCTGCAGGATGGTTGATGTGAAGGATGTAATGCCCGGGATAAACAGGGATTGGATAAACAGGATGCCGATCACCTGCCAGACGTTGTGCGTCAAAAAGGTGGCCATGATCGCCAATCCAAATCCGATTAACGTGAAGGGGGTGTACCGGATGGGGTTGATGCGACTCGCCAGCCCGGCGATGATCGACCCGCTGATCACCAGCGCAGCAGTCTGGCTGATGCCGGTGGCACCCATCCAGGTGGCCGAGATACCCAGATCATTGATGATAAACGGTGTCAGCAGTACATTGACCGCCCCCATGCCCAGCATGGTGAGCGACATGGCCGCGATGGTTCCGGACAGCAGCCGGTTGCCAAACGAAATACGCATCCCCTGAACCGCCTGATGAATCAGCAACGCCACGGTGAGATTCTTTTTCGGCCTGGTCCCCACCGGTGTATAGCGAATGCGGCTGATGAGCAAAGCGGACAGAAGAAACATGGCGGCGTTGATGATGTAAATGGGCTTGTAGGTATCCAGCGTACCGATCATCACACCCGCGGCGGCGTTTCCAAGCGTATAAAAGATATTGGTGCTGGTGGTGGAGATGGAATTGGCCGCCAGCAGCCCATCGGAGGGCACCAGGTTGGGCAGCAGCGCCGAGCGCGACGGCTCGAAAAATGTGGCCACACATCCCTGCAAAAACCCGATCAGATAAAACACCCAGATAGCTTCCTGGGTATTGACCAGCAGAAATCCCAGTACCAGCGCACCGCGCACCACATAGGAGTAAATCATCAGCTTCTGCCGGTCCAGGCGGTCCACATACACACCGGCGATGAACCCGAACAACAGGCGCGGGAGCATCAGCACAATGCTCATGGTGGCCATCGCGGTGACCGAACCGGTCAGGCGATTGATCATCAGCAGCAGGGCCAGGCTGGTCATGCTGTCGCCGAAATCGGAGAGGATCTGGCCCAGCCATAGCAGCCGGTAGTTACGGATACGGAATAAATCTCGGGCGTTGGTCTTCACAACCGGTACTTCGGCGGTTTGTTCTGCGGTGCTCATGCGGAGGGTTCCCTTCCCGACGGTTCAGCGTTTTCTGTTCTTGGGGATGCAGAGCGTAATGGCTTTGGAAAACATGAGAAATAAAGCGAATAATCCACCAGTTCTCCGTCTGCATCGGCCTGCAGTTCTTTTTCGAGGGTTTTCAAAAATTCTTCCATTTTCATCGAAAGAGTATCGACTCTGTTGGGGGGCAGTTTCAGTGCGTGCTGGGTGAGGGTGAAATTTCCGGTGATTTTCTCGGTTTTCCTGCTTTGCAGCGCCTGGCGCAAATCGTCCAGCATCTCGTTGATCACCTCGGCGAAAACCGGATAAAAGGTGTTTTGCTGCCCTTCCCGATCCAGCAGTTCATCAGCGATGGAAATGCGGATGGCCGGTACCCTGTAACGCTTCTCGACGATGCCGGATACCACATGTGTTTCGGCTACCTCAAGCAGACCGTGGCTTTCCAACAGCTTAAAGTGATAATACAGCCTGGCAGCGGGGAGGCCTATTTCATCGGATACCTGCTTCACCGTACACAGTTCACCGGACAGATTAAAGCTGCCGATCTTTCGGAAGATTTTCAACCGCAGCGGATCGCTGATTACTTTTAGTGTCTCAAGATCGGATATGGTTATCACCGCGTCGGAAGAGGATTCCATATTTTAATTCCTTACACCATTTAAAATAATTAAATTGATAAAGAAAATTATAGTGATGTTCTTAGAAAAGTCAATAAACAAAATAAAAAGCTGATCTCAGAAGATCAGCCTTTCATTTTTCACATTTTCAACTCGAATCAGGCGTTAATTTCTGGTTCCGCGGCCACCCGTGGAGGACGCATTTCCGTCAGCCGGTCGCGATTGCGATGCATCCACAGGAAAATGACAGCGCTAACGATCGCCATGATCCCCGCGCCATACCAGATGGAAGCCGGTGAAATATTATCGTTCAGGAAGCCGCCAATCAGCGGACCCACGCCGCGGGCCGCTCCCATGGTGAGGCTGTACAGGCTCATATAGCGGCCGCGCAGATCAGCCGGTGAGAAGCGCGCCACCACGCCCATCGCAATCGGCTGCAGGATCAACTCGCCGACGGTCATGATGATCATGCTGATGACAAAATCCCCAAAGCTGTTTCCAAACGCCACGCTGCTGAGGCCCAGCGCGTAAAAACCCGCTCCTACCGCCAGCATGATAAACTCCGGCTTTTTCCGCGTCAGGCTGGTGACGGGTAATTGCAGCGTCACCGCCATCAAGGCATTGACGGTCATGATAAAACCGTACTGGCTCTCGGGCACGGCAAAATTCTCTTTGGCGTACACAGACAGCAGATTGAACATGTTGACCATGCCCATGGTCACGCAGATATCTGCCAGGACAAACAGAATAAAGGGAATGTCTTTGACCACTTTGTCATAACCACCCAGGGCATTCAGGCGGGTACGCGGCGCAAGGCTTTCCTTTTGAGGCAGCGTCTCTTTGACCCCAAAAATGGTGATCAGGGTCACGATCCCCAGAACCACCGCGCTGATGCTCATACTGGTTTGTATTGAAACGGTTGCGATGAATCCGCCAATGGCCGGACCCACTGCAAAACCGATGTTGGCACTGGTGCGTGTTAATGAGAAGGCTTCATAGCGGTTTTCTTCACCGGTCAAATCGGTCACCATGGTGTTGGTTCCCACGCGGTATAACTGGGTGAACAAACCGCGCAGAACCATAATGACGATAAAGGCCGGCAGCGTTCTGGCAAAGGCCAGCGCCACAAATGAGAGAGCACTGACGAGAACGCTGATCACCATGATGGGTTTTCTGCCGATACGATCCATGAGCGGCCCCGCCAAAATGGTAGAAATGACGGTCATCACCGACTCAAGCGAGATCAGAAAGGTGATGGTAGTCAGCGGCAGATCAAATGTTTCGCGCAGATAAATGGTCAGGAACGGCCAGGTCAGGCTGGTGCCAACCACACTGATCATCTGGCCCCAGAAAAGGACCCAGAATTCCCGCGTATACTTTCCCTGAAAGCGGAACAAACGGTTGAAAATTGAGTTGGATTGGATGGGATTGGAGTTCACCAGCGCAATTATAATCCCGCTTCCTGACCTGAGGCAGGAAGAAAAATAGCCGATGGATGGCTGCGAATTATTCGATCGTTAGGATAATTTCACCCGTTTCGGCGGTATTGCCGGCCAGGTCGGTGGCTGAGAGTCTGATGACGTGCCAGCCGGTGCCCAGATCCGCCGAATAATAATAAGGAGCCAGCGTCTGTTCACTCACCAGTGCGCCATCGATGAACCATTGCACGGATGCGATCCCCACCGGGTCAATCGCCTGGGCCAAAAGTAAAAGAGATTGGTCCGTTGATGAAAAATCGGTATCCTGTTCGGCCGGCCAAATGATGCTGACGCTGGGCGGAACGTTATCCACCACCGCACGGGCATAGGCAACATCCACCTGCCCGCCGGATCGTTTTACGGTTAGCCGCAGCAGATAGAAACCATCCAGGCCGGTGGTATCCCACACCCCCAACACGGCATTTGACGTGCTGAGCAGGCTTTCATCCCTCAGCGGGATCCACTCCCGCGGATACAAACCCTGTCCGTAATCCAGTTGGTAGGCGCCAAAATCCTCCCCGGCGGCGGTGCCGGTGACTTCTACCTGGCCGTGCACATACCAGACCGCCTCGGGCGATTGAATGGCAACATCAGGGTTTGCCGCCACCACAGGCAGGGGATCATACGCCTGCGGAGGCTGGGGAATACCCTGAGCCATGGCCCAATCTTCATATTCGGGCGGCACATCCAAGAAGGTTTGTACCTCCACCAGATCAGGCGGGGTGAACACGGTGGCCAGCAGCCCGCTCTGCCGGTTGACCGGCAATGTGGTATACAGCGTGTCGTACGCCGCGGGTTCGTTCCCCGCTAAAAAGAGCTCATCGGCCGTCTGCGGGCAGGCACCGGTTGGAAGCTGACCGGATGGCTGGCACACCTTCACTGACACCAGGTTCTCCGGCATTTCCCATCCCGTGCCGGTCTCACCGCCGGCGGCTGTTTGCATGACCGCCTTCCACACCCCGGCGGGAAAAGCAGCCGGGACAAGCGCGTCCTCGTCCACGTTTTTCGATTGCGGTGTGCCACTTGGCGCGCTCGACGGCGCCCCCATCCACACCACCAGTACATGCGCGGGGGTATATCCCACCGCCCAGGCCTGCCTGCCGCCGGCAGCGCTCCGAATCGCCAGGGCCGCCGGCTGGTCAGGTGACAGGGCCGCGGCTGAGTCGCCGCCGGACAGCAGATCATTCACCAGATAGGCCAAACCCTCATCCAGAATAGGACGGGAGGTTCTCCGGTCATGGTCGAACCAAACCCGACCTGCGGCGTCTTCCATGCGCAGCAAAGCGGCTGGTTTCAGCAGGCCGTCACCCTCCAGCATACCGCTTTGCGTACCCAGAGCGGCAAATGTGCTAAAAGCCTGCCCCACCTCCAGCAGGCTGGTCTCTCCACCGCCTTCCGCAAGTGCCTGCTCCAGGGTGCTTTTTTCCAGACCGGTCAGTCCCAGCATCGAAGCCAGCATCCAGACGTTCTCAGTGCCCACCTGTTTAGCAGTGTGATATACGGCGTCCAGGTACCCGTTTTCCACAACCGCCCGCAGGCTTTGAGCCCCATGCCAGCGTCCGTCAGGGTTGAGATTTGTGGTCTGGCCCGGCTGTGGCACATCCCATACCAGGGAAGCCGGGCTCATCCCGCGTGAAAAAGCCGTCGCGGCAAAAAACGGTGTCAGCAGGGAACCGGTCTGAACATCCGGCTCAATACCCTTCGCGCCGGTTGAGAGTACCCCGCTCCACGCCAGAATATCGCCATTTGTCGGATCGAGCAGCATGCTGTCCGCCAGAAGGGGGCGGTAGGAAGACCAAACAGGGCCGCTGCCATCTGCGGTGTCCAAAATGGGTTCTGCCGGGCAATCGGATGGGTCCGCTTCCAGCGCGCCTTCCGGGTCAATCTGCCGCATATGGGTCCGCAGCGTGCATAAAAGCTGCGTCTGCATATCAGCATCCAGCGTGGTGATCACCCGCAAACCGCCGCGTTCCAGTCGGCGTTTCCCCACCGAGTCTTCTGCCTGGTGGATGGTATAGCGAATAAACTCATCCGGTTCAACTTCGTTCCGGTAAGTCGGGTTGATATTCACGTAGGTCTGACGCGCCTGCTCCAGATCGCTTTCGGAATACTGGCCGGTTGCTTCCAGTTGATCCAAAATTTGGTGGGCGCCTTCAGCCGCTTCAAGTGGCGCATCCAGCGGGTTCAACGAGGGCGAGTTGAGCGCTGCCAGAAGCAGCACACTCTCTGCCAGGTTAACCTGCGTGGCCGATTTCCCTAAATATACCTGCGCGGCCTGTTCGGCGCCGTAAACCATGCAGCCAAAGTAGGCTGTGTTGAGATACCATTCCAGGATTTTCGCTTTGCCATACTTCAACTGCGCCTGTACGGCCAGTATCCGCAGGGCAGTCCCTTGCCGGTCAGCCGGCAAATCCTGTGGGAGCAAAAACTCGGCGGCGATCTTCTCCGCCATGGTGATCGGTTCCGGATCCGACAGATGCTGGAACGAAATGCCCGGACCGGACCAGAAATTCTTTTCCAGCGCGGTGACTGCCAGTACCAGTTGGGGTGAAAAATGAGCCGGATCGGCCGGGTCCAGGCTCAGCCAGCTCCGTTCCGCGCCTGGGTAACCCATTTCATATAGAAGCACCTCGCCGGTGCGGTCATAGAAACGGGTTGGGGTGACCAGCAAATCCGGGTTCAGCTCTTCTGCCAGGGTTTCCACATTCGGCAGGCTTTTCACCGCCGCCAGATAAGAACCCCCGGCTGCCAGCACACCCGCCAGGGCAAGCACCCATCCCAGCACACCCAGCGCAAACAAACCTCGCCTGCCTATGCTGACCGGTGAAGTGTATTTTTGCTTATTCCGCCGCCGGCGCGCTGCCAGCAGCGCGTGGATCGACTGCGGCGTATGCCGTCCTGTGTGTCTCATCCTTCATCCATTCGTGCGGGGTGGGATCAATCCGGATCCAACTCCATTATATACGAGAGGGTTGCTCAAGCCAACCTGCCCCGCCCTGGGCAATACACGCAGTCCCGGGAGCATGTGAAGTATAATTTCGTCACCCTCAGCAAAAGTCATTTGAACAGATCAGATATGGACGGATTTTTCTCGGTAAAAACATTCTTGCGCCTGCTGGCCGCAGCAATTGTTCTCGCGGCTCTGATCGTTTTGGTCGACGAGAAAATGGGCAATACCCTGCTGAGACAACCCACCGTGGCAGGTGAATCAGTCCGAATTGTTGAGCGGACCGTTGAGGTGACCCGGCTGGTAGAGAGGGTGATCACTGCCACACCGGAGCAGTCTGCCCCTGTCATCGCAGGCACAGCCTCATTACCTCCTGTGCCGTTTACCGCCACGGTGCCGTATATCGTCACGGTGTCATCTACCGTGACCCCCTCGCTTTCGCCCACACCTGAAGGACTGGATGTGCTGGATGACGGCGTGACGGTTTGGTGCCTGCCAAAGACCTCATACGCCGATACCAACCTGTTTCAAATCGGCGAAATTCCATCCGAAGCCGTGCAATCCAAGCGAGTGGACGGCAGCCTGACCATCATTACCCAGGTGAAAAGCTGTACCTTCATGGTCTCCTTCAATAGCTCCATGCCCGATGGAACTTCCCTGAAGATCCAGGATCTTGGGCCGGATGCTTTTGTCAACACCAAACTCACGCAATCCCTCAACAATTCTTCTGTGGGGGTGGTTACGCTGGACCATTATTATGTGATTGATCCGCCCTACTGGAACGTCACCTTTATTGTGTCGGTTGTTGACCCTGACGGGGCCACCCTGTGGGAAGAACCTGTGGTGTTCAGGCGTCAATGGATCCCCGACCCATGCCCCAATGGCATGCTGCCGGATCCGCTCACGGCTAATTGTGAGTAATCCAGCCTTCAAAAAACAAACCGCCCGAAAGGGCGGTTTCCATTTACGAAACCTGGTTTGTTTTTACACAGTATCGTTGGGGGTTACATTGAAGGAAAAATGCTTCTTCTTGCGGTTCTTCATTTCGTACATGTGCGCATCCGCCTTCTCGATGTTCTCGCGCAGGGTTCCCGGGGCTTTAGCCGTTGAGCCGCCTGCCGAAACACTGAGAATGTAATTCATCGACTTCTCTTCATTTTCCGAATTGATATTCTGGTCGATACGGTTGAGCACATGTAAAAGCGTGTTCTCGTCCGAATTGGGCATGAGGATGGCAAACTCGTCTCCGCCAATGCGCGCGACAATATCACCCGAACGGACCGAATTTTTCAGCAGCCTGGAGATGCACAGCAGCAGTTCGTCGCCGCTGGCGTGCCCGAACTGGTCATTCACCTGTTTGAGGTTGTCCACATCTACCATGATGATGCCAATGGGGAATAGATTGCTGACCTCAAACCGTTCAACCTCCATGTCAAAGTGTGCACGGTTGAATAACCCGGTCAGACCGTCGTGCATACCCATATACCACAGCTTGTTTTCCTTTTCCTTGCGCTGGGTGATGTCTTTAAAGATGGCAATCTCGCCCACGTACTGCCCGGTCACATCGACGCGCGCGGTGGTGGTAACCAACAGGCTGCGCTGGCTCTGGTCTTCGCGGGTGATCCTGATCTCAAAGGAATTTTCAGCATCATGGCTGCCACGGGTAGTCTGTTCCAGCACATCGTTGAACTGGTCTTCATCCATAAACTCACGCAGGTTGCGGTTGATCAGGCTGCCGTGTTCCACGCCGAAGATATCTTCTCCGGCCGGGTTCATGTACAGGATATTCTTTCCGGAATCCAGTATGCTCACCCCATCACCCTGGCGTTCGATCAGGTCGCGGTAACGGTTTTCGCTCTTCCGCAGCGCCATTTCGATCTCTTTGCGCTCGGTGATGTCTTCCGCGATGCCGGCCAGCCGATAATAATTGCCGTCAGTATCGTAAATGGGATAGGCGCGCGAAAGAATCCAGCGGATGGAACCGTCCGATTGGATGATGCGGTACTCTTCGTTCAGCATCTGTCCGCCGGAGACCAGATCGCGCAGGGCGTGATAGACCCGACTGAAATCCTCCCAGTGGATGGAATCCAGGAACAGATTGGGGTCCTCATACATTTCATCGGCAGCGTGTCCCCACACCTCATTGAAAGCCGGTGAGATGTAGATAAAGCGCCCACTGATCTTGTCGCGCAGCCAGAACACCTCGCGCATGTTTTCAGCCAACTGGCGGAACTTCTCTTCCGATTGCTGCAGGGCTTCCTGGATCATCTTTCGTTCGGTGATGTCAATGTGGGTGCCCACCATACGGGTGGGTTTGCCGGAGGCGTCCTGCGTCATAATCCGCCCGCGGTCCAGCACCCAGCGCCACTTGCCAAAACGCGTCAGCAGACGGTATTCGGTTTCATACGAGGTCGTCTGGCGCGAGATGTGCGATTTGAAGGTGTCCATCATACGCGGCAGATCATCAGGATGGATCAACTCCAGATAATTTTTGAGCAGAATGTGGTTCTCGCCCGGTTTCAAACCCAGCAGGGTGGCATAACGGGGGTTGAAATACGTCTCCCCATCGATCAGGTTCAAATCCCAAATACCGTCTTCCGAGGTTTCCAGCGCGGTGTGCAGCCGCTCAAACTGGATCTTGAGATTTTCCGTTTCCTTTTTACGCGAGCTGATTTCGTACAGGGTCACGCATTGCCCGATGTAGCGGTTTGATGCGGGATCATACACAGCCCGCGAGGAAAATTCCACCCAGCGCAATTGACCGGAGCGGTCGCGGATACGGATTTCTTCCTTTTTAATATCCTGCCGCGATTCGTAACCGGGCTGTACCCGGAAGGACAATTTACTCAAATCCTCGGGCAGGATCAGTTGCGTGAACAATTCAGGTTCCTGCATCAGATCGGCGGGTGTGTAACCGGTCAACTGGGTAGAAGAAGCACTGACATACCCCAGTGAACCGTCGGGCCGCTGCCAGTATTCCATCCCGCCGGCATTTTCGGAGAGTAAATGAAAGCGCACCTCCAGCTCCTGCATCAACCTGCGGCGCCGGGTGAACACACCGAACAAAACCATCAACACCGCCGCCGAGATCAACTCAGGCAGACCGTGGTTGAGCAGGGAACGGGGAAAATCGGTTGAGATTAACGCGTCCAGCCCGACCACCGTCACCAGCCAGATGCCCAACTGCGCATACGTCAACCAGGGCGGCTGGCAGAAGATGGCATACAGTACCAATCCCAGCAGCACAAACAGCAGACCCTGGGGCAGAGCGGTGATCAGAATCAGGTAGGCGACAGTCACGCAGATCGCCGTAAAGAGGGCGAGTGCCAGCAGCGCGGAGGGTTTACCATTTTCAACGGGCCCGATTTTCATCATTGATCGACGCTTAAATTGACAGAAACAGGAAGAAACGACTAAAAATGGATGAGAACACTGGCTTGATGCCAGTGAAGAAAGGCACATCCGCCCTTCTTCTCTGAATCCAGGCTATTCATATCATATCAAGGAACCGATAAAAATGCACCCCCCTTGCAGGGTTGTAAACCAGGAATAAAGGCTACTCGCCGATCCACTCGACGATGGTGGCTTCTCCCTGCCCCACTCCCACGCACAGCGTGGCCATTCCGTAGAACGGACGCGGCGCGGTGGAGGCGCGGCGACGCATCTCGTGTACCAAAGTGGTCAAAATGCGGGCGCCTGAACATCCCAGCGGATGCCCCAGGGCGATGGCTCCGCCGTTCACGTTGGTGATATCCTGCGAGATACCCAGTTCACGCAGTACAGCCAGCGATTGAGCCGAGAATGCCTCGTTGAGTTCCACCAGACCCAGATCCGCAACACTGAGACCCGCGCGATGTAACGCTTTACGAGCAGCCCCGACCGGGCCAATACCCATGATGCGCGGGGGTACACCCGCGGCGGCCGACGTGACGATGCGTGCCAATGGTTTCATCCCCAGGGCTTTGGCGCGTTCCGCGCTCATCACCAATAGCGCGGCAGCGCCGTCATTCAAACCGGAGGAGTTCCCGGCCGTTACTGTGCCGCCGGCGCGGAATGAGGGCTTCAGGCGTCCCAGTGCTTCCATGCTGGTATCGCGGCGCGGACGTTCATCCGTGTTCACCACCAGCGGATCACCTTTACGCTGCGGAATGGAGACCGGCAAAATCTCTTCGGCAAATTTACCTGAGTCAATGGCTGCGATGGCGCGCTGATGGCTCTGCACAGCAAAACGGTCCTGGTCTTCCCGGCTGATCGAGTACATCTCGGCCAGGTTTTCGGCGGTCTCACCCATCGCTTCGATGCCATACATTTTTTCCATGAGCGGGTTGGGGTAACGCCAGCCCAGCGCGGTGTTCCAGGCGGTCATGTTGCTGCTGCCAAAAGCCGCATCCGCTTTGGGGAGGGAGTATGGTGCGCGCGACATGCTTTCCACACCGCCGGCAATAAAAATATCACCCTCACCGGCTTTGATGGCGCGGGCTGCCATGTTAACTGCGTTCAAACCAGAGGCGCACAGGCGGTTGAAGGTGACCCCGGCGGTTTCCACTGGCATGCCGGCCAGTAAAAGCGCCATGCGGGCCACATTGCGATTGTCTTCGCCGGCCTGGTTGGCGCAGCCAAGATAAACCTCTTCCACCAGCGCAGCATCCAAACCGGTACGGGTCAGAATGCCCTTGATCACATGGGCTGCCAGATCATCCGGCCGTACAGCGGCAAGAACACCGCCTAATGCACCAATGGGTGTGCGGATGGCGTCAACAATCACAGCTTCAGTCATACTGTCCTCCAGGGGGTAAGTGGGTACCAGGGAATTGTTCGATCCTGCTCGAAAATTATAGCATGGGTTCCATGGAGCATTGTCACGCCCCGGCGCTGCAGAATATCACGCGAAAGCAGTTGATTGAACTGGTCCGCCCTGCGTATTCCACGCGAACCATCCTAATCAACTGCCTTAAGGGGATACAGATTCAATTACCGGCGCAGCCGGGGCGCGTCCGGTGTTTACTCAAACAGTTTGGCTTCCAGCTCCAGCAAATTGGAATAGAAATTCTCCAGCTCCACCCGGGCCTGCTCTGAATCGCGGGCCAATTCAGCATTCACCACATCCAGCCGGCCGGTCAGCAGATCGGCCAGCACGGGGTCATCCGCTTTCACATAAGGCAGCAGATCGGCCAGATGTGTTTCCAGATCATCCATGGCTGCCAGCGCAGTAGGGCCGCCGGGTTGGTTGGCCGCATCCGCCAGAGCCAGTCTGGCCCTCAGCACATCGTTCTTGGCTACCAGGAAATACACGC
The DNA here is from genome assembly GCA_036825755.1 of Anaerolineaceae bacterium. Classification (GTDB taxonomy): domain Bacteria; phylum Chloroflexota; class Anaerolineae; order Anaerolineales; family Anaerolineaceae; genus JAJFTV01. Next base: position 23,129 of record DAISXR010000049.1, read on the forward strand.
GGTAATTGGAAAGGTCGAGTTCCTGCTGCTGGATGGTCAGGGTGCTTTCCAGGACGGTCTGCTCACCTTCCAGTGCGGTGATGGAGATATTCGCATCATTCAACTGACCCGCCAGCGCCTGCACATCGCTCACGGCAGCGTCATACTGCGCACGTACCGGCCGGTATATCACAAAATAAGCGGCCAGCAGACCAAACCCAAAGGCAATCACAAACAGCGCCGCGCCGCGTAAAAGGGGACGCATCACCCGGCCCACCTTTGTATCTGCGCCGAACAAAAAATGCAGAAAGCGTTTTGAGCCGCTCTCTTTCACCGGCTTTTGAGCAGGCGTTTCAGACACAGGAGGATACGACTCTTCGACCGGTTTTTCTTTTCCCAACGCTCCGTTCAGTTCATCCAGCGGGGGTGCCGTTTCCTGAGTGGCAGTAGGCATTTCTGCGTTTTGCTCGGCGGGCGTTTGTTCTGCCGTATTATTTCCCCAGTTGTGGTTGGTTGTTTCGTTTTGCATGGTTTCTCCGTCACAGTATTCCTGTCAGATACATATTTCAGATCGATAAAAAAATGGATCCGCCCCATTGTTCAGGGGGATCAACCCGGATCGTTCACTTCAGCTCGGTGACATTAAGTATAGCCGCGTATGACCAAAAATCAACCTTTCCACAAACGACAACCGACCCGGCAGATGCCGAGGTGTGGTTTTATTCACGATTAAGCTGTCGGTAAGAGTGAAAAAATATGTCAGGCTGGAACCGCTTCTTTGTACTCGCATACACAGTTGCCGCCGCTTTGCTTGGCTTCATACATGGATTTATCGGCCATTTTCAGCAGCGCCTCCAGGTTCAGATCCGGCTGCCCGTCATAATGAGCAATGCCAATACTGCAACTGATATGCAACGGCTGCCCGTTAACCTCCAACTCCAGCCCGTGCACCATTTTCCGCATCCGTTCAGCCACCTCATCTGAATTCCCCTCGCTGGTGCCCGGCAGAAGAATCACAAACTCATCGCCGCCGTAGCGGGCCACCACATCACCGCGTCGTACACCAGCCTGCAAAGCTGCTCCCAGTTTTTTCAACACGCCATCCCCGGCGGCATGACCAAATTTATCATTGACGTGCTTGAAGTGATCCACATCCAGCATGATCACCGAAAGCTGCAGCTTATCCTCAGCTACCTGCTTGAAACAGGCCTGCGAAAGCTCGAAGAAGTGGTAGCGGTTATACAACCCGGTCAGGTGATCGGTGATGGCAATCTGATGCAGGTCTTCATGGGCTTTTTTCTGAAGGTTGATCTCCGCCTGCAGAGCTGCGTTCTTGAGCCGGTAAATTTCGGCATCCTTTTGCATGGTTTCCATCTGATGTTTGGCTACCAGACTCTGCATACGCTGGTTTTGCTCCTCGTTATGAAGCTGGCGGTAGTTGGCAAACATGATCTCGCTGTGCTCAAGGGCTTTCTCATACTGGCCGCAGATTTTGTACAACTGCATCAGGGCGTCATGGCATTCGTAGATGCTGTGGCGAGTCTCAAGACGGGTGGCGTTATCCAGAGCCGCCTGCAGTGATTCGAGCGCGGCATCACAATGGCCTTCAGCGGTGTGATACTTTCCGATACGCAGAAGTGCCTCAACCTCTTCATGTTGATGACCGGTCTCGCAGGAAAGCTGGAGCGAGTTCTGATAACTTTCCAGCGCCTGGTCTGAGTTCCCCAGCGCCTGATAGACATCGCCGATGCTGTTCAGCACCTCAGCCTCGGCGTGTAGGTTGCCGGTTTCACGGTACAAACGTTGAGCCCGCTGCCCGTATTCCAGCGCCTCCTCCAGTTCTTTGTCGTCCAGGTAGACCGAGCAAAGCGTCTCGCAGATATCCCCCTGCAGTGAGATATCGTTTTGCTTTTCGGCCAGATGCAGGCTGAGCGTCAGGTTCATCAGCGCCCAGGTCTGATTGTTGTTCTGCCAGTACAGGTGCCCGATGTTATTCAGCACCCCGGCCTCCCAGCTCTGGTCACCCAGCTCCTGAAAGATCTTGAGCGCCTTCATCATATAATCGATCGCGTCGGTGTAGTTGCCCAGGTTTTCAAAGGCCACCCCGGCCACATTGTATGCGCGTGCCATGAGATACAGGCTTCCGTCTTCCTCAATGACCGGCAATGTTTCCGAGATGATGGAGATGGCGCCCAGGTAGTTGCCGCTGCGAGCGTTCAGCACCGCCAGGTGAAAGAGTGCGTCTGCCAGCAAATCGGTATAGTGGGGGGTATCCGCGCGACTCTCGCGCCGGGCCACTTCCACCGCTTCCGTGCAGATCTCAATTGCCTGGGGGAGGTCGCTCTTCTGGAGTTCATCCACCAGTTGAATGGTCAGTTTCAGCCGCTGTTCAATATCCGACGTGGCAGCCAGTTGGCCACGAATTTCGTTGATTTTTTGATGATTATTTGGTTCGGAAAAGACCATTGCGCCACCAAACCCCTTTGACTCAAATGGATTTATTACAAGAGGAACCGGCGAAAACATGTTACAGGTCGGCAGTACATGATGCAGGTTTTATGCCATTTTTACGTGGTTTTTATGTTTTACTCGATCGTTTAAGCCTGCTATCCCCCTTGATATGCTTTATTTGTTTATGACTGGATCCAATACAAATATCCCAGCTTAAGCAGCCTCGCCCGTAAGTCGATCTGATACCCGCGAGCCTGCAGGCAGCGGGCGGTCTCAGCGAACCAGTGCCTCACCCCCTGCGTGCGCAGTGCGACCGTCTGGCGGGCGCATTCCTTCCAGGCGGTCATAAA
>DAISXR010000050.1:0-25387 GCA_036825755.1 Anaerolineaceae bacterium
ACTCACGCGGCAGGCAGTGGGGGCGCATTTTGGTTTTGTAATACCCCTCGCACCGGGCCGGGTCGGAAAAGTAGGGGGAAGTGGCTTTGAATGCGGAGAGCCGCGGTTTTTCGCTTTCGAGGAAGGAAGACATATTTTCACTCCTGGCCGTGGATGAGTATAGCAGTAATCGGTACACTCTTTCTTAATAAGTTTTATCCTTGGCTAACGTAATATTTCTTTCTGCTTCTTTCATAATTTTTAAGATTTCTTGTGCTTTCGTAACCTCAATGTCAAAACCAAAATCCACTACACTCATTTTGTTAAGCAAATCCTTCATACAAGTATGAAATGCTTGTAAATTCACCACCTGGTGATGTTTTGTTGATGAATTTCCCTTTGTATCTATTGGATATCGATAGCCAAATGATTCACTATCGATTTGATCAAATTCGACTGCGTATCTGTAAACGAGATTAGAAACCTGCGCCATTCCTTGATCCAAAGGAAATAAAATAGTGCAAATTTTCCTAAATGTCTCTGCAAAGGGCTGGAGCCTATGTCTGTAGAAGAATTGACACTCGATTTTTTGGAGATCTTTATAAGTAAAAATATTATCTGCTTGAATAAATAAACCTTTCAAATATAGTTCGAATGCCTGTCGATACAAGAAAACAATAGGATAAGCCTCATAATCTGAAAAGTAAGATTTTTCCAAAACATGCTCTGCTAAAATGGAAGCGGCCTGGGTATAACCTTTCGCGAAAATCCCAAAATCCTGTTCAGGGTTTTGGCTAAATGAAATAACAAAATTGTTTCCATCATCAATTGAGTTATAAAACGCCATGATTCACCACAAAGCACCTTCTGTTGATTTTCGCAGCCTGACTACATATTTGCATTAAGCTAACTGGGTTAGCCGGTCTTTTGATTTTGAGCCTCCCATGTTTCGACTTAAAATAATGCCATGGAACCCGCCAGGTTTACTGCTAGTTCTGCATGGCGAGGTGCGGGTCGAACAGTTTTTTTGCCCTGTCCATGCGCATCTCCAAATCTATTCCGAAGTGTACACAAGCCATTAATGACAGAAGAACATCCACCCAAAATTTGCTTAAAGACATCTTCGGTATGCTGACCAGGCGAGAGGCTTAATTCAAGGGATACCAAACGATATAGTTGAGGTAAATCTGTTGCCTTGGAGTAATCAATATGTCTCTCGTCTAATATGTGTTTACAAGTTGTTTCCAGTAAAGTTTTCGCGGTTGTAATCGCACCACCAGGATCTGTTTGCCGTCTTGTCAATGCCTTTGTCCACTCCATCTGCACACTTGCAGAATTTAGTCTCATCAAACCGTCAGAAACTGAAAGGTCATTTGGTATTTTGGTGCCAGGTTCTAGAAAATCCAATAAAGCAGAAAATTCGTCCCGAATGAAACTACGTCTTTCCGTGTAAGTTGAAAATTTTAACTTTATAAATTGCCAGAATTGCGATAGATCTCGATTAGTTCTTATCCAAGAAGGCAACAACGCATTTGTTGTCTGATTACTCAACAAATGTTGACGAAGCAATTGATATTCTGCGTTATCAGCGACACCGCCTGTTGCACGATTAACCAAAAGGTTTTGTAGATACTGGGCTTTCTCAAAATCGTTAGTTAGAGCTTCCATAGGTATATTTCTGTTGATAATGATCATTATTTGAAACTGACGAATGAAACCAAGAAGCTATGTCTAAATGATCTGGATTCGACGCTAATAAGTATCGCCCCACTCCCCCAAAAACACAAATCAAAAACACCTTCCAATCCAGAAAGGTGTTTCAGTCCTTCTACCCTCACCAATTTTGCGATCCAAACTGCCGGTCACTCTGTCAGTTATGATCCTGAATGGAAAAACTCTTCTCTTCTTGTTGGCAGCGTTACGCCCTTATTCCCACACCGACAAAATCAAAGACTGTACCTGCGGTAGCAACTCTGCTGCGTGAGGGGCACCCGGTACAAAGGTTAATAACTGATGTGCCCACTCCTCGCTGGCTACAGCCAACAGGTCTTCTGTAAAAAAGTCATTTGGGGATGTATACGTTACTCTTCGGACATCACATTTCTTCGCCAGCAGAGGGAGCAAATCCGCTGATTTTACACCCGGAACCCGCAGCAAATTCCACAGATCATAATAATCCCGGCAAACCCGACTGGCGCCCCAACCGCGCTCATGTAAACGCTCTTTGCTCTGAAGCAGGGCGCGCAATTTTTCAGTGGTGATCTCTTGTAGCGAATAAACCGGGATCTGCACATCCATCTTTTCAGCAAATCCATGCAGTATCCTGCGGTTTTCCACCGGTGTAAAGATCGGTTCATCTATCGTGATTTCCACTTTTAGCCGGCATAAAACTTGCCGCTGCTCCGGAAACTGCACCCGCACGAGATAGGCTTTCTGACCATCAGGATGGGGTTGTTTCAACAATAATGGTTCATGGCTTACCTGAAACGGACCGCGTTCGTTCAGCCTCTCTTCCAAAGAGCGTACAACAGCCTGCATCGTTGAACCGATTTGATCAATTGGTCCCAGCACCCGTGTGGAAAAATCCAGGTCTTCCGAAAAACGGTACCCTGGAAAATAGAGCTTTCTGAGTGCCGTGCCGCCTTTGAGAACCAGATTATCACCCAGGCCTTCCGTTTGAATGATGGCAGCCAGAAGGTAACTTAATGCATAGTCTTTTTCGACGATGTATTGTTGAACCCGGGTTTGTCGGGTGACCGCACGAATCATTTCAGGAACGGCGGACATTATTCCCTCCTGATGTTTTCATTTATCTTCCAACGAGGATCCACCTTTTCACCGCGCGGTTGACCCGGGTCCAGTAAAACAGCGCCGGTAACGGGGTAGTTGAGTAAAGGAAGAAGTAAATCTGAACTCACGCCCATTTGTTCCATCAGCCACCCCAACCGCTTGATGATGGTGCCGGTATCGTATCGGACCGCGTAGGAAACCAGTTTTTGGATATCAATTTGAGCCAGCGCGTCTTCCATCGTTTCACTGGCAGCCCGGATGCCCCCAAAAATATCCGGTCGGGCGATTAGATCGAGGACGGTCCGCTCTGGGTCGGTAATGTCCACCTGAGTCCACGAGTTGACCCACTTCTTTTCAAACCCCCAAAACTTTGGCTTTCCGACATAGATATATTCAAATTCGAAGCCAAATGCACGCCATGAAGTTCTTCCCCTGGGGCTGTATGCCTTACCCTGGCGCATTTCAGGTGTAAATACCTTAACAGGGGTGGATGCCTGAATCATAGTGGGATTTTGGGTGGAAAACCCATGATAGGCCAGAGCCGACCAATGACTGATTGCCATTGGATGAACCAGGGCGCTGGCAATGGCAAAAGGAGGGATATCTCCGGCGTAAAGCGGGCTTTTTACCGCATATGTCCCACGCTTCAAGATTTCAATCCAACCGGATTGAGCCAGTTTACTGATCAGTCTTCGAATTTGCCGGGAGTCCAAAATTTGTGAAACCGACAACGAGGTGATTTGATCCAACGTAAAGATTGGGCCAAACTGACTCACCGCACTTTCGAGGAGCCGGATTCCTGCTGAATTTGCATATCCAGAAGAAGTCTGTATCATGGAAATATTATACTGCGATAATCCCCAAAAAAGAGATTATCGCAGTAAGATAATTCAAATCATAGTCATATTCGCTGATTTACCGGCTTTCTTCGAGGAAAGGAGCAGAGAAAAAGCGGCATTACCTACTCCCCTCTTCGCTCATAGATCAAACTCAACGCGCCGCTCTCCGTCACCTGGCTCCGGCTCAAACTCCACGAGCTGGGCGGCAGACCGTCCTCAAACAGGCGTGCGCCCCCGCTGGCCACCTCCGGGCACAGGGTGATGCTCAGACGATCCAGGCAACCGCCGCGCAGCAAGGCTTTAATCACGCTGCTGCTGGCCAGCACGATGATGTCACCGCCCTCCTGCTGCCGCAGTTCACTCACCACCTCGCATGGGTCCGCGTTGACGATGCGCGAGTTTTCCCAGGCGGCCTCGCTGAGCGTGGAGGAAAACACGATCTTCTCCGTCGAGTTAAGCCATTTTGAAAAAGCCCGGTCGCGCGGGTCGGCCGATTCATCCGCGGCGACCGCCGGCCAGAAGCTGCCAAAGCCCTGGTAGTTCTTGCGTCCCAGCAGCACGGTGGTGGCCGGGCGGGTGACACTGATCATGTGATCGCGAGCCGCGTTGGTCACCGCGTGCGGGACAATCCAACTCATATCATACTCGCCGCCCGGGCCGTTCACCCTTCCATCCAGTGACAGTGAGATGTTGGCTACCACCTTACGCGAAGGCTGCGCGGTATCAAAATGATCTGTATTTTCCATCATGGTTTCCCCCAAAAAACGATGTCTGATCTGTTCAATCAGTAATAAAAAGGATTTTACTTTGCAAAATCAAAAAAAGAATGGATGACGCGAAGGATGAATACCCGCTACGTCGCCGCCACGATGACGGCGCTGTCAGCGTACATCATCAGCGTCAGATACCAGCCCAACATCACCATCCACGGCATTTCCGGCAGGTTCTTCGCCAGCGGGTCAATCTCCACCGCCGATGACATGTGCAGAAAACCGCCAATTTTTCGGTAGCGGATCAATGAGTCACCCGTTTCGGTTTTGAACTCATACTGGGTAGCCCAGAAGTTGGTGTTGGCCGGGTAGCTGCGCCCATCGGGCAGTTGCAGCGTACCGCCGCCCTTCCAGGTGTTGTTTTTGAACACCGCCAGATCTTCCTCAGAGCCTGCCGCGCGGATGGTCACTTTTGTCTGCGAAAATCCCACTCGTTTGAAGGTCCATTCCCCATCGGCGCTGGCGGCGGTGGCAAAAGAGCCAAACGCGCTCCGAAAACATAACGTCCCGGCGATCAGATCATCACCGGCGCGCAATTCAAATTCCTGTTTCATCGCGTGGGGCTGTACCCACTTCAGTTCATGTCCAACCAGTTCGGCCAGTTTCTTCATAATTTGTCTTCCTTTGTGAACCGGTAATTTGGCTTTGATGACCGGATCAATTCAGTGATTGCCCATCAGCGCTAACCGTTCACGCATACAGGGACCATTTTACAACGAGATCAGTTTCATTTTATCCAGCCGGTGAACTTCGTTTCCAAGCAGCACACAATACAACAAAAACAAAAATATGACCGGCCACTCCAGCGCGGGAGTGTCATGGTAGAGAAGAGACACCACCAGATCGGTCAGGGTGGTGATCAGCCCAACCATCAGAATGAACTTACTGAACTTCTTATAGTAGAAGAACGCCGCCACGGAGAAACCGAATGCACTCCCCAGGCCAATACGCAGGAACATCGAAAAAAGACTGTGGGGTTCAGGATTATCGATGGAGAAAATCCCGCTCATGATCATGGCGAGGGAACCCAACACGCCAATCACCTGGGTCAGAAACAGCATGATGTTTTGGGTCTTATTTCCCGGCAGCCGGTTTCCGCTTAACGAAAGGAAGAACAATATCAACAGAATTCCTGTGATATAGATACCCGAATTGTAGAATATGGATCCCATCGGGCTGACGATCCTGTTTCCCAGATCACTCAACCAGTTGGACAGGGGCGAAAACGCAGCGGGATACTGCACCAGCGAAATGATGGTCATCATGATGTAGACAACAGCGATGAGAATGCTCAATACCAGGGTAATCATATGGTTTTGCTTCATGCTGTCCGTTCTTTCTCTGACCTACACGTTGAATAGCCAGTGGAGCCATTATACAAAAATTCAGCGCGGGATGTTTTTCCACGGCACGGGTACTTCCTGCCCTGCGAAAGGCAGTGTGGCTGATGGTTCAGTCAGAGGCGGTGGTTCAGCGGGAGTATCCTGCGGCAGACGGTCGTGCCGTACCTGGAAAACCCACCCGGATAAAAATTCTCACTTTGAGTTTTCTGCCAGACCAGCCAATCTCTGCGGATCGGTAATCTGAAACTCGGTGCGGGTGATATCCACGATCCCTTCGTCCGAAAAGCGATGCAAAAAGCGGCACACCACCTCGCGGGTGGAGCCAATGCGGGCGGCCATCTCATCCAGGGTAAGGCTGCGGGTGGTGGGGCCGCTGGCGTCACGCGGGGTAGTGTCCAGCAGCAATTTTGCCAGCCGGCCAGCCACCGGCTGAAAAGCGATCTCTTCCAGCATCTCGCTGGCGCGCGCCATCTTTGAAACCATCTGGCGTGAAAGCTCCCACGCCATGAGGCCGTTTTCCTTTATATACGGCACTATGTATTCACGCGGCCAGAGCAAAATTTCGGCATCGGTATGGGCCTTCAGGGTAGCCGGGGTTTGAGCGCCGTCATCAAAAAGGGCCAGCCCCCAGAAAATTTCACCGGGGTGAAAACCGGTTACCACCAGCCCGCGCCCCTCGCCGGATTCCTTCCAGGCGTCGATCCTCCCGCTGATCACCAGAAACAGATACGGCCATACATCACCCGTGCAGACGATGATCTCACCCCGGCGGTATTTACAGCGTCCTGCATTCCGGATCACCGCCTGGCGCGTGGATTCAGGAAGCACAGCGAAAATAGGGTTTTGATTGACTGTTTTCTGAAGATTCATGGATGACCCTCTTTGAATACGCGTGATGACGGCCGGTGATGCCTGCAATAACTCAACCGCATCTTTATTATCCCGGATATGACCCAAAAAGCAAAGCATGGCCCGGTTTGATTTGCCTTAAGTCAATGCCCTGCGCGGGTGCTCGGGCTATCATGATCGAAAAACCGAAATCCCGCATCATTCTGGAGAAACGATCGATATGACCAAATTGTGCAAGCTCATTTTGTTGGGGATGGTATGTCTTGTCAGCCTTACAGCCTGTGGAAAACCGGAGCCGGTCTGCCCGCGAGGTTCAATCACGTATTCAACCGATGAGGCGGATTTTCCGGACCTGTCTGCTTCAGCGGAACCCGCCCCGCAACCCGTTTCGGTGCAGATGGGGCGCAAATCGGTGGAAGTGGATCGCGTGATCAGCGGCCCGCTGTGCAACGAGCACTTGCAGGGCGTGGTGTATATTACCTGCGATCTGGTGCTGAAAGAATGGATTGACAAGCCCAATTTTCTGGATGGCTGTGATTTTACCGTGGAGCCTGAAACAATTATCTATGTCGCATCCCATCAAGATACCGCTTACTACAAGGGCTGCGCCGCCTGCCACCTGAATGAAGAGCCGTGATCTTTGAAGAAATCATCCTGCCGATTTGCTCAAAGGCAAAGCTTTTGCCGGTCGTACATGGTATTCACATAACAAATCCATCTCATTCAATGGAGGAAAAATCATGAAAACGAACGATCGTTTGGGGGGCATCCTGGCGATTGTCGCCGCGGTGATGGGTATTGTGGCTCACTTTGTGCTGTTTATCAAGTGGTATCAAATCGGTATGAGCGCCGAATCAGCGGAACCGGGCTGTGAGATCCTGCTGAAATACATTCACCCCGCGCTGGCCTACATGGGCATTCTGGCGGGCGCGCTGTTTGCCGTGAGCGCGTACGGCTTCTTCACCCACCGGAACTGGGCTGTGTTCCTTTCGATGATCGCCATTGTGCTGGCGCTGCTCTCGAGCTGGTTCATCAACGTGCCCTTTATGGCCGCCGATCTGCCGCCGGTTTACTTTCCCATCTTCTGGCCGTATCTGATCCTGTATTTCCTGTTCCTGCGCCTGGTGGCCGGGGTCTCGTGGAGCCGCACGTTGCTGGCATTGGGCACCGGTATGGCATACATCTTCTGTTTTATGAACGGCGTTTCCAGCACCAGCCGCATCATCACCGTGGGCGCGCCCATCTTTGTGCTGGTGGATGGCCCACACTGGGCTGCCATGCTGGGCTGGGCGGTGGTGACCATTGGCATCATCCTGCGCCCCGCCGAGTGGCAGCGTGTGATCGGGTTATGCGCCGCAACAGTTGAACTGATTGTGGGTATCCCGCTGGCTGTGGTGACTGCCGGGGCGCTGGGTCGGTTCTCACTGTTCGCGCTGGCGCCCATCGCCTGTTTGATCCTGCTGGTGCTGTTCGTCTGGCCGGGGCTGTGGGAACGTCTCACCGGGGCCGCGGCTCACCTGGGCCGTGACTTGCATCCCACCCCACAGCCGGAGCAGCTCGGCGCAACCGGCAAGCTGTAAGTATAATTGCATCCAGATTCGAGATTTTCCTGCCGGGTCTGGAACGATTCTTTTCCTTATTATGATGACGGAGTGTTTATGAAGCAATTGACCGCACGATTTTCCTACCTGTTCAAATCCACCAAAGGGCTGATCCTGGCAGCCATTGCCATCTGCGCCCTGATCAGCGCGTTTTTCGGGATGATCTCCGGTCCCATGGCCGACATGGGCATCAAAGACGTCATCGTGCGGGTGTTCGGGTTGAAACTGGTGGAGGCCGAACGGGAAGGCCGGTTGATCATTTTGTACCATTCCATCGCCATGATTGTGGTGGCCATTGAAACCTACATGATCACCGGTCTGCTGGCCATGAAAGAACGTCAGAAGGTGACCATCAACAGCACCATCACCATCGGTTACCTGATGACGGCGATCGGCGGGTTGTCTTTTGCTTACTGGGGGCACAACTGGGCGATGCACGGTATCTACATCGCCGGGCTGGTCATCATCTTTTTCGCCGGGTGCATGCTGCTGGCGGCTCTGTGGCCCTGGCGCGAAGAATACAAGGTCACTGACCGGCAGTACGCGCACTCCCGGGCCGGCTTCAGCATGGAGCGGATCGCCTTTTTTGCCGTTGCGCTTGCCACGCTGATATCCGCGCTGTTCGGGGCCGTGCCGGGGTCGTATTACGGCAACGGGTTTGAGACTTTTCTGGCTGAAAACGTGGTGCGCGAGCCGTACAAAACCGCGCTCGACCTGGCCGTCATCGGTCACCTGCACATCATGCTGGCGTTGATCGCGGTGATGTGCGCGCTGATCATCGGGCGCTGGATGGATTTCAAAGGCATCTGGCACAAGCTGGCCATGCCGCTCATGATCGTCGGCTCGTTTGTGCTTTCCATGGGCACCTGGATGGTGGTGCCGTTTGAAACGGCCGCGCATTTCATCATCTACGGCGGATCCACGCTGGCCATGCTGGGCGCGCTGTTTCTGGTGATTTACTCCTGGCGAAAACTGATCCGGGACGGGTTGCAGCGCAAGGGTCTTCAAAAAGGGAATTTCCTGCAAGGGCTTTCCGCGCTGCTGTCAGACCCGCTCAAGTTTGGCGCCACGTGGCAGATGGTGTTTATGAACTTCACGGTCAGCGGCGTGGGCATCTTTGTGGCGGTCAAGCTGGATGAAATTTTCCGCGTCTGGCAGTTCACCGATGAACGGGGCATTCTCACCGGTCACTGGCACATTCTGGCCACCCTGACCGCCACCATTTTACTGATGTACTATGCCGATCTGGCCGGTCTGCGCGGCAAAACCCGCCGGTGGTTCGGCTGGCTGCTGATCATCTTCTCGGATCTGGCGTTTGGCGCGGTGACGTTGTACGAGATGCGCCGGTTGATTGTGCCGGAGGCCACGCAACAGCCGCTGGTCAACCTGACCACTTTGCTCGGGGATATTGGGCTGGGCACGGTGCTGTTGATTTTAGCCGCCTTGATGGTCTGGCGGCTGATCGATCTGTTCAAGAAAAACGGACGCTGGTCGGCGGAGGTCACAGAACGGCTGAATCCTCATGAGGAGGTGAACCAGTGACCCGGCGAATCACCCTGCTGACCGTTTTGATGGCTTTGATGATCTTGACCGCCTGCCAGCCGGTAGATCTGAACGCGCCTGCCCCTGTGTTTGACACCGGTGTCGATCCCGACGCCTGGGCGCTCATCCCGGCCGGTGAATTTCTGGAAGGGCAGTTCAACCACCCGGCGGTGATCGATTATGATTACGAGATGATGGTGACGGATGTGACCAACCAGCAGTACGCGGCCTTCCTGAACGTAGCCCTGACCGACGGCAGCGTCCGTTTGGACGGCGCTGCGGTGGTTGGTTACTACCCTGGGGATGAATTTCACCAGGGCCGGCATGAGAATCGCATTGACGCCGGTGACTATCTTTACATCCCGGTAGATGACCCGGCTTTACGGCTGGATTTGAACGGCGAAACGTTCACTGCCCAGGAGTTGTGGGGCAACCACCCCGTCACCATGGTCTCCTGGTTTGGCGCGGCCGCCTACTGCCAGTATTACGGCTGGCGTCTGCCCACCGAGCAGGAATGGGAAAAGGCAGCCCGCGGAACCGATGGCCGCGCCTATCCGTGGGGCGACAGCGTGGGGCGCAACAACGCCAATTACCACGCCAGTCGCGATCCGTTTGAGGACATGCGCACGTTTGGCTCACGCACCACCCCGGTGGGTTTTTACAACGGGAGTGCTTACGCCGGCTACCAGACGGCTGATTCCGCCAGCCCGTACGGCCTGTACGATATGGCCGGCAACGTATGGCAATGGACGGCAGACGTGTATGAAGGTACCCATTACCGTTATATGCGCGGCGGCAGTAAAGACGTGTATGAGAACAATCTGCGCGTGTGGGCGCGCAACAGCGCCGGACCCGATTACACCAGCCCGGCCGCCGGTTTCCGCTGCGTGAGGGAGCCATAACAGTAAGCCGAGTTTGTAAAGGAGACGGTTTGAAAACACTCACACAAAAAGCCCGCCTGTACTGGAAACTGATCAAAAGCCTGCAAACCGGCCTGTTAATGATCACCGGTCTGGCCGGTTACATGAGCGCGAAATGCCCCATCTTTCACCTTCCCACCCTGTTCGCCCTCACCGGCAGCCTGTTCCTGTCAATCAGCGGTAGCACCATCCTCAACATGGTGTGGGACAGCGACATTGACTCGCTTATGCAGCGCACCTCCCGTCGTCCGCTGCCCTCCGGCGAAGTGAGCAAACTGGAGGCATCCATGGTCGGCGGGCTGCTCGGGCTGCTGGGCATCGGCTGGGCCATTTTGATCGACCTCAACTTTGGCCTGCTGATCGCCGCCGGCGTGTTCTTCGATGTGATTATCTACACGGTACTGCTGAAACGACGAACCCCGTACGCCATTTTGATCGGCGGGCTGGCAGGCGGCATGCCGGCACTGGCCGGGCGCACCCTGGCCGTGGGCAGTGTCGATCTGGTGGGCTTGCTGCTGATGCTGGGTGTTCTGCTGTGGATCCCCACCCATATTATGACCTTCAGCATCAAATACCAGGCCGATTATGCGCAGGCCGGCATTCCCACCTTCCCCTCTCTGTACGGCGTGAAAGCGACCCGCCGGATCGTGGCTGTATCCACTATTCTGGCGGTGTTGGTGCTGTTTACCGTCGGACGCTGGATCGGTCTGTCGGCATCGCTGCTCACCGGTCTGGGTGTGGTGGGCGCGCTACTGTCCCTTCTTGTTTTACTCAGCCTGTTTGAATCGCACGCGCGCCTGAACACCGTGCTGTATAAAGGCGCGTCGGTTTACATGCTGGCTTCCATGATTCTCATCATTGCGCAAGCCTGGTAGGTCACTTTCATCCATCCCCTGGAGGAAACGATATGAGACCCAAGTTATCCCGTTTTCTGCGCCTCATCACCATCATTTTGCTCAGTCTGACCGCCGCCATGACCCTGCTGGGCGGCGTGGGCACCACCTGCGTGGCCTTCAAAGCTGAAGAGTTTGGCCCGCGCATGGCTGCGCTGATACCGGTCAAACCGGTGTTTCAGGTGCTGGTGTTCGTCTCCATCGCCGCGGCCGTGTTCGGTATCTACAGCATTGTCCGGCTGGCTAAAAACCGCCCCGGCGCCTTCAACCAGACCGCGATCTTCCTTCTGGTCGGCGCGGTTTCGTCTGCGGTGCAGTATTACTACTCGTTCACCCTGCGTGGCAGCACGGCGCCTAACAGCATGCGCCTGTATCTCACCGTGTTCACCCTGGTGGTGTTTCTGCTGATGCGCTTGCTGAAGCTATTTGGCCGCGGCGGAGTCGAACCGGGCAAAGGTTCAACCGGCGCCATGCGGGCAGCCGGCGGGGCAGCATTCGTCCTGTCAGGGCTCACCGTGCTCACCACCCCCTGGTGGGCGGCTTCTACACACTGGATCAATAATATGAATACGGTCAACGTGCTGTTCTGGCCGCTGGTGACTGTGGGTGCCGGTATGGTTTTGTGCGGCGGATGGATGCTGCTGGGGTTGAAAGCGCGTATGCCTAAACGAAAAGCCGCGCAGGCAGCTGAAGAGCGCGGCGGGGTGAAGTATCAGACAGCCCTGTAAAGCTGCCCGGCTGCCCTTCAAAGCAGAACTATTTTTGTTTGCTATTAAAATCCCCCATTGAACGGGGGATTTTGCTTTTATCGTTTAATTTTTACAGGGTTACAGCTCTTTGGTGAGAAAATGACGGGTATACCCGGCTGGAAACCCGGGCAGCTCGCCAAACAGGCGATAGCCGTGCTGCCGGTAAAACTCAGGCGCCTGAAAACTGAAGGTATCCAGAAAAACATTTTTGGCCCCGTGCGAGCGGGCTTCATCCTCAATGGCGGTCAGCAACTGGTGACCCAGTCCCTGCCCGCGCAGATCCTCCGGGATCCACATCAAATCAATGTGCAGCCAATCCCAAAAGATCTCGCCGATGACCCCGCCCACAATGGTCTGATCCGCGGAACGAAGGGCAAAACACACCCGCCGGAAATTTTCATCGCCGGCATATTGATCATTGAATTGCTGTAACCCCTTGCCGATGATCTCCCACGCCGCTTCTTCAGGTTTTTCCACATAAATAACTTCAAAAGGGATATCCATCTTTTCGTGCCTGCCTTTCCAGAAAAATTATCCGTTACGCAAACAGCATACATCTTTTACGGGCTGATATCAAATGGGATGGGCGTGATTTTTTCAAGGCACTCCGCCTTCACCGCTTTGGGATCACCCAGTTCAATATACTCTGTCAGCACGTCACCGCTGCAGGCCCAATCCGTTCGAAAATGCGCGCGATAAGGCTCGAATAAGGTCCGGCTGTTGGTGTAATATTTGGCGGCATCGGCTACATTTGCTGGCGGGTTTTGCGGGTCTTCCTCGGTATTCAAAATCAGCACAGGTACATTCGTCACCAGCGGGGCTGCGTACATGGCCTGTGGTTCAGGCGCGGGCATTGCCGGGCATAATTGCTCAAACATCCCCGCCTGCTCTACCTGCGCCGCGAGGAAATAGCTTCCCGCTCCGTTTTGGTTCACCTGATCCATACGGTAAAGCGCCCACGGTTCAGTGCATAAAATATTGATGGGCATGGCCTGTTGCATTACACTGATCTTCAATGGTCTGATCACGCTCATATAAAACCCTGCGATTTCATCCCAATCGTCTTCGGCTGCGGCGAGGTGGACAAGACGGGGAATACCCGCGGCGGTATCGGCCCCCATTAACATATAGTGGATGACATTGGCAAACACATCTGGTGTGATAACAAAGTTTTGCTTTCCCACGGCATCCCATTGCGATGACTGCGCCGGTTCAGTTGCCAATCGCGTTTGAATTACCTCAAATTCGCTTTTCAGATCAGGAAACGCTTCTTTACATGACACATCCTGTTCACAGCGTGAAAAAACCAAATCCAATGCCCGTTGACTGCTGTCGGCAAAATGCTCAAAGATGGGCACTTCCAGCAAAGTACCGCGCAGGATAGCGGCTGTGCGTACGGTATCGGGGTGTTCATTGAGATACACCTGCACCACAGTGGCACCATATGACTCGCCGGCAATATTAATCTTTTCATAGCCCAGCGCCTGCCGTACATCGTTCACATCATCCGCATAGGTTTTGGTGGTGTACCAGCGCAGATCCGCGTCCAGACCTTTCAAACAGGCATCGTAGTACAGCGCCAGTTTCTCACCCTCAAGCCCCGAGATATCTTCAAACGCCGGGCAGATTAAAGGGTTTGAACCGCCCGCTCCGCGTTGATCCACCAGCACAATATCACGCGTTCTGTTCAGGCTGCTCAACTCGGTTTTGAACCATGACGCGTTCCCGGTTGCCATACCGCCCGGTCCGCCTGCAAAATAAAACAGCGGATCCGTCGCGGACTGGTCTCCCGTGGCCGGCAGGACGACGATGTTCAGTTCGATCTTCGGCCCTTTCCCTGCCGCACGGTTCTCGTAGACCCTAAGCTTCCCGCACAGGGCTGACGCACCGTTGATCGAGCAATCGGTTAACCTGATTTTTTGACTTCCGAAGTCGACCAGACCATCGCAAGCGGAGAGTAACATTGAAACCAAAAGAATATAGATGGGAACTTCGGCATGCCGAAGCAGCTTAAAATCATGTTTCATTGACGCCTCAATCATTAAATTAGTAATGGTCAGTTTGCTAACGCCAGTTTATATCAGATGAAATTCCGTCTGGCGTCCGTTGATCAGCGCGCAGCCGTCTTTTGTAAACTGCACCATTTGCTCCGTCTGGCACCCCACGCGCTGGTTATTCCACTCCGGAACGGTGCCCAGATGCGCCAGTTCCATGGCAAAACAGGTGTTGTACTCCAGTTTCACATCTCCCCTGCCCGCGATGGGCGATTGATCCCAGGGAAGACCGATAACCGGACCGGGCTCATGCACGAAAAGACCCAGTGAATGTGAAAAAATGTACGGTGATGAAATGTTGGCTTCCTTTGCAGCAGACTGGATGTTCTCCAACAGTTGATTGCCGCTAAGCCCGTGCTGGAATTCTCTCATGAAGATATCCTGCAGGCGGTTGCTCGTCGCCAGCAGGCGCTTCAGTCCATCCGGGGCATCGCTTTCACCCGTATGCCTTACATACGCCAGTTCCTGATGATCGGTGAACAGGCCGAGATAGCGGATTCCCACGTCGCAGACCAAAAGGTCTCCTCTGCGGAGAATCCGGTCTGCGGCGGGGTACTTTTTTGCCTCCAGATCACTTCTCTGTAAAGAGTAATACGGTTTGAAGGACTGTTCCAGATGGTTCTGCGCGCAGATCTGCCAGAAGGCCCACTCGAGGTCGTCCAGTGTGGTTTGATCCGGAATGGCTGCGGCATACACCTGTGTAATGATGCGGCGGGCCAGGGAGACGATGGATGGGTAAAGATCCAGTTCCTCCCCGGTCAAAGTCATCCCCCACAAGGTGCAGGCGGTCTCAGCGCTCACCAGGCGGCTGATGTATATTTCAGGCATATTTCGGACGAGCTGGTGATAAAGGGTGTGGGTCAAACCGCCGGCAGCCCAATTGACATCGCCAATATTGATACCGATTCTTTTCGGGTCGCGCTCTTCGATGATATGGCTGAGAAGACGCCACTGATCCGGGGGATTACCGCCCCTCCACGGTTTTTGATACAGATCATGTGTATCGGTCATGGACAGGTTGATCTTTTCGATCCCGCACTCTTTCCCCTGATCAAAAAAGATCAGAATTTGCAGAACTTTTGGCCAGGTATCCATGGGGATCATCGTTTTGTAGATCGGATCCAGGGCATCCTCCTGACAGATGATCAGCCACATATCCATTTCGGCTTCCCGCATGGCGCGCGGCAGGATTTGATCGAGACGTGTGCGCAGGATTTCGGTGGTGATTTCCACCTGCTTCCGGATCGGCAAGACATCAGGCAAAGTGAACATGATAGTTCCTCGCTGGGTGATTCTTTTTTTCACGACGGGATTTTCAAAGATTCTAATACTAAATTGACCGATTCGTTTCTATAATCAGGATATCACTGATAGAAAGTTGGGGAATTTGAATATGGCAGTGACTCCTTTTTGGTCCGAGCCAGTCGATACCGTAGCCGGCAATTTGCATTCATCGTTGGATGGATTGGATACGCAGACTGCCCAGGAGACGCTGCGGCGCACCAGCCCAAACCTCATTCAAACAAAAGAGAAAGTCACACCGGTTGGCCTGTTCATCAGACAATTCAAGAGCCCTATCGTATTGATCCTGTTGGGCGCTACCCTGATCTCAGCTTTTCTCCAGGACTGGACGGATGCCGTGATCATCTTTTTCATTGTGATGGGCAGCGCGCTGCTCAGCTTTTTCCAGGAATTCAATGCCAGTTCTGCAGCCGAAAAATTAAAGGAGCAGCTTTCATTTCGGTCGAATGTGCTTCGTGATGGAAAAGTTGTACCCATTTCGACCGATGCGGTGGTTCCGGGTGATGTGGTCCTGCTTTCAGCCGGCAGCCTGATCCCTGCGGACGGGCTGGTGCTCAAAGCCAATGATTTCTTTGTCAATCAGGCGGTATTAACCGGTGAAACATTCCCGGTAGAAAAAACCCCCGGTTTGGTTGCTGAAAATGCGACGATGCAGGAGCGGACCAACATGGTGTTCATGGGTACCAATGTCCGCAGCGGAAGCGCCAAAGTGCTGATTGTGCAAACCGGCCGCAACACCGCGTTTGGACAGATCGCAGATCGCCTGACGCTTCGCCCGCCGGAAACCGAATTTGAGCGCGGCATCAAACGGTTGGGTTACCTGCTCACGGAAGTCATGTTTATCCTGGTGATCGGGATCTTCTTTTTCAATGTTTTATTCCATAAATCAGCGCTTGATTCGCTTCTTTTCTCAATCGCTCTGGCGGTAGGCCTGACGCCGCAATTGCTGCCGGCCATCATCAACATCAACCTGTCCAAAGGTTCGCAGGAGATGGCCCAGCACGGCGTGATCGTTCGGCGGCTGGAATCGATTGAGAATTTCGGCAGCATGGATATTCTCTGTACCGATAAAACGGGTACGCTGACCGAAGGCGTTGTGCGATTAGACAGTGTTCTGGGGGTGGACGGCGAACCGTCAGAACAGGCGAAACTGCTTGCTTACCTGAACGCCAGCATGCAAACCGGTCTTACCAACCCGCTGGATGAAGCCATCGTTCATGCGGGAGCCCAGGGCGCAGAGGAATATTCGAAGGTAGATGAAATCCCGTATGATTTCATCCGCAAGCGCCTGACCGTTATCGCCAAATGGGAAGACAATTCAGCCATTATGATCACCAAGGGGGCGCTGGAAAATGTGCTGGCGGTTTGTACTCACATACAGGTCGGTGATGAGAAGAATACGTTTGACAGCGCAGCGCAAGCGAAGGTGATGGAGCGTCTGGAGCAGTGGAGCGCGCAGGGGTTCCGTGTGCTGGGTCTGGCGGTCAAACCTGCCGACGCTCAAAAGCACCCTTATTCCACGGCCGATGAAAGCGATTTGACCTTTATGGGTTTTTTGCTGTTTTTCGACCCGCCCAAACCCCAGGTTGCGGAGACCATCCAGGAACTAGCCAGGCTGGGTATTCGGCTGAAGGTCATCACCGGCGATAACAGGCTGGTGGCGCGTCACACCGCTCAGGTGGTGGGTTTGGATGACGCGAAACTGTTATCTGGCGCGGAACTGGATCACTTGAGCGATGAAGCGCTCTGGCACGCGGTTGAAGAAACCACCATTTTTTCCGAAGTGAACCCAAACGAAAAGGAACGCATCATCCTGGCGCTGAAAAAGCGCGGGCACGTGGTCGGTTATATGGGCGATGGGATCAACGACGCCCCATCGCTGCACAGCGCGGATGTGGGCATCTCGGTGGCCAATGCGGTAGATGTCGCCCGCGAAGCCGCCGATCTGGTTTTACTTGAACAGAACCTGGATGTGCTGCGTGATGGGGTCATTCAGGGGCGCAAGACTTTTGCGAACACGCTCAAATATGTCTTTATGGCCACCAGCGCCAATTTCGGCAATATGTTCAGCATGGCCGGAGCATCTCTCTTTCTGCCATTCCTGCCCATGCTACCCAAGCAGATCCTGCTGATCAACTTTTTGACCGATCTGCCCGAAATGACCATCGCCAGTGATCATGTGGATGAAGTGCTGGTGGAACGTCCGCGCCGGATGGATATCCAATTTATCCGCCGCTTTATGCTGGTTTTTGGCTCGCTCAGTTCGGTATTCGACTATGCGATGTTTATCCTGCTGATGTGGGTGATGAAGGTGAACCAGCAAACTTTTCACACCGGCTGGTTTATCGAATCGGTCCTTTCTGCGGGGGTGGTGGTATATGCCATGCGCACCCGTCTGCCATTTTTGCGCAGCAAACCCAGCCGCACCATGCTGCTCATGACGGTTGTTGTGCTGCTTTTCGCGATATTCCTGCCCTATTCGCCGCTGGCCGGTTTACTGGGTTTCGTGCCGCTTCCGCTGCCGCTCCTGCTGATCATCTTCGGGGTTGTGGTGTTGTACTTCTTCACAGCAGAGATGACCAAACGCTGGTTTTACAAGGGGATGAGAAACCGTGGATAACCAGGAAATGACTCACAACGGCCTGCAAAGGTCAAAAAAATATATCCCATGGGAAGCCTGGGGGGTGCGCCTTTCTGCCCTGTTGACTCTGCTGATGGGCGCCCTCAACCTGGTCTCAGCCGTCCAGCCGGCCCTCCAGAACCGCCTGGCGTTGATCACAGCTATCTTCCCGCTTGAGGTGGCTCACGGCAGCCGGCTTACCTCCGCCCTGGCCGGTTTTGCCCTGATGCTGCTGGCAGGCAGCCTGTGGCGTCGCAAGCGAACGGCATGGCTGTTGACCGTGATCCTGCTGGGCATTTCCATCGCGGCCCACCTGATCAAAGGGCTGGATTTTGAAGAAGCCAGCTTGGGACTGGGGCTGTTAATACTCCTGATCTTTCTCCGCCGCAGTTTCCATGCGATGTCTGACCGTCCATCCCTGCGCCAGGGAATCATCGTGCTCGCAGCCGCGTTGATCTTCACGCTGATCTATGGTACCGCCGGCTTCTACCTGCTCGACCGGCACTTCCACGTGAGCTATAACCTCCCGCAAGCCGTTCAGCAGACAATCGTTATGTTCAGCTCCTTTTACAATCCCGGACCGCAGCCGGTTACCAGCTTTGGAAAGTATTTTGTCGACTCGATTTACATGATTGGTCTGGTCTCACTCGGGTTTGCCCTGCTGATGCTGGTCAGGCCGGTACTGGTCAGGCTACCGGCTACCCCGGTTGAAAGGGAGCGAGCCGCACAAATCATCCGGCAATACGGACGCACCCCACTGGCGCGTGCCGCGCTGTTTGAAGATAAATCCTACTTCTTTTTCAAAGAAACTGTCGTCGCTTATGCAGCCAGCAAACGCGGCGCTATCGCGCTGGGTGATCCGATTGGTCCGCCCGCACAGGCAGCAGAAGCCATCGTCAAATTTATTGAGTTTTGCGCTCACAATGACTGGACCCCATCATTCGTTTCCACGCTGCCCGATTATCTGGACGCGTATCGCGCCGCCGGATTGGATGCGGTTTGCCTTGGCTTTGAAGCCATTGTTGTGCTCAAAGATTTCACCCTGGAAGGCGGTAAAAATAAAGGGGTTCGTTACGCGGTCAGCCGGATGGAACGGGATGGTTACCACGCCGAAGTCCATATGCCCCCATTGAATAATGATCTCATGCCTGCTTTACAAGCCATCAGCGATGCCTGGCTGACGCTGCATCACGGTGGAGAGATGCATTTTTCTGACGGATGGTTCGATGAAAGCTATATTCGCAGCACCCCTGTAATGGTGGTGCATGCGCCTGAAGGCGCTCCGACCGCTTTCGCCAATCTGGTGCCTGAATTTACCGGGGATGAGGTGGCGATTGACTTGATGCGCCATCACACCGGGGTTGAACATGGCACAATGGAATTCCTGTTCGCCAAAATGCTGCAATGGGCCAAAGCGAATGGATATGAAACCTTTAACCTCGGATTGAGCGCGGTTGTTGCGGTAGGTGAAAAACCGGAGGATCCCCGCGTCGAACAGGCGCTCCATACGATTGCCATGTTCGTTTCTCGTTTCTTTAATTTCCGGGGTTTGCACGATTTTAAGGATAAATTTCATCCGCGCTGGGAGCCGCGTTACCTGATCTTTCCGGGTTCAGCCAGTCTGCCATTGGTACTCTCCGCATTGCTGCGTGTCCATTCCGGAAATAATTATTTGTGGAAGTTTTTGGGCAGGCAACCGAAGGTGAATCAGTAAACTTTCCACACCGGCTGGTTTTTCAAGGGGATGAGAAACCGCGGAATACCGGGTAGTGACTCAGAACTGCCGCCGCAGATGGAATAATCAGATCCTTTGGAAAGGGTGGATAAACCTTTCCTCTCTGTCGGCTTTGCTGATGGGCAAAGCAGTTTTATTTTGCTCATGACTGTAACCACCGACAACTGTGGTAATATCGGAAACCGCGCCAGGCGAAGTGGATCCATAATGGCTCATCCGGCTACGAGGTATATCTTCCTCAGCAGTGATCTTTTCATCTGGCGTAATATCACATGATTACCGGTACTTTGGTAAATCTTGAAAGGTAACCTGATAAATGAATAAGCTGCAAGAAACAAAACCCATCTGGCATTCAATGATCTGGATCATCGCGTACATCCTGCTGGTAAATGTGGGTGACGCCATTTCCGAAATGATCGGTGTCCCAAATTCTGCGACGAGTGTGATTTTATTGGCATTTTCAGCAGTCCTTCTTCTGTACGTCAACAAGAATCACTGGACCGGGTTGTATGGGCTTCGCTGGCCCAGGAAAGAGGATCTTCAAAAAGTCTGGTTCTACATCCCGCTGGTCATCATCGCATTCCTGCAGTATTTCAAAGGACTCAACACCGGGCTGAACTTCCGCGATATCGCGCTGATTGTCCTTCTGATGATCGGTGTGGGTTTTATTGAAGAGCTGCTGTTCCGGGGTTTCCTGTTTCAGGGAATTCTCAAAAATGGTAAGCTTGGCAACGCCATCATCATCTCGGGTGTCACTTTTGGGATCGGTCATATTGTCAATCTGCTGCGCGGGTACTCGGTTGTGGATCAGAGTCTGCAAATCATCATCGGTATTGCACTTGGTATTACCCTGACCATGTTGGTTTGGATCACGAACAGTATTCTCCCGGGGGTGGTCTTCCATACCCTGCTCAACATCAGCGGGAATATCACCCATAACAATCAAACCCTGGAAGTGTACGTGGTCCTGGCGTCGATCGTGATCTGTCTGGTCTATTCGCTTTACCTGAGGAAAAACCTGGCAGACCGGAAGGAACCGGTTCAGACGGCATAAGCCCATTCGAGAATCAACCCGTTTGATTTGCCCGATAAAGCCAGTTGATTTCCGTTATGAGAGATCGACTGGCTTTTTGTTTTATGTCAATCCCCCCTGAACGTATACCGTCGATTACCTGTCTGCAACTTGATAACGATGCGCTACAGCCCCTGAACTGAATGTGGTGATACCCAGCAGATTCATTGTATGGACACCCATGTGATCGAAAATTCGCGGCCCTTCGCCGATGGTAAATGGAAAAACCAGGATAATCAGCTCATCCACAAGCCCCTGCTCGAGCATCAGGTGCGTCAGAGCGCCCACCCCGTATTGCAGCAGGTCTTTCCCCGGCGCCTGCTTGAGCCTGCGAATCTCCTCCGCGACATTCCCGGATATGAGCCTGGCGTTCCATTCCAGCGGCTCTTTCAGGGTTCGTGAGGCGACATATTTGGGCATCCGGTTGATCCTATCGGCCTGTGCTCCCGGTCGTGTCGGCCACACCTGGGCAAAAGCCTTGTACGTTTCCCGGCCCATGAGAAGCGCATCCGGCATGGACAGCAGATTGTTCAGATACTCCTCAACATCCGGGGTGTGAAACTTGAAGACAAGATTCCAGAAATCAGCACTTTGCCCCATCACACCGTCAACCGATGTTTCAACTTCTACAGTTATTTTTCCCATAAAAAACCCCCATTCTCTTTTAAGTTCACTGATAACCAGTATAGTTCATCGAATGGGGGCCTGTTGTGGATCCTGGTGTATTTCCGATCGGGCAGAATACCCGGCATTTACAGCGATCACTTGTACAGTGAGGGTGAGTTTTCTTCAAAAACTCACCCTCACTTTTCCTCATCCTTAGCTCACCGCTTTCTTGATTAGATCGGCGATCTTTGCCTCCACGGCAGGGGTCAATTCCTTCAATGCGTAGGCGGTCGGCCAGCTCGAGCCGTCATCCAGGTTGGCTGAGTCATTGAAGCCCAGTGTTGCATAGCGGGTTTTGAACCTGGCTGCAGGCTGAAAGAAACAGACAATCTCATCGTTCCGGCTGTACGCCGGCATCCCATACCAGGTGCGCGGAATGAGATCCGGTGCGGCAGTTTTCACAATCGCATGAATGCGCTCAGCCATGCTGTGATCCGGTTCCGAAAACTCCGCGATCTTCTCGAGCACGGCTTTTTCTCCGGCCTCCCGGCTCTTGCCCTCACGCGCCTGCGCTTTCAATTCATTGGCGCGTACGCGCATGGCATCTTTTTCTTCTTCCGAGAAACCATCGGATGTCGGGTTCGCCACTGCCGTGTTACCAGTCGATTTTTGTACATCGTTTTTTGCGCTCATACAATCCTCCAGATATTGAATTGTGATCGATATCCTGGCTTGGTAGTTCAAAATTCCCCAAAGGGATATCGTTTGATTTTGTCTTCCTGCCCTTTTGGAGAGCAGCCCTTGCATTTGCAAGATTTAGTTATATAATAAAGATACTTTATAATAAAGACAAAGTCAAGAGGTTTTTATGTCAGATAGGATGAGTACAGAATTAGAAATCAGGGCGCTGAATGCGATCAGCGATTACGGCTTGCAGATGACTCTGTTTCGCAACGCGATGGATGTGTGGGCGGGCCACAACGCCACCGACATGGAATGCTTGAGGCTCTTATTCCTCGAGGGAGTTTCCACACCATCCAGGATTGCCCGGCATACCGGGCTCACCTCCGGGGCTACCACCGCCATGCTGGACCGGCTCGAAAAAGACGGCCTGATTGAACGGCGGCCCAACCCTGAGGATCGGCGCGGGACGCTGATCGTTCCCTCAAAATCGAGCGGAGAAAGAGCCGCCTCGTGGTTTGCACCGGCAAGACGCGCCCAGGCGGAGTTGATCGCACAGTTTTCAGAGAAAGAATTGGCAATTATTGCCGATGCGTTTGAGCGGTTTGCAAAACTGTGGCAGCAGGAACGGGAGAAGATCCAGAAAGAGCACTAAAAAGAGATGTTTCTTTCCCCTGATTTCAAAAATCAACTTCACTGAGAGCATCGATTTCCAATGGCATTACGACTGCTCATTGTGCCTTCCCGCAACACTTTGAGCATCCTTTGGCCATTTTATTGATTTATAACCCCCAGAAGAACACGAGCCCGGCCAGCAACGCCAAAAAACTCAAGATCGTCAACGGCCATCCCACCCGGAAGAAATCGCTGAACTTGTAGTTAGCCGGAGCAATCATCAGGATGTTAACAGGATGGGCGATGGGCGTAAAAAAGGACGCTGAGCAACCTATCGCCGTTGCCACTGCCACCGCCTGCGGATTTACCCCCATACTGAGCGCCGCACTGATGGTAATTGGCCCGGTTACAAGTGCGGTGACCTGCCCTCCCATGAACTGCGTCAATAAAGACGTGAGCAGATATGCTCCTGCTGCTACCCCCAGAGAGCCAAATGGGCGAAACAGATGAATCGTGTTTTGACCCAGTAAATCGGCCAACCCGGTCTGAACCATCGCCAGACTGACTGAATACATCCCGGCGATAAGAAAAACAGCCTGCCACTCAACAGATTTATAGATCTCTCGGGCCGGCAATAACTTCAGGATCATGGTCAATAAGGCAGCGGCAAGCATGGCCAGGTAAATCGGAACCCCCGCGATGGATGCTGTAATGGCAGCCGCCGTCAGGCCAACCGTAAAGAGAGCCAACCTTTTATCAATCGGTTCATCCGCAGGGTTGGGTTCAAAGAAAATAAAATCGGCGCTTTTCCGAAGTTTACCTAAATGTTCCCGTCCGGTGATGGCCAGAAGGGAATCACCCATCTGCAACGGAATGTCTCCTATATCCGTCCGGTAACTGCGTGCGCGGCGCTTTATAGCAACTACAGTGATGTTATAAATTTGCCGGAAATTGATCTCCCTGAGGGTTTTGCCTTCCAGCCTTGAATGGGGGGCCAAAATCATTTCATAGAAAGATGCGCCGTTCAGATACGAATTCTCATCGCGGCTTTCAGGGCAGATATCAAGCCCAAGTTCTTTCATGGGCATGACTTTTTCCTCTCTGCCGATCAATAACAGATTATCCCCTCGATAAATCTTCTGTTCCGCAGAAGGAAATACCAGTTCCCCGCGTTTTGTCCGAATCGCAACAATCTCTACGCCGTACCTTTCACCAATTCTTGTCTCAGCCAGTGTGAGACGGGAAACAGCGGATTTTGGAAGAACCATGGCGTTCCAAAGTCGTTCGTTGATCTGATAGAGGGAAGACAGCTCGCGTCTGGTTCTGCGCGCAACGGTTTGTTCAACCGCCGGTTCCCGATCAGGCAGAAACAACGTTCCAAACAACCAAAAAAACATCACCCCTGTCAGCAGAATCAAACCGCCTGTCGGTGTGAAGTCAAGAATTCTTAATGGCGCCTGCGGCGGCTCAGCGATTCTGAGCAAATCGCTGACAATAATATTGGCAGTGGTGAAATATGTGGCTGAACCCCCCAAAAGGCTGCCGTAAGCCACCGGGATGAGGAGTTTGCTGGGCCGGATTCCGGTGCGGCGAGAGGCTTCCATGGCGCTGGGAAGAACCAATGCACCTGCGGTCAGGTTATTCATGAACAGAGACAATAGAGCAGAAAGTAACGCAAAAAGACCAATCAGGTTGCTTTCATGATTTCCGCCCACGCGTAAAATTTGCTGTGCCAGCCACCGAGTAGCGCCGCTTTTTTCCAATCCGCGGGTAACAATAAAAAGTGATATCAGGGTGATTACCACCGGCTGACTGAATCCGGATATTGATTTAATGGCATCGTCCGGCGTATTGGGATTTCCAAGCATTCCCAGGCCCAGCAATTGAAATATGCCCAGAAAAACGGCCATCGACATTGCAGCCACATCGATTCTGAGCCGATTTAGCATTACCGCAGCGAGCGGGATGATGATGGTGGCGATTAACAGCCATTGAGTTAATGTCATTAGCTCACTCTATAACGTTGACATCTGACCGGCCATTCTTATGAATGTGACGTATCATAATGATGATACCCTCATTTGTAAAATTGCTTAATGATATGAAAGTAATAGGTAATTACTTATGGATTCACAATGTTTACGCCTGTGCTCAGTGCGATTTCAGCCGATGCCAGACCGACGATATCCACCGATAGTTCCACCGCCGGGATCGTCTCCCTGTTTTCGAGACCGTGTAACGTGTTTCTGTCCTCCGTCCAGCCCAACCCTGAGGATCGGCTCGGGACGCGGATCGTTCACTCAAAATCGAGCGGAGAAAGAGCCGCCTCGTGGTTTGCGCCGGCCAGACGCGCCCAGGCGGAGTTGATCGCACAGTTCACAGAGAAAGAACTGGAAATGATCGCCAACGCGTTTGAGCGGTTTGCAA
>DAISXR010000051.1:0-3033 GCA_036825755.1 Anaerolineaceae bacterium
AAGGGAGAATTATGTCTGCACAACAGGAAATCCGGCTGCTACTGGAAGCCTTTCAGGAAGGGTACATCGACCGTGATGTGAACCGGTTGGATGAGTTTATGGAAATGTTTCTGCCCGATATTGAGATGATCGGAACACCCGGTTTACGCCAGGGCGTGAATGAATGGTATACCGACCGCGCAGGAGCCCGAGAGTTAATGGTGATCGATTTTGAGACGTGGGGAGATGTCAGGCTGGAGATGGAATTGGCATCCATCCGGGTGAACGGTGAAACAGGCTGGATCGCCGTACCCGCCACCGTTACACAAACATTAGGAGACGAACGCTATGCTGCCTGGATGCAGAAGGCCCGGAAATTGCTCGATGAACCGCAGCTCAACGCGGAGCAGAAAACCAGCCAGTTAGCCCAAAATAGTGCCAACTTGCTGTTTGAGATGCAGCGCGGCAATCACTTTGTGTGGCCGCTGCGGATTACCGCGGTGGTGGTCCGGCAGCGCGACGGATGGAAATTTGCCCAGATGCATTTCTCATTTCCCACCGAGGGTTTGCCGGGTGTGAGAGTCTGATACGATCAGGACCGTAAGAGCAAAACAGCGGAGTACTCCGCTGTTTTTTTTCATCCTTTCTTATATCGGAGAAGACATACCTTTACAGGATACCCGGTGTTGAATCTGGCAGGGAAATCACCTCTTGACGCAGCCAATCGAATTTGGACAATTATTGGGTAAAATTGGTATTGATCATTAATTAATGGGGAGGAAATCATGATTTTTGTCGACAATCAGAATATCAATGACCCGCGTATCAACCTGGCCATCGAAGAGTATCTGCAGCGCATGCTACCCACCAGCGACGATATCTTATTGTTTTACATCAATGAGCCGTCCATCATTATCGGCAGGCATCAAAATACCTACGAAGAAATCAACCAGTCGTACGTCACCGAGCATGGCGTGCACGTGGTACGCCGGCTTTCAGGGGGCGGGGCGGTGTATCATGACCTGGGTAACCTGAACTTCAGTTTCATTACCACCTATCTCGAGGGCGACTTCCGCAATTTTGCCAAGTTCACCAAACCGGTCATCGCGGCTCTGCATGAGATGGGCGTACCGGCCGAGTTGAGCGGACGTAATGATATCCTGGTGGAACAGCGCAAGATCTCGGGGAACGCCCAGTATCACTCGGGCACTCGCCTGGTGACGCACGGCACATTGCTGCTCAATACCAATGTCGAAGATCTGGTGAACGCACTGAACGTGAAAGCGACCAAGATCACCTCCAAAGGGATCAAATCGGTGCGCAGCCGCGTGGCCAACATCAGCGAATATCTGAGCGAACCGATGAATACGCTGGAATTTCGCAGCCGCATCCTGAAAAGTCTGTTTGGCAACCAGGCAGACATTCCCGAATATGTGCTGCAAGATGCCGACTGGCAGAAGATTGATGAAATTGCCCGCAACCGCTACTTCACGTGGGAGTGGAATTTCGGACGTTCGCCGGATTTCAACGTGCAAAAGGTGCATCGTTTCGATTTCGGTGAGATTGACGCACGTATCAATGTCAGCCAGGGGCAGATCTCTTCGATCAAGTTCTTCGGTGATTATCAATCGACCGATGAGGTGGAACGCCTGGAAACCTGCCTGGTCGGTGTGCGCTATGATCCCATCAGCCTGTCCGGGGCACTTTCGGAGATGGATCTGAACCGCTATTTTGCCGGGCTTGCTACGGATGACTTCGTCCGTTTTCTGATGGATTAAGCAGCGTTGTGACAGCCTGGCTGCGACCAGGCCCGTGTCAGAAAGGAACACGCGATGAATTCGAGCGAGGCTTATCAGACCGATGTCGTTCAAACCCCGGCCGGCGATCTGAAAATCACCTTTCTGGGGCATGGTTCGCTGATGCTGACGTTTGGCGGAAAGGTGATCCACGTCGATCCGTATGGAAAGGTGGCCAATTACGCCAGCCTACCCAAAGCCGATCTGGTGCTCATCACCCATGAACATGGTGATCATCTGGATCTGGAGGCCCTGGGGCAGATCCGCACCGACAGCACAGAGATCGTCATCAACGAGGCTGCCCGCAACAAAGTGGCCTACGGCATTGTGATGCACAACGGTGAGGCGCGTGGGATACAGGGCTTTTCCATTGAGGCTGTTCCTGCCTACAACCTGGTGCACAAACGCGACAACGGCGAGCCGTTTCACCCCAAAGGGGTGGGCAACGGGTACGTGCTGACGCTGGGGGGGAAAAAGATCTATATCGCCGGTGATACCGAAAATATTCCCGAGATGAAGCTCCTGCAGGGGATTGACGTGGCCTTCCTGCCGATGAACCTGCCCTATACCATGACCCCCGAAATGACTGCCGCAGCCGCGCGTTCTTTCAAACCGGCTGTGCTGTATCCATATCACTTTGGCAGCACCAACACCGAGATGCTGGTGAATCTGCTGAAAGGCGAGCCGATTGAGGTGCGCATCCGCAGGATGGCGTAAGGGTTTCATTCCGCAGCGGCTTCAGCCTGTCATCATCGCAGCCTGCCTTGAAACCGGCAGGCTTTTTATTCTCAACCCTTGGAGGTTCTTGAAATGCGTCGATCTGTCACTGGAAAACAGGAAAATGCCAGCATGTGTTTTGTGTGCGGCCTGGAAAACCCGGCCGGTTTGAAAGCAGCGTTTTATGAACTGGAAAATGGCGAACTGGCAGGCGTTTTTAGGCCCGGTTCGCAGCATCAAAGCTACCCCGGCCGATTGCACGGCGGATTGGCCGCCACCATTCTGGATGAAACCATGGGCAGGGTCATCAACGTGGGCGAGAAGGGCGTCTGGGGTGTGACGGTGGATCTGCAGGTGCGCTTTCGTAAACCGGTGCCGCTGGAAGAAGAAATCAGGGTGGTGGGGCGCATCGTCCGTAAGGGAGGGCGTTCTTATGAGGCCGAGGGCCGTATCCTGCTGGCTGACGGCTCGACGGCGGTGGAAGGCAGCGGTCGCTATATGATCCTGCCGGCTGACCGAATCACCGATGTGCCGATGAACG
>DAISXR010000051.1:3133-8825 GCA_036825755.1 Anaerolineaceae bacterium
AGCGGTCGCTATATGATCCTGCCGGCTGACCGAATCACCGATGTGCCGATGAACGGCGACAACTGGCGTGTAGTACCCGTTGAAACGGATCCACTTGAACTGGAGGTGCCTGATTAAGCATTTATTGATTGTTGTATTGTTTTGCCTGTTTTTGAGCGCCTGTACCGCGCAGCCAGGCCTGGCGACAGAGATTATTGAAACCCTCGCACCGGAAAACCCAACAGAGCAACCCATTGCGGCCTGTGAATTGGAGCCGCTGATAGTGCCCACTCCGCTGCCGGAGTTTCCGGGTTATGCGCTGCTGGATAAGAGTATTGGGCTTCACGTGACCGGCAACGCCCAGGAGATCGATCCGGTGAGCTACCGCTTGAAGGTGACCGGTCTCGTGGATCACCCGCTGGAGCTGACGATGGATGAGTTACGCTGCTTGCCGCGCGTTACCGGGGATCCGCTGCTGGTATGCGAGGGATATTTTTCCGATCAGGCCGATTGGACCGGTGTATCCATGAAACAGGTGCTGGATCTGGCCGGTATTCAGCCTGAAGCCGCCAGCATCACGCTGGTGAGCGCCGATGGATATTCGGTGAACCTGTGCATGCTGGAAGCTCTGAATGAAGAGAATATTCTGGCCTATGAAGTGAACGGCCAGACGCTGCCCATCCTGCACGGGTTCCCGCTGCGCGCGGTTCTGCCCATGACAGACGGGAATGACTGGGTGAAATGGCTGGTTGAAATCCGGGTAGAGTAGCGGACCAGCGCCTGCTTCAGGCAACGATCTTTTTGGCCCAGTCAGTCGCGCGCTCCAGCTCGCCTTCGCGCAGCGGCCCTTCCTTATCCTCTACAATGAAACCCTCTGAGGGACTGACCAACGCAGCGCCTTTCTTATGCAACTGTTTGGCAATATTTTCGGCGGCGTAACCCATCAGGTTGGTGAAAAAGGTTAGCATCTTGTTGTTGATTTGTTTCACATCGGCGCGGGTGTCAAAAGCGGCTGCCCGTTTGCCGTTCAGGCTACCGGCAGCCAGCCCTGCCAGGAAAACCTTCATGTCTTTGGAGGGGTTGAAGCCGTGGGTAGGAGAGCCCACCAGCAGCAGGGAGGCCTGACGCAGCATCTCAGATGTGACCGCGGAGGTTTTGACCACCTGCACTTCCTCCATGCTGCCCAATGCATCGCCAACCGCCCGGGCAATTTTCTCGGTATTTCCAAACATTGAATCGTAAACGACCAGTGTTTTCATGGGGATTCCTTACAAAAAACGGGATATGATGGATACTATACCATACGCGGCAGGATCGAAAAAGTAACACGGCGCATTATGCGGGTGAAACACGCCTTCCGCGCTAAGGAAAGGATGCAAAATGGAACCCAAAAACCTGTTTGAAGGCAAGCTGGTTCGGTTGCGAGCAGTGGAGCCCGGCGATGAAGAGGTTCTTTTCCGGCAGTGGAGGGAAACGCGTATCACCCGCCTGGACTCTGATATTTCATGGCCTGCTTCCACCGCACAGATCCGGGCATGGATTGAGCGTAAAACCAGCCAGAAGGAGGGTGACGACCGTCATATGGTGATTGAAACGCTCTCCGGTAAACTGGTGGGCGGTGTCAATACCCAGTTGTGTGATCCCCGAAACGGCGTCTTTTCTATCGGCATCGGTATTGGTGATCGTGAGGAATGGGGCAAGGGATACGCGCGCGAGGCTATGCTGCTGGTGCTGCGCTTTATGTTTCACGAAATGCGATACCAGAAATGCAATATCGGCGTATATGACTTCAATCACCGCGCCGTGGCATTCTACCGGCGTCTCGGATTTGTGGATGAAGGCCGGCTGCGCAGAACCTATTTTTCCAACGACACCTATCACGATGAGATTCTGCTGGGTATCACGCGCGAGGAATTCAACAACCTGTATCCTGACTGGCATGTGACACTGGATGAGCCGGATCAGGCAGGTGGATCTGCGAATTAACAGCTTCTCTTAACCCATTGCTAATCCGCACTTAATCCACAGACCTTATACTGAACACAGTAAAGGCAAGCGACTTACCGGTTTTCCATCAGGGGGAAATTAGAAAACCAGCCTTGCCGGAGGGGATCAAAGCAGGAAAAGGTTCTCTCAAATGAAAAAAGGCTAAAACGTTCTTTTTTTCGAACCTGGCCAGAGCATCGGCCAGGTTTTCGATTCCCCGACAGGATCACGGCAATTATATTCACGGAACAGGGCCTCTCATTAATTGTCTGCTCCGCCAATCCATACACCGTTTTGCCTATCATCTACCTTTCATTTTGGGTCTGTATAATCTCGATCAAAACATAATGAAAGCGATTTAGGAGGAGACGTTGGAGAGCGACAGGGACAACAAGATGAAAAAGAAAATTCGGCCTGCCGGTATACAGGATATTATTCCGTTTTTGGCGGTGGAAGACGCCGGCAAGATGATTGAGTTCATCGCGGTTGTATTTGACGCGGATATTCTGGAGTGTTCAGACGGTAAGTCAAACAGGGCCAACAACGCGGTGATGCGTATCGGCGGGTCGATTCTGGAGGTGTCTGATACGTATGCGCGTACCTCCACATGCCACGGACTGGTGCATGTGTATGTACCGGATGTGGATACCGTCTATCAGCGGGCTATGGAGGCGGGGGCGGTTTCCACCTCGGTGCCGGCCAATATGGAAATAGGCGAGCGAACAGCCGCTTTCCGCGATCCATATGGCGGCGAATGGCTACTGTCTGCACCGCTGGCTGTGTAAAATCGATCGTTCTGGACCGGCATGACGGCCGGAGAACACATTCTATCTGCACATGGCGCTGACCGTTTTGGGTCAGCGCCATGTGCGTTTTAAGTACCGGACACTCACCCATTCGGCCGCGGAAGCCCAGTCTCCTCATTCTCATCCGGCGCCTGCGCGATTTGTTTCATCCATGTTAGGAAAAAGCCTGATTGAGCCGCCCTTATTGTATAATGGAACGGGGGATGCCCATCACGGGCCTGATCATCTTCCGAACTTCCTACCAGTTGAATATGTTTTTACAGGAAAGGAGTAATACATGGCTGAAATGCAGGATAAGTGTGTTACACCAGCCCGCGGACCCATTCTATCTGTCACAGCGCAGGATATTCCGGCAGTCGCGGGAAAACCAGTTGAGGAGGAAAAGAAAATGCTGGTACGTGTTGGGAAAAAAGCTGTAGATTTTGAAGCAACCGCCTTTGTGGCTGGTTCAGGTTTCAAACCCGTCAGGCTCTCTGATTATGCGGGTAAATGGATTGTGGTATGTTTTTATCCCGGTGATTTCACCTTTGTCTGACCGACCGAATTGACAGCGGTCGCTGCCTTATATCACGAATTCAAAGCTCTGGATGTAGAGGTGCTGTCAATCAGCACAGACAGCCGGTTTGTACACAAGATCTGGCAGGCAGAGGAACTCACCAAAATGGTGGAGGGCGGGGTTCCGTTCCCCATGCTGTCGGACGCGGGCGGAAAGATCGGGGCCATTTACGGCGTGTACGATGAGGACGCCGGTGTGGACATCCGCGGACGCTTTATCATCGACCCTGATTTTGTAGTGCGGGCAATGGAAGTGCTCACACCCGAGGTGGGCCGTAATCCCAATGAACTACTCCGCCAAATCAAGGCGTTTCAGCATGTGGTCAAAACCGGCGAGGTGACACCTTCAGGCTGGGAGCCAGGCGAAATTACCTTAAAACCCGGGCCTAATCTGGTGGGTAAGGTATGGACGGTGTGGAAGCCGGATCAACGCGCGCAGAAAGTAAGTGAAAACTAGACAGACTGATATATTTCATCAGCGGTCTGTTTTGTCAGTTAACTGGATAAAGGAAGTTCAATTCACAGTCAGGAAAAGAGAATATGTCAACGTTTACCAGAATGCCAAATTATGATGTTCGAAATGACGGAGCAGGGCCGTACGCGGTGTTCTATTGCGAAGCATGCAACCGCGAGTTTCGCAGCCAGCCCAGCCTTGCCAACACAGTCACCCAGGATCTGGGGCGTCAGGCCGCCAGCGGGTTGCTGCGCAAGATCCCCATTTTAGGGAAGACCGTGGCTGATAATGTAATTGGCGAGGACCCGCGCTACAGCATGAAGATGACGCCTGCCCAGGTGGAAGAGGCCTGGAAACAGGTGCAGCCGCACTTCCGCCAGTGCCCTACCTGTGAACGCATTGTATGCCTGTCCGATTTCGACACGCAATCCGGTTACTGCCAGGATGACAGTCCACGCACGAATGAAATTGCTGAAGCGCGCGGAGCCCAGGCCGGTGCAGCTATCAAGGGCTTTGCCAGTATGTTTGGCCTTGATAAAGTGGTTGAAAAAGCCACCGACGCTGTGCAGAAAGCCGGTGACCAGATGGCGCGCTGCCCCAATGACGGCGTGCTGGCCCCAGCCGGGACCAAATTCTGCCCTGAATGCGGAACGCAGATGATCCAACCCGCCAGTACAGCCTGCCCCAATTGCGGAGCTGACACGCACGGCGCCAAGTTCTGCCCGGAATGCGGCACCAAAATTGAAGCAGCCGTTAAGGTAACCACCTGCCCGGCTTGCGGCGCCACCGACCAGACCGGAAAATTCTGCCAGGAGTGCGGCGCGCGCATGCCGTAATTTGCTCTTACGCTGTCCGCTGGAAACGGGGCTGCAGTGGGGCGGGCGAGTTCTGGCTAGGCGCGCGCGCATGCCGTAATCTGCTCTTACGCTGTCCGCTGGAAACGGGGCTGCAGTGGGGCGGGCGAGTTCTGGCTAGGCGCGCGCGCATGCCGTAATCTGCTCTTACGCTGTCCGCTGGAAATGGGGCTGCAGTGGGGCGGGCGAGTTCTAGCTAGGCGCGCGCATGCCGTAAGCACGAACAACTGAATCATACTTTTCAACAGCACCGCCCGGTTCTGCCGATCTGGTAGAATTGGGCGGTGTATTGCTTTGGATGGAAAATGACCGTATGAAATTTTTTGATGACTTGTACCGTGATTTTGATGAACCGCTCACCCGGCTGGATTGTGGGCTGAAGTGCGCACCGCACAACCCGAGCGGCAAACCATTTTGCTGTGATATCTGCCAGGTGGTACCGGCGGTGTATGAGGTGGAGTGGCTGCATTTGCAGACTACCGGTGATTTCTGGCATGAGTACCGCGGCGATGAATGTCCCGGGGATCCGTGCGACCCGGAAGAGGTGCTGGCGGAAACACCGTCGCACATGCTGCTGCTGGCCTGCCAGGGGCCGGAGCGCTGCCGGCGCGAGATCCGTTCAGTGAGCTGCCGGCAGTTTCCATTCTTCCCGTATATCACCGAGACGGGACGATTTATCGGGCTTACAGTGGAACCCGCCTTCCGCGATCAGTGCTGGGTGATCAGCCATCTGGATGAGGTGACGCCGGCTTACCGGCAGGCCTTTGTGCGCGTGTATGACAATTTGCTGTCGCGCTGGGAGAATGATCTGGAAGCTTACGCGGAATATTCGCACGATTTGCGCAGCCAGTATGCCGAACGGCGTGAGCGCATCCCGCTGCTGCACCGTAACGGCAAGAATTATTTGGTCAGCCCCGGCAGCGGAAAGCTGTACCCGGTTCAACCGGGCGGTTGGCGGCAGTACGGGCCGTACCGCGAGGAGTAGCGATACATAGGCAGGCACAAGGTGGCTTGTGCCATGGTTGTCATAAATTGCCTATCCCCCTGACCCCCTTCCC
>DAISXR010000051.1:8925-25375 GCA_036825755.1 Anaerolineaceae bacterium
AAGGTGGCTTGTGCCATGGTTGTCATAAATTGCCTATCCCCCTGACCCCCTTCCCACAGGGAAGGGGGAAAATTTTATATTAGAAGGGCTGTGCAGGGGACTGCACAGCCCTTCTAATTTGCGGGAAAAACCCAAAACGTTGTTGACCGATATTGTGATACTGTCTTAAGAAGAAAGGGCCACTTTGTTTTTCCCTCGTCTTGTTAGCGGGTTTTGACGTTCTGACGTCAAAACCCGCTAACAAGAATAATTCCCCGCACCTCGAGGGGCGGGGATAAAGGGGTGGGGTGACTAATGCATCGCCCTAACCCCCGCGTTTGGCAAAGCCAAATGTCCCCTTCCCACAGGGAAGGGGGTTATCTTTTTTACTAGAAGGGCTGTGCAGGAGACTGCACAGCCCTTCTAATCTGCGAGAAAAACACAAAACGTTGTTGATCGATATTGTGATACTGTCTTAAGAAGAAAGGGCCACTTTGTTTTTCCCTCGTCTTGTTAGCGGGTTTTGACGTTCTTACGTCAAAACCCCTAACAATAATAATTCCCCGCCCCTCGAGGGGCGGGGATAAAGGGGTGGGGTGATTGATTCCTTACCGCTCATGCGCGGCTGAGATGGCCGCTTTCAGGTTCTCCCATGGAGTACCGGCAGGCACCGTGCAGTCCGCACCCAGGATGAAGCGCTCGGGGGCATCCGCCAGCACTCGCCTGGCTTCCTGCCTCACCTCGTCCGGCGAGCCATTCGATAGCACGCCGTGCCGGTCGAGACCGCCCATAAACGGGCGCCCGCCAAACAGGTCGGACACCTCCTGCGGGGTCATGGTACGGTCTGTCAGACGCAAATTGGTGTTGACGATGTGGCCGGTGTAATTCACAAACGGTGAAAGATCCTGATACGGCAGATGATAGTCGCACACATGCAGGATGTTGAAGATACACGTACGGTCGATCTCTTCCATCAGCGCCAGGTCATACGGGCGGATGCACTCCTCGAAAGGTTGCGGGTTGTCAAAACGCCCGAACTCACCGCCCTGCGTGGAGTGGTAAAACCCATCCACACCCAGCCGGACGGCCTCTTTCACGAACCCCATCAGGCTATCGGTGACGGCCTGCATGCCCTGTTTGACGGCCTGCGGGTTGTCGAGCATATGCTGTTCCATCGACAGCCCCTCAGCCAGGCTGTGGCGGGCGCACATAAACGGCGAGTATAGCGTCAGAATCACCAGCGCATCCTGTTTG
Source organism: Anaerolineaceae bacterium (assembly GCA_036825755.1). Taxonomy (GTDB): domain Bacteria; phylum Chloroflexota; class Anaerolineae; order Anaerolineales; family Anaerolineaceae; genus JAJFTV01. The sequence continues at coordinate 10,159 of DAISXR010000051.1, forward strand.
GCGGCCTTCACCAACCCGGCCACCACATCCAACTGATCGCGGTAGAACTCAAGCGGGTAGGAAGGCATTTTGGGCCAGTCCTCGGCGGTCCGGATCTCCGGCAGCACCGGGTATTCTTTTTCGTACTGGATTTTGACAAAATCCATACCGGTAGCGTAAAAGAATTGCAGGTGCTGATCGATGGCTCCCTGCCCAAAGTGCAAAGTAGGCGGAAAATGAAGGAAGAAGGCGGCCGGGGTGTATTCCGGCGTGTGCTGTTTATCCAGCAGGCTGAGAACCGCATCACGTTTGTTCATGGGGTATCCTTTCTGGACAGGATGGAGGGGAAGGAAACAATATCTACTGCTGCATTTCCTTGACGATCTGCCTGGCCCGGTTCTGCAATTCGCTGGAGTCTTTGAAGGGGGTAACCAGGTCAAAACCGAGGGCAGCCATATCAAGCGATTTATCCGGCCGGTAAGCCGGGATGCCGGCGATGAGACCGCGCCGGTGAACGGCATCCAATATACGCCGGAAGTGGGAGCGCATGGTGGGGTCATCCACGCTGCCGCGCTGGGTCAGTCCCAGACTGATGCTCAGATCGACCGGTCCCACATACACGCCGTCCAGCCCGGGTGTATCCAGGATCTCTTCCAGATTTTCGAGCGCCTGACCGGTTTCAATCATGGCCAATGCCAGGACACGTTGATTGGCATGGCTGATGTAGTCATCCACTGAGTACTGCTCGGCGCGGATGGGCCCGGCGCTGCGGTATCCCTGCGGGGGGTAGCGGCAGGCTCCGGCGAACTGGCGCGCATCCTGAGCGGTGTTGATCATGGGGCAGATGATGCCCTGCGCGCCGGCATCGAGCATGCGCATGATCAGCGCCGGGTCGTTCCAGGGCACGCGCACCAGAGCGGCCGCCGGTGAACCGGTGATGGCCTGCAGCATGCACAGGGCGGTCTCATACCCCGCCAGCCCGTGTTGCAGATCAATGGTGACGGCGTCATAGCCGCTGCGGGCGATCAACTCGGCCGTCCAGGCGCTGGGAATGGTCAGCCAGGCATTCAGAATGGGGCGTTTTTCGGTGAGTACATGTTCAAACAGGGGATGGGTCAAGGGTTGTCCTCCGGTGGAGCCTGCATGGTCTCGATAAAGTCGCCCAGCCAGCCGGGTACTGTGTAGGCGTAGCGGGTGCGATACGGCTCTTCATAGCTTTTTAGATCGGTAAACCAGGAATATGCCCGGTTGATCATGCCCAGCCGCCAGGCTGTGGAAAACTGGATTTTCAGTTGATCCATCAAATCATACTCCAGCCACTGCTCCAGGTAAATATCTCTCAGCTTCAAAATGCGTGGATCGTTTTCACGGCATTTCAGACTGTCTGAGATGCTGCGCATGAGGATCAGCAGGCTGAAGAAAGGGTGTGTGACGGTGCAATCGCCCCAATCGGAGAAGCAGATCTGCTGGTCTTTAATGAACAGATTGGCATCGTGCAGATCATCGTGGTGAATGGTGTGCGTGATCCGTGACCCCGCCAGATCAACAGCCATATTCGCCACCATGGGTCTGAAGCCGGACAGCAGCGCAATTTGTTCATCCGAGAGGGCATAATCGCTGCTCTTAAGCAGGGATTTATCTGCCAGCATTTCATCCAGGTAGTTGGGAATGTCCGGCACCAGATGCTGGGGTACACCCAGTGAAACAAAATCGTCCAGGTGCGGGATACTTTCCATCTGAATCTCGGCAAAGATGGGCAGAGCGCGTTCCAGTGGGGTGAGATCACCGGTGGTGCGCAGCATAACCCGGTACTGGCCGCCCATATCGCCGGTTAACATCCATGCCTGCTGCGGGTGTATCGCCAGCACCGTGGGCATCTGCTGGGGGTGATGGTTGGAGAGCAGTTGAGTCACCTCGATTTCAAAGCGGCGCTCGGGTTTCACGGCTTTGAAATAAACATTTTCACTGTCCACCGGGACGCGGATGACCGTGGACCAGTCGGTGATGTGAAACTGTTCCGGCTCGCCGGTGATGTTCAGACCCAAACGGCCTACCTCGCGGCGAATCCAATCCAGAGCGCTCGAACGCCATTCGGGTTGTTTCCACTGGTGATTTTCTTCCACTTCACTTCTCATCTGACATCCCTTCGATATAAAAGCCTGTTCAATATGCATTAATTATATTCTTTGGCCCGTCTACGGCAAGAAATCGCATGAGAAACAAAAAGAGATACTTGACAGCGGGGAAAATTGGCTTATTATATAATCTAGTAACCTGTAGAGTAGATTAATTTATGACCATTCGACACGCAATTCTGGCTTTGCTGGCTCAACAGCCCCGTCATGGGTACGACCTGCGCACGGCGTTTCAGGCGCTGGTGGGCGGCGGGGATATTTGGGAGGTCAAACCGGCTCAAATATACACCACCCTGGCGCGGCTTGAAGAAAGCGGCCTGATTGTGCAGGACAGTATCGGGCAGGATGGAGGCCCGGAAAAACGAATCTACTCGCTCACCGATGCCGGTCAGCAGGAGCTTTCACAATGGTATTTCAGCGGGGTACCCAACGAGCACCAGCGGGATGAGTTTTTTGTCAAACTGCTGCTCAGCATCGAAGAAGAAGCTGTGGATTCCCGCCGGGTGATCCAGATCCAGCGCAGCCTGATCTACCAGGATCTGCACCAGTTCACTGCCCAGCGCAACCAGACGGATCCGCGCACGGAACTGGCCCAGATTTTTCTACTGGATAAGGCCATCATGCATCTGGAAGCTGATCTGCGCTGGCTGGATATGATCGAATCGCGATTGGGCGATATTGAGCGGCAGCCCATGCCGGAGCGCGAGCCAAAACAGCGCGGCAGACCGCGTGGTAGATCGCAAAGCAAGTCAGCCGCCGAGGGTGAGATTGTCAGCAAAAAGGAAACAAGCATTCCATCAGGAGAATAAGATGTCTATCGTTACCACGAACAATTTAAAGAAAGTATACGGCTCAGGGAGCACCGCAGTGAGCGCGCTCAAGGGAATCTCCATGCAGATTGCCCAGGGTGAATTTGTGGCGGTCATGGGCCCCAGCGGCTGCGGAAAATCGACCCTGCTGCATTTGCTGGGTGGGCTGGACCTGCCCACCGAAGGGGATGTGATCATCGACGGTGAAAACCTGTTCAAACTGTCTGATCAGCGGTTGACGGAACTGCGCCGCCGCAAGATCGGTTTTATCTTTCAGTTTTACAACCTCATCCCGGTGCTGACAGCTGTGGAGAACGCCGCCCTGCCGGTCACGTTGGATGGTATGCGCCAGGCGGAGGCTTACCCGAAAGCTGAGTTGTGGCTGAACCGGATGGGCCTGGGCGAACGCATGCATCACCGCCCGGATCAACTTTCAGGAGGTGAACAGCAGCGCGTGGCCATCGCACGTGCTTTGCTCAACGAACCGGCCCTGATTCTGGCGGATGAACCCACCGGCAACCTGGATACGCGCGCGTCCGATGAGATCGCCATATTGCTGCGCAAGGTAGCCGATGAGTACAATCGCGCGGTGGTGATGGTGACCCATGATCCCCGCATCGCTGCCTACGCCGATCGCATCCTGTTTTTGAAGGATGGGCTGATTATCGATGAAACTGTGCTGGATCCGGGTAACGACCGGCAGGCTGTTGTGGAGAAAATCCGCCTCAGCGGAGATTAGCAGGAGGTTGACATGAGAATCCAATTGATGCTGGCGGCGCGCTATTTATTCCGCCGCAAGCTGCGCACACTGCTGACGACGCTGGCGGTATTCTTTGGGGTGGTGATCATCTTTGGCGTCAACTCGATGATCCCCACCATGCTGGGGGCTTTACAGGTGAACTTGATGGCAGCCGCCGGTCAGGTGGATGCTTCCATTACACATGTCACCTCAGATGCATTCAGCTCGGAAAATGTGGGCAAGGTAGCCGCACTGGAGGGGGTGCGAACCGCTTCTGGTTTTCTGAGCCGTGCGGTGAACATCCCGCAGGATTATTATGATCAGGATGCCGCCAAACAGGATTTGGTGAACAACCTGACCGTAATGGGGATTGATGTGGAGCAGGCTACCGCCATGCACGCGTATATTGTGCAGAGCGGGCGTTTCCTGGAGGCCAGTGAAAACGGAGCGGCGGTGATCACCGAGAGTCTGGCGGATGATTTGGGCCTGAAGTTGGGCGATGCCTTGCGGGTGCCCTCAGTGAATGGTGATACCCGGCTCACCGTTGTGGGGTTGCTGCCGCCGCGTATGCAAACCGGCAGCGAAGAGGTTCTGGTCACGCTGGACGAAGCGCAGACGTTGTTTGATATGCGCGGGAAAGTCAATGTGATTGAGGTGAATTTCACCTCGATTGAGGAAGATACGCGCAGCCAGGTAGAGCAATCGATTATCGATACACTGGGAGCCAACTTCCAGGTGGGCGTGCTGCAATCCAACTCGGAGCTGCTGCAGAATCTGCAACTGGCCCAGGTGATGCTGAACATGATTGGCGTGATGGGTCTGTTGATGGGCGGGTTTATCATCTTCAACACCTTCCGTACCATTGTGGCAGAGCGCCGGCGCGATATCGGCATGCTGCGTTCCTTGGGCGCTACCCGCAAGACCATCATGGGTATGTTCCTGTTTGAGGGTCTGCTGCAGGGCGTAGTGGGTACAGCGTTTGGCATTCTGGTGGGATACCTGGTTGCGTATTTGATCGCGCTGGGTGTGAGCCCGGTCATGGAGAAATTCCTTAATATCACCATGGGTAAGCCTGTTATCACACCCGGTGTATTGATCACCAGCATTGTCATGGGTATCGGCGTCACCCTGGTGGCGGGGCTTCTCCCCGCGCGCCAGGCCAGCCGCATCACACCCCTGGAGGCATTACGGCCTGGGATTGGGCAGGTTTCATGGAAACAGATGACCGGGTTCAGTTTTTGGAGCGGCGTGGTGATGATTGTTCTGGCAATTATCGCGCTGGTCTCGCGTAACAGCGGCCTTCTGGCTTTGGGTGGGGTTCTGTTTATCGTGGGATTGATTCTGGCTGCGCCCGGTTTGGTTAACCCGATCGCCAATCTGTTTGGCAGGCTGCTGTCGGTGGTGTACGCTCGCAGCGGTGTGCTGCAGCTTTCAGAGGGCAACCTGTCGCGCCAGCCCACCCGCACGGCTATCACAGCCAGCACTACCCTGATCGCCATGGCCATTTTGGTGATGGCAGCTTCATTGATCAGCAGCATGGTCACCGGTTTTGAGCAGGTGATCCGTAAAAACCTGGGCAGTGACTTTTTGCTGCTGCCGCCTTCCGTTTCGCTGTGGGGGTCGGATGTGGGGGCAGACAGCTCGCTGGCCGGGAAGATCGCCGGAATGGATGAGGTGGAGGTGGTCAGTTCGCTGCGTTTTGCACCCAGCCGTATCCATGATCAGGCTGTCTCGCTGATGGCCATCGACCCGGTGACATACCCGCAGGTGAGCGGGCTTGAATTCAGCGAGGGTAATCCCGAAAAGGCGTACGCGGCACTGGGCGAAGGTCGGAACATCATCGTCAACGGCATTCTGGCGTCCATGGCCGGTATTAAGGTAGGGGATGATGTGGAGCTGGTGACCCCGAATGGTGCTGAGACGTACCATGTGGCAGCCATCGGCGGTGATTTTATGAATATCAAAATTGAGACCGGGTATATCAGCCAGACCAATCTGGCGGCTGACTTTGACCGCTCATCGGATGTCATGATCCAGGTCAATCTGAAAAAGAATGCTGATGCGAACGCGGCCGAGGCTGCCATGCGCGAGATTGTCAAAGGGTATCCGCAGTTTCGGCTGATCGACGGGCATGGATATATTGATGAAATGCTCAACCTGTTCAAAGCCGCCTATGCCGGGGTGATTGGCATGGTGGTGGTACTGACCATCCCCTCGCTGATTGCCATGGTGAACACACTGGCCATCGCGGTGCTGGAACGCACCCGCGAGATCGGATTGCTGCGGGCGGTGGGTACCACGCGCAAGCAGATCACCCAATTGATCAGCGCCGAGTCGCTGATCATGGCCGGGCTGGGGACGGCGTTTGGCATCCTGGCCGGGATTTATCTGGGGTATATGGCGTCCACCTCTCTGGAGAGCTTTGGTTTCCCCATGCCGTTCAATTTCCCGCTGTTTGGCATATTGACGGCGGTGGCCAGCGGGATTCTGCTGGGGATTGTGGCGGCGATTGTGCCGGCCCGCCAGGCCGCGCGCAAGGATATTGTGGAGGCGCTGCGGTACGAGTAAGAGACGGATGGAGTGAATGGAAGGAAGGGCTGGCTGAAGAAGGCTTTCAGCCAGCCCTTTTTGGTCTGTCCGGGGTCATTTCGCCGCGAACCGCATTGCGGAGGACCGCATTGCGGAGGACCGTATTGGCCCGCACGGGATAAATCCACGTGCTAAGGATGGCGCCGGATCAATCCGGCTGCCGGAAAATAGGATGGATTGGCAAGCCTCATTCATGAGGCGTTGTTGTATAGCCGGATGATTGATCATCCGGCGAGACGCAACTATATCGTTTCCATATTTGAAACCGCCTCTTCAGCCCTTAGCCGATCCCTCGCTGTCGTTCGGGATGACAAAAGGGTATGCATGAGCAGAGGATACTGGCGGAGAAATCCGCTGGCGGTGGACCGCCCAGAGGGCCGATAGGGAATGTTTCCATATCTGGAAGCGTGGTTATCGACCCTTAGCCGATCCTTCGCCGCGGCGCGGACGCCGGCTCAGGATGACATATTTATTGAGATATGCAGACCATGCTTTGCTCACACCATTCCTGTCATCTCGGCGTATCAGACTCTCTCAAGTTGTCAGGGGACTGTTTTTCATGATATAAAGGTTTTTACAGCCTCTTGTTCCTGACATCCATGCAGAGCTGTGAAAAGAGAACCCTTAAAAGGAGCCGGGTGGGACCGGCATAGAGGATAATGGACGAATTTGAATTAATCTTCCCGCGTGAATACGCGATCAAAGTGATTGGTGTGGACGAAGATGACTTTGAACTGTTTGTGAGAAGCGTTATCATTGAACACATCCCGGATCTGCTGCCGGAATCCTTTTCTTCACGCAGCAGCAGTCAAAGCAATTATCTGTCGGTGTCGGCCTCGTTCATCGCTGAAAGCCGCGAACAGCTCAATGCCCTTTATCTGGCACTGGGAGCTGATGAGCGGGTGAAATTGATCCTGTAACCGCCTGTTTTACCGGTTGAAAAATATGGTCCTGAAAACCTTGAACGTCGCTCGAAAATCTCTTGCCCTCCTGTGGTTGATGGGAGTCCTGCTGTTAGCGGCCTGTTCGACAACCCAACCGTCGGCCATCGCGACGACAGCAGTCACGTCCACCATCACGGAACAGATGACCGAAGAACCCACAACACCTGCCGTCACGGCAACGCTCGAAAAACGCCCGGCTGACAGCGATACCCCTGCGTCCGGCATTTGCCTGCAGAGCGAAGGCGATGTGGTGAATGTGCTGCTCGGAACCGGCTCTGATGGCTTGCCGCTGGGCGGGCGTTGCGTGCAGATTACCTCTGGACAGCGGATCAAATTGCTCAACCAGAGTGGGCAGGACTATTCTCTCTCATTTGGCCCGTTTGATGAGGTGATTCCGTCGGGCGGTGAACTGCTGCTGGATCTGCCGGCGGGTGATTATCTGGAAAACGGTGTCCATTTGCTGCCGGACGCGCCTGCCATCTGGGTGGTGCAGCCATGAGTGAGACCCGTTGCCCTGAATGCGGTGCGGTACTGCCGGAAGGCGTCACTTGCCAGACGGTGTTTGATGAATTTCTGGTTCTGGAGTTCACCGATCCCGAATACGGTGAGGTGCACATGCTGACCGTGGCCTGCTTCATGGTTCAGCACGGCCGTTATTCTGACGCCGGGCTGGTGTGGATTGAGCAGCGCTTGCGTGACTATCTGGAACGCGGTATCCCCGCCCGATTGATCCGCCAGGGTGCAGCCCATGAAACAGGGCAGGGTGTGCGCAACTGGAAGGTCACCCGACAGCCGGGTGACACCCCGCAGGCACAAATCAACTGGTCGATGAGTATTGTGGATGTTGCTTTACAGTATGAAGGCGCTGCCGGTTATCGCGAGTGTATCACCGAGTGGGCCAAGAGCGTACTGCGAGAGATGCAGCCGCTGGTAGACAAAACAGCCTGAACCATCACTCACCCACCCCTTTCTACAACCAAATTCATCTTCCACACGTATACTGAATATGTATGGAGGTACCTGATGAACGATAAGAAACTGTATCGAAGCCGAACAGAGCGTATGATTGCCGGTGTTTGCGGCGGGTTGGCCAATTATTTCTCAATCGACCCGACAATTGTCCGTTTGATTTTTGTCCTGCTGCTCATCACGGGCAGCGCCGGGTTCTGGATTTACATCGTATTGATGCTGGTGGTTCCTGAAGAGCCCACCATCACCAATCCAAACCCGGACCCGATGGTGGATGTAAAGCCCGACCGTGACGACCCCAAACAGGATCTGTAACATGCAAACTCGAAAACTGTATCGCAGCAGAACAGATCGCATGATTGGCGGCGTATGCGGGGGAATGGCCGAATATTTTGGGATTGACCCCACGTTGGTGCGGCTGGCGTTTGTTGCCGCGGCTTTGCTGGGCGGCCCAGGGCTGCTGATTTATGTGATTTTGTGGATCGTCACCCCGGAGAACCCGATTCTCTGAAATTGAGACAGGCTTTAGCGCTGCGCTTTGACTGAAAAGCACAGCCCCGAAGCCAAAGGATTGAGATTTCTCGTTTTTCACACAGGCGGTTTCCGTTTGACCGCGCAAATATCTTACAGGTGGGAACAGTTGATGAGACAGCCGTTTTCACCTGGTTTTTTTACCAGAAGACCCATTTTGCAGGAGTAGTATGAAATGAACAAACGATCAGGGCAGGTTCATTCCGGACGAATATCCCGGCGGCAGTTTATGCAGGGAACCGCAACGGCAGCCGGAGCGGTGCTGCTCTCGGCATGCGCGGGCGATCAGTCATTCCAGCCGGAACCCCTTACAGAACAAATCGGCGTCGGGACGGGCGCGCTGGTGATCTACGACAGCCTGTATGGAAACACAAAGCAGATTGCCGAGCAAATCACTCAAAAGGTCACCGAAATCCTTCAGGCAGGGGCCTCTGAAACCAGCGTCAAACTTTTGCATGCTGATGAAGTAAAGCCTCAGGATCTGGCGGGGGTGGGATTGCTTTTTGTGGGCTCTCCCACGCATGGCGGCGGTTTTACCGATCCGGTAGACAGCTTTTTTGACCGGATCCCCGTTGATGGACTGGCTAATGTAATCGCGGCTGCCTTTGATACCGGTTTTTCAGCGGAGGAGGAAGGCGCGGTGGTCCGTTTTCTGATCGACCGGTTGGGATATGCCTCATCACGCATCGCTAAAAAGATGGAGAACAAGGGCGCTGTGGTGGCAGCGGCTGAAACCTTTTTCGTGCTGGGTGAGGAAGGCCCGTTAATGGATGGTGAAGTGGAACGGGCTGGGGAGTGGGCAGCCGGGTTGTTGGAGCAGGTTCTGAGCACTGCCGGTTCAGCCTGATATTATTATTTGAGGCAGGGCAGAACGATTAACCTTTACGGGATGCAAGAGATTGCATCCTTTTTGGTATCTTCCAAAGCGTGCCCCATTCCCCTCCTGCGGAGAGGTGGCGCGCAGCGCCGGGGTGGTCCCTGGGGAAGCGGTTTCGCCGGATGTTCATGGTAATGATACAATCGATGAAAACCCTCCTCAGGAGCCTGCCATGTCTGAGTCACTTCCCACTGTAAAAGTTGCAGTTGTACAATCTGCACCGGTACTGTTTGACCGGGCGGCCACGCTGGATAAGATCGACCGGTTGATGGAGGAAATCAAACCTCAGCACCCGAATTTGATCCTATTCCCCGAATCATACATTCCGGCTTACCCGCGTGGCCTGGGCTTTGGCAGCGTGGTGGGCAGTCGCACGGATACCGGCCGGAAAACCTGGCAGCGATACTGGGAAAACGCCGTGGAAGTACCCGGACCCGTCATCGAACGGTTGGGCAAGGCCGCCCGTAACGCGGGGGCATACCTGGTGATGGGCGTCACCGAACGAGATGCCGCGTTCAGCGGCGGAACACTGTTCTGCACTATGCTCTATTTCGGCCCTGACGGCGCGCTGCTGGGCAAACACCGCAAACTGAAACCCACTGCCTCCGAACGGATTGTGTGGGGAGAAGGCGACGGCAGCACCCTGACCGCCATACCCACCCCGTTTGGTACCCTGGGCGGATTGATTTGCTGGGAGAACTATATGCCGCTGGCCCGCATGGCTATGTACGCAAAGGGGGTAAATATCTACCTGGCACCCACCGCCGACAGCCGCGAGGTGTGGCAGTCCAGCATGCGCCATATCGCGCTGGAAGGACGCTGTTTTGTGATGGGGTGCAACCAGTTTGTGACCAAAGAGATGTATCCGGCTGATCTGCCCGGTTATGCCGATCTGGAAGGCCAGCCTGAAATCATGTGCCGTGGCGGCAGTGTGATCGTATCGCCGTTGGGGCAGGTGTTGGCCGGTCCGCTGTTTGATGAGGAAGGCATACTGTTCGCTGACCTTGACATGGCAGAGGTGGCGCGGGGTAAACTGGATTTTGATGTGGTTGGCCATTATGACCGGCCGGATGTGTTTCAGTTGAAGATCAACCAGAACCCCCGGCCGCCGGTGGAATGGTAAAACGAAGAGTCTGCCAGGCCGAAAGTCGGGCAGACAAAAGCTGAGGAGGAGAGCGCGGATGAACCACAAACGCATCATGATGCAGGAGCGAAAACGGATCGCCCTGGTGGCGCATGACAACCAGAAGGACGATCTGATGGAATGGGCGCTGTTCAACCGCGATACGCTGGCACAGCACGACCTGTACGCCACCGGCACCACCGGCAGCCTGTTGCAGGAGGCGCTGCAGATCCCCATTACCCGGCTGCGCAGCGGCCCCCTGGGCGGTGACCAGCAGTTGGGGGCGCGCATCGCCGAGGAACAGATCGATCTCCTGGTTTTTTTCTGGGATCCGCTGGAACCGCTTCCGCACGATCCGGATATCAAAGCCCTGCTGCGTATCGCCGTGGTGTGGAATATTCCGGTGGCCTGTGACCGGGCCACCGCCGATTTCATCTTTTCATCGCCGCTCATGGCCATGCAATATGAACGTTCCATGCCGGATTATGACACGTATATCAACCGGGAAATCCCGCGGAGAGTTTGATGGAAGAAGGATTGCTCGAGGCCATCGGGTTCAGACCCCAACCCGAAGTTCTGGCGCGCCGGCTACGCATCAAGCCGGACAGCCGGGTATATGATGAATTTGCAGCCGTGCTGGCCGAAGCGCGTCGGGTTGCACGTCCCAAAGCAGCCTACCGGATCGGATATATCGAGGATCGCAGCGCTGACAGCGTACAGATTAATGGGTTTTGTTTTACCAGCCGGGTGTTGAGCGTCAACCTGGAGCCGGTGCAGCGGGTATTTTTCTACCTGGTCACCTGCGGCCAGGAACTGGAACAGTGGTCAAAAAGTATGCCGGATGTGCTGTACCAGTACTGGGCTGACTGCATCAAGGAGGCCGCGCTGCGTTCGGCGGCCCGTACGCTGCAGGAGCACCTGAAAGAAAAATATTCCCTTCCGCGCACATCGGCCATCGGCCCTGGCACCTTGCAGGATTTCCATATCTCGCAGCAGAGACTGCTGTTTGACGCGATGGGCGGTCTGCATGAACGGATAGGCGTACAATTGAGCGATACCTTTCTGATGATGCCCATCAAATCCATCTCGGGCATCCGTTTTCCTTCTGAAAAACGGTTTGAGAGCTGCCAGCTCTGCCCGCGTGAGAACTGCATTGGGCGGCGTGCGCCGTATGATGAAAACCTCTACCGGGAACGTTTCGCCTGACAGCGTACCGCTGGACATATAACGACCGAACGGCGTACGCCCAACGAAGAGGATTTGTATGATAAACAATTCATCTGAACATCACAGCAAAATCGAGATCATACCGTTTTCCAGCAGTCAAATCCCGCAGGCAGCAGAGCTTTTCTCGGCTCAGTATGAAAGACTTCGTAAAGAGATCCCTGCATTACCCGATGCCATGCTCGACCCAGACCGCGTTAAGCCTGATCTTGAAAGGATCCTTTCTCGCGGAACCGGTCTGGCTGCAATCGAGGGGGGAAAACTGGTTGGCTACCTTGCCTGGCTGCACATAGACGAATTCAGGGATACAACCAGGACCGCGGGTTACGTCCCCGAATGGGCGCATGGTTGTGCGATTGGAAAAGAGGATCAGGTATATCCTCCTCTTTATCTTAAGGCGGCCGCGAGTTGGGCGGAAAAACAATACCCAATCTGGTGCATGACTTGCCTGGTAAATAACCGCTTTTTGGAAACCTACCTGTATCGGAATGGTTTCGGAATGATCACCCATGACGCCATCCGCCCTATTCATATATCGACCAGGCCGCTGGATCAGGGTGTGAAAATCCGGAAATGCAGCCGGCAGGATATTGATATTCTCACCGGGTTGGAAGCTGAACACAGGAATCACTATTCCTGCGCGCCGGTCCTGATGACACCGCGTGAGAAAGACACGCCGGAAAGCATCGGTGAATTTATGGCGGAAAATGACAACAGCTACTGGCTGGCTGAAATCGACGGGATCCCCCAGGGATTGATGCGTTTTGAGAGTGTCAGCCACGGCGCGGCAATCATTGTCCGATCACCAAAAACGATTGCGATTACGGCTGCATTTATAAAGCCGGCGTCCCGTGGGCGTGGAGCGGCTTATGCTATTTTGCAGCAGGCGCTGTCCGATTATGAGCAAATGGGGTATACCACTTGCTCAGTCGATTATGAAACCATGAATCCTACGGCATATAATTTTTGGACGAAATATTTCCAACCGGTATGCTTTTCAGTGATGCGAAACCCGGAAAAATTTCTATAATCGTTCTGGTTTTGAGCGTGTAATGTACAGTCAGTCAAGCCGGATACTTCAGATACATCGTCAATCAGAAAAAGGAGAACAATATGACACAGAAGATTCTGGTACTCAAGGGCAGCCCGCGAAAAAGAGGAAACAGCGCCATTCTGGCCGAGCAGGCAATGCGCGGCGCAAAGGAGAATGGAGCGGAAATTGAGGAAGTCTACCTGCATTCAATGAAGATCCAGCCCTGCGCTGCCTGTGACGGCTGCCGCAAGGGCAAACGGGAATGCGTGACCCACGACGACATGCAGAAACTGTATCCTCTGCTGAAATGGGCCGATTCCATCATCATCGCCAGCCCGATCTACTTTTTCACCTTCAGCGCGCAGGTCAAGCTGTGTATCGACCGATGGTATGCTTTTGCCCAGCCGGATGGGAACCCGCTGACCGGCAAGAAGTTTGGCATTTTGCTCACCTACGGCGATACCGATGTGTATACCTCTGGGGCCATCAACGCCATCCATACTTTTGAGAGTATTTTGGGGTATATGCACAACTGTATCGATGCGTTGGTGTACGGTTCGGCAAGCGACGAGGGCGATATCAAAGCTGAAAAGGCCGTGATGGAACAGGCCTTTGAGCTGGGCCGAAAGCTTTCAGTGTAGAGGGTTGATCAGGATAATGGATATGCTCACAAGCTCTGTGTTCACCAATCTCGGTCTGGAAAAGGGGATTGTACGGCTGGAAGCGTACAGTCCCAAATGGAAGATGCTTTTTGATGAAGAGAAGCAGCGTATCCTGCGCGAATTCGGTAAGGATGTTTCTTATCTGAAGGTACTGCGAGATCTCCAGCACATCGGCAGCACGGCCATCCCCGGTATCGTCGCCAAGCCCATTTTGGATATCGGGCTGGCGGTCAGCACTTTTCGCAAGGGATATCTGCTGGTACTGCCGCTGGAAGAGCTGGGATACGAGTTTATGGGCGAGAACGGCGTACCAAACCGGCTGTACTTCAACTTTGGCTTTCCCACCACTGCGCATCTGCACCTGTTTGAGCTGGGCAGTCCCGAGTGGCAGGCGCACATCCTGTTCCGCGATTATCTGATCCAACACCCGCAGGCAGCGCAGCAGTATGAGCAGTTGAAACAGGATCTGGCAGTGCGCTTCAGAACTGAGCGCGACAAATATACCGATGGAAAAGCGGAATTTATTCATAGTATCGTAGAACTGGCCAGGCAGGAGCAGGCAGCCGGGCGATGAAAATCACATACCTTGATTCGCTGGAGGGGGTCAGCGCAGAGATGTTGGCGGGTTTTTTTGTGGGATGGCCCAACCCGCCGTCACCTGAGACGCATTTGCACCTGCTGCAGGGCAGCAGTGCGATGATCCTGGCTGTGGATGAGGACGAAGGACGGGTGGTTGGCTTTATCACCGCGCTAAGCGATGGCGTGCTGACCGCCTTCATCCCTTTGCTGGAGGTACTGCCGACGTATGAGGGTCAGGGAATCGGCAGGCATCTGGTGGAGAGGATGCTGGCACGACTGAAGCATCTCTATTCCATTGATCTGGTGTGTGATGAAGAGTTGATCGATTTTTATGAAGGGCTTGGGTTTCAGCGCGGGCGAGCCATGCTAAGACGGAATTATCCCAACCAGGCCGGAATGGTGTAATCCATTCGTTTTTTTGATCGTGTTATCATAGCCGCCCCGGATGAACAAACGGAGCGGCTGTTTTTTCGAAATCATCCACTTATTGATATCGGTAAAGGTATTTATCGTTGATCAACAGAATTGGGCTGAGGCGGTCGTCAAAGATCCTGAAAAACGGCAGGCTGCCCAACACGACAGTCTCATGTGCGTAAATATAACGAATTTCCATTTTTTGCATGAAGGCATGGGTATCGAAATGCTGCAGGAGATCGAAATACTCCTTGCTGTTCATTAAACCATCCAGGTTGATGATGGTGCGATCCTTGATGAAATAACTGATTGCTCCACCGCCCGGGATGCCAATTACAGCGTGGGGTTCTGTGTTTTCCTCGATGGCATGGGTGACGGCCAGGTATTCGTGCGGATCAGCCGGATTGGCCTTCCACGAATAAAGCCCGGCAGTTTCGCGCAGGAGAGGGGTGACGGAGAACATCACCAGAACAATGAGGGCTCCAACCGCTGCATATTGATAGGTTTTTCTGCTGGAGAGCATCCACCACAGCGAGCCGATGAAGGCGGTAAACAGAAAGAAGATCAACAGCGTTTCTGTTCCCCAGTACCATTTACGCAGATGAACATA
>DAISXR010000052.1:0-5965 GCA_036825755.1 Anaerolineaceae bacterium
CCCCAAAACGCAACCCGCTTTTCACACCCAACACTCAACACCCACCACTCAACACCTCATTCCCCAACACTCGTTCCAAATTAGGGTATCATTTGTATACACTGAGACTCTCGCCCGCAGCGGCATCCCCAACCGCGCCAACAGGAGGAAATATGGCGGCTCAAAACAAAACCGTGACCCAGGAAACAGTCAACCAGGTGATCAAAGACCTGGACCCACTGGTGATTGAGAAGTTCAACAAGATGGCCCCGGCCGGCCTGGCGGTGGGGGTGGTGTATGACGGCAAGCTGGTGTATGCCAAGGGCTTTGGCATGGCAGACATCGAGCAGAAAAAACCGGTCACACCCGATACCAACTTCCGCATCGGCTCCATCAGCAAAACCTTCACCACCGTGGGTCTGATGCAGCTATACGAACAGGGCAAATTCAGCCTGGATGATCCGGTCAACCCATATCTGAAAACGTACAAGGTTCTGCACGATGACCCGCATGCCCCGCCCATCACCTTCCATCACCTGCTCACCCACACCGCGGGCATCGGCGAGACGCGCAATATCCCCGAGGCGCTCAAATCGCTGACCGGGAAGATCGAGATCGGCGCGAACCCGGATGAACCGGTGGTGCCGCTGGGCGAGTACTATCACGGCCGGCTGCGCGCCGAGACCATGCCGGGCCTCAAATGGGCCTACGCCAATCACGGCTATGCCACGGTGGGCCAGCTCATCGAAGACATCAGCGGCCAGAAGTTCGAGCAGTACATGATCGAGCATGTGCTGGACCCGCTGGGCATGAAAAACAGCGATTATCTGCTCAGTGAGCGCGTGCGCGACCAGTTCGCCCAGGGCTACAACTTCAAAAAGGGCAAGTTCGAGAAGGTGCCCTATCAGCGCATCATCGTGGGAGCGGCCGGCTCCATCTTCTCCAGCGTCAACCAGATGGCGCGGTACGCAACCATGCTGATGAACGGCGGCGAGATCGACGGCACGCGCATCCTGGAAAAGGAAACGCTGGACGAGATGATGTCGCCCCAGTTGGATACCGACCCGCGCATCTACGGTATCGGGCTCACCTTCTGGCTGGAGCAATACGGCGACCACAAGGTGATCGAACACGGCGGCGGCTGGCCCGGCTTTATCTCCTCCTTCCGCGTGGCCCCGGATGACAAACTGGGCGTGATTGTGTTTACCAACACCTCCAACATGATCTCGGATGTGCTGGGTAAGGCCATCATGCGCAAGCTGCTGGGCGAACCGGAGCTGGCGGAGAAGATCCCGCCCAAGGGTGTGCTGCAGGAGCCGCACCGCTGGCCCGAGTTTGTGGGCTTTTACGGCCCCCTGCCCGGCTTTCTGACCAACGCGCGGCACTGGCTGCAGTTCGGCGGCGAACTGGAAGTATTCGTCAACAAGCAAAATCAACTGGCCGTGCGCGGGCTGGTGGGGCCGCTCACCAAAGGTATCCCCCTGTACCGCACCGATCCGGATGACCCCTTCTTCTACCAGGGCGTGATCACCGAAGGCGATCTGGCCGGGATGGAAGTGAGCGCCGCCTTTGGCTTGGACGCGCAGGGGCATGTCAACCGCGTGTTTGTGCAGCAAAATGACTTTTATAAACGTCCCTATAAAGAAAGCCTGAAGATGAAAACCGATGTGCTGAAAGGCGCGGCGGTGGGGATCAGCCTGCTGATCCTGCGCGGGATCTTCCGCAAGAAACCCCGCTGTAAAAAGTGCTGCTGAGGATAAACGAATTCGGGCGGCTGACACAGCCGCCCGAATTTTCATTGGCGAGGATCAAGGAACCGCGCATAGATATACGAGACACTTCCGCTTCGGGCGGTTCACAAGGTCGCTTGAGCAATGTGGGCAATTCTGATGGAGTTATGTAATGGATATACGAGACACCTCCGCTTCGGGCGGTTAACAAAGCCGCCCGATTGGTATATGAAATCCTGATTGGAACATGGAATGGATATACGAGACACTTCCGCCCAGTACTACGATCTCAACCCGGACATCCCGGAGGATATCCCGTTTTACCTGGGTCTCATCCCGCCGGACGCCGATGTGCTGGAGCTGGGCTGCGGCACCGGCCGGGTGACCGTTCCGTTGGCCGGGCATTGCCGTTTTGTGCAGGGGGTGGACCTCTCGCCGGCCATGCTGCGGGTCTGCCAGGAAAGGCTGCAGAAAGCCGGCATCCCGCCGGAAAAGGGGCAGGTGCAAACCGGTGATATCACCCGCCTGACCCTCGGCCGCCGGTTTGACTGGATCATCGCACCTTTCCGGGTGATGCAAAACCTGGAAACCGACGCACAGGTGGACGGTCTGTTCCAAACCATCCACGCCCATCTGAAACCCGGCGGGCAGTGCGTGCTGAATGTGTTCCATCCCAACCGTGATCCGCAGGGCCTGCGCGATGAGTGGGTGAACCCACAGGAGCAGCCGGATTGGGAGAAAACACTGGACGGAGACCGGGTGGTGTGCACCTGGCGGGCCGCCCGCATGGACAAAGAAAAGCTGATCCTGTACCCTGAGCTGATCTACCGGCGCTACCGGGGCGATCGGCAGGTGGATGAAGCGGTGATGAAGTTCGTTATGCGCTGCTGGTACCCGGAGCCATTTGCCGCGCTGGTGGAGAGCCGCGGCTTTCAGATCGTCAACCGCTGGGGCGGCTACCACGATGAGCCGTATGGGGCCGGCCTGGAACTGGTGTTGCAGTTCACCGCGTAATCAACAGGCTTTTCCTCTGTAACCCTTATCAAATTGGTGGGGATTTCATTGAATTGTTGCAAAGGTGAAAGTTGTATAATAGATGGCGGCCCGCGGTTTGTTTCAGGTGACCCGCACATGCCAAACAGACCGCATGACCGGCGGTTTTTATTTTCACTTGTGCGACATTTTGAGGAAACTGTTATGCCTGCCATTCTTGATGTACAGCATCTGGTCAAAAAATACGGCGACTTTACCGCCGTCAACGATGTTTCATTCTCCATTCTGGACGGAGAAATCTTCAGTCTGCTGGGGCCCAACGGTGCCGGCAAAACCACCACCATCTCGGTGCTCTCCACCCTGCTTCAGCCCACCTCCGGCGCCGCCAGCATCGCCGGGCACTCCATCACAAAAGAGACCTACACCGTTCGCGGTTTGATCGGCGTGGTGCCGCAGGACCTGGCCCTGTACGATGACCTGACCGCGCGTGAAAATCTGATGTTTTGGGGGAAGATGTACGGGCTCTCGGGCAAAAGCCTGTCCACCCGCATCGAAGAAGTGCTTCGGCAGATCGGGCTGGCGGATCGCGGCGGTGACCGCGTGAAAACCTACTCGGGCGGCATGAAGCGGCGCGTCAACATCGGCGTGGGTCTGCTGCACCGCCCGCGGCTGCTGTTCATGGACGAACCCACCGTGGGCATCGACCCGCAGTCCCGCCGTGCTATCCTCGATTCGGTCAAAGAGCTCAACAAACAAGGCATGACCGTGCTCTACACCACCCACTATATGGAAGAGGCGCAGGAATTGTCGAACCGTGTGGGCATCATCGATCACGGGCAGTTGATTGCCCTGGGAACCCAGGCCGAGTTGACCCGGCAGGTGGGCGAGACTGACACGCTCATCCTGCACAGCGATGAATTTCAGAATTGCGACGCGCTGGCCGCCCGATTGAAGAACATCCCCACCGTGAAACAGGTCAGCATCATCGATCACGCTATTTCCATCATCACCCCGGAGGCGGAAGATATCCTGGCGCCGGTCATCAGCGCCGCCAACGAGATCAACTTCAAGATCCGCTCGGTGGAACTGCAAGAGCCCAATCTGGAAGCCGTGTTCCTGCACCTCACCGGGCGCGCCCTGCGCGATTGACCATTCCAATCAGCGAAAAAGAAAATGGGCGTAATAAAATGAAAAAACTAATTCTGATTGGCCTTAAAGATGTCAAACTGGCCTTCCGTGATGTATCGGCGCTGCTGATGATGCTGCTGGCGCCGTTTTTGCTCACATTGGGGCTGGGATTTGTGACGGGCGCATTCTCCGGTTCAGACGGAAGCGGAGTGAGCGGCATCCCGGTCATTCTGGTGAACCAGGACCGGGCGCAGTTGGGCAACGCGCTGGTGGAGCTGTTCAAATCGGATGATTTGAAAGACCTGGTTACCGCCGAAGAAATGAGTGACCCCCAACAGGCTCGCCGGGCGGTGGATGATGATACCGCCGCGGCTGTCATCATCATCCCGGAAGGCTTTACAAACAGCATCATTCCCGCCCAGAGCGGCGCTGCCGGCCAGGCCACTCTGGGTGATGCGGTGGAAATTGAGCTGTACACCAATCCCACCCGCCCCACCGGTTCCGGCGTGGTGCGCTCCATCGTGGAGCGTTTTGTGGATCAGGTGGAAATCGCCCGCGTCGGCGGCGAGGTGACGGTGATGCAGCTCTTGCAGAACGGTCTGATAACTCCGCAGCAGGCTGCCCAGGTGGGATTGCAGGCCGGCGCTGCCCTGGGTGAAACAGAGCAGTCAGCCATCTCCTTGAATGGCGTCACCAATACCGGCGCGGATGTGCAGTTCAATGTGCTGGCTTACATGGCTCCCGGAATGGCGCTGATGTTCCTGATGTACACCGCCTCCTACGGCGGGCGCACTTTGCTGACCGAACGCAACCAGGGCACATTGACGCGCCTGCTGGTGACCCCCACCAGCACCGTGCAGGTGCTGGGCGGCAAGATTTTGGGAACCTTCTTAACCGGTACGGCGCAGGTGCTCATTTTAATTGTGTCCACCACTATGCTGTTCGGGCTGGAATGGGGTGATTCCACGGGTGTGCTGGCGCTGGTGCTGGCAGCCGTGTTCGCGGCTGTGGGTTGGGGTATGCTCATCACCGCCACCGCCAAAACTCCGGGGCAGGTATCCTGGATGGGCATGATCGTCACCTTGCTGTTCGGGCTGCTGGGCGGATCCTTCTTCAGTGTTGATGCGCTGCCTGGCTGGTTCCAGATGCTGGGGAAGATCACCCCCAATGCCTGGGGGCTGGACGGTTTTCTCACGCTGGCTCAGGGCGGCGGCCTGGCCGATATCGGCGGGGCGATCACCGGGCTGCTGGTGATGGGCCTCGTGTTGTTTGGCCTGTCGGTATTGGTATTTCGTCGCGACAGTATTGTGCGTTAGTGGGGAGGACGCCATGCAAAAAATTCTCGCCATCATTTGGAAAGATATCCGGGAACGTTTCACCGGTTTTTCGGTGTGGTTGTTTTTTCTGATCCTGCCCATCATTTTTACGCTGGTGCTGGCCGGCGGAACCGGCTCGCAGAGCGATGACCGCGTCCGGTTGGTGGTGGTAGATCAGGCTCAATCGCCGCTTTCGGCTTCTATGATCGCCGCTCTGGATGAATCGGACGCGGTGCGCCCGGATGTGCAATCACTCGAAAAAGCGGAAGATCTTTTTTCCCGCCGGCAGGTCGCCGCTGTGCTGGTGATTCCCCCGGAGCTTAATCAACAGACCCTCCAGCAAGGCCGCGTGGAGCTGGAACTGCGCCAGCAGCCCAACAACACCAACGCCCTGGCGGCCCAACAGGCGGTGCTGGCCGTGACCAGCCAGACCGGCGCGGCGGTGGAGATCGCCGCCCGCAGCGTGGAGCAGGCGGAAAGCATCAAACCGTTTACCGGCGCGGCGGAACGGCAGGCGTTTTTTGATGCAGCGCTCGTTCAGGCGCAGACGCTGATCGACGAAGCTCCCACCCGTATCACCCATATCGAGGGTAGCACCCCTGATCAGATTGAGTACAACTCCGCTGCCAATTCGTCGGCCGGGCAGATGATCACCTGGGTGTTCATCCCGCTCATCGGCATTTCAAACATTTTCGCCTACGAACGCCAGAAAGGCACACTGCGCCGCCTGATGACCACCCCCACCAGCAAGGCCACCTATTTGTTCGGCACATTATTGGGACATATGTTGATGGCTCTGGTGCAAATGCTGCTGCTGAT
>DAISXR010000052.1:6065-10053 GCA_036825755.1 Anaerolineaceae bacterium
TATGAGTAAAGAAGTTCGGAACATTTTTTCTTCGGAACTCATTTCAGAGTTTATGGTAGGGGCGGTTCATGAACCTACCTACGACTTTGTGTAAAAACTGTCGCGTCCATATTGCCGACGAGATGAACCATGTGCTCTACCACCCCAACGTTCCACCTCATCCCTCCGGCGAAAGGGGCTGGTTTTCAATGGTAGGGGCGAATAATATTCGCCCGTATTAACCACCCTGGCAAGCCATCGTGATTCACAACCCATCCCCCTGACCCCCTTCCCTTTGGAAAGGGGAAAATTAATTAATGAGTGAGTGTGTGCAGCAGACTGCACACACTCACTCATTTGCGGAGAAAACCGAAATATTTTGTGATACCCAATTTTTAGCCACGCAACTAAATTCCCCTCCCTGGAGGGGTGGCGCGCAGCGTCGGGGTGGTCTACGAGCCAGTTCCAGTAGATTAAGCTTGTAGGTTGAGGTACGGATTCATTTCCCCTGCATGATAATTCTGCTGCACTCCATTTGTTGTTGTGCAGGGAATTTTCCCCCGCCCTGTTATAAAGTTGTGCAGTCCGCTGCACAACTTTATAACTTAATATAATTTCCCCCTTCCCTTTGGGAAGGGGGTACGTCACGAAGTGACGCGGGGGTAGGGTTGTAAACCATCACGGCTTGTCATTTTCCGGCGTTTCGCTAAAAATGTGCTAACATACCTGATGTACCCATTCATTCCATCAACAGAGGTTTCCCATGTGTGATTCATTTGTTGCACTACCTCCCGCCACCGCCGGAAAATCGGTGATCATGGCGAAAAGCGCCGACTGTCTGGTCAACGAAGCTCACGCGCTGGTGCGCCTGCCGCACCAAACTCACCTGCCAGGCGAAAAGCTGCTTGCCACGCATATCATGATCCCGCAGGTAGAAGAAACGTATGATGTCATCCTCAGCCGCTCGTTCTGGACCTGGGGCGGCGAGATCGGCCTGAACGAATACGGCGTTGCCATTGGCAACGAGGCCATCTTCACCAACGTGATGCAGGATGAAAAATCGGACGGCCTGATCACCATGGATCTGCTGCGGCTGGGGCTGGAGCGGGGCAAAACCGCCCGCCAGGCCGTTGAGGTGATGGGCGCACTGGTGCACCAGTTTGGCCAGGGCGGCAACTGCGAGCTGAGCGGCAACTCGCACTTCGATTCCAGCTACATGATCGCCGACCCGCACGAGGCCTGGATTTTAGAAACCGCCGGCCGTGAATGGGCTGCCCGCAAGGCCAATCCGGTCGATTCCATCTCCAATGCGTTGACCCTTCACACCGATTGGGAGTTGAGCTCGCTGGCCGATGAACAGCCGCGCGTGGACTGGGACGCCCGCTTCACCGACATATCGCGGCTGGAAGATCTGGGTTCCATCCCGCGTCAGAAGACCACCTGCGGTTTCTTACAGAATATAGGCAAGAATATAACCATTCGCGACGCCTTCAATTTACTGCGCGCTCACCCGGATGGCTATCACCCCGCCCGGAAAAACGGTCATCCCATCTGCGCGCATGCCGGCCCGGACGACGGGTTGTGGAACGCCTGCGGCGCGATGGCCTCCGAGGTCAGCCCTGACGGTATCATCGGTTGGTTTACCGGTACCTCCGGAACCTGCACATCCATTTTCAAGCCGGTCTTCCCCGGTATTGATCTGCCCTATATGGGTCCATCCCCGCGCGAGACGTTTGATCCGCAGGCCATGTGGTGGATGGGTGAACTGCTACACCGCCGCGCCATGGCCGATTTTGACAATGCTGTTCCGGCTATCCAGAAAGATTTTGCTGCGCTGGAAGACAAGTTCATCCTGGAGGCCCGCAGCGTGATCAAAGGCACCGACACGGAAAAGAAGCAGTTCATGGATGAATGTTTCCACCGCGCCGCCCAGGCCACCAGCGAATGGATCTACCGGCTGGCAGGTCGCGCGGATCTCAAATTTGCGGACCCCGCTTATGCCGAAGCATGGGCGCAATATAACCGTGAAGCCGGGCTGACCGGCATGCCTGCTTGAGTTATTCAGTGATAAAACAGAAAAACCGCCGGTAAGTTTTCCGGCGGTTTTTGATTTCAGAGGTGGGTCAAAATGGCTACTCGATGGTCAGATATTCAAATTCAACTTCAATAGGCAGCACATCAAAGGAAGAAACGCCCACCCCTACCTGGCCCTCTTTGAGGACGTAATTGGTTTCTTCCAGCCGTTTCACTTCCTGGTTGTTGATGTACAGGATCAACGTCTTTTCCTGGCAAACAATCGAATAGGTGTTAATATCTTTGCCGGTGTGAATGGAGTTGGAGCCGCCGTTGGCGATCAGGTTGTAGCCGCTTTCGTTCATGATGTCATAGTAGTAAATCCAGTACAACCCGTTGTTGGCAATGCTGAACTCATACCAGCCGCGCTCGGAATCGTATCGGCAGATCAGGCTGACGTTGTTATCATTGAAACCGCGGTTTTCAGCTTCAACGGTCAGGGACACATCACTGTAGTAGTACGGTGAATACAGCAGGTAAGCGTAGATCTGCTCACCCTCCAGGAAGAATTTCAATTTACCATCCTCAGTATAAAAGCTGGCCAGATCTTCATCGCCAGAGGTAAAGAAATATTCCCAGTTACTCAAATCGCCGTCGAATTCCTCGGTGAAAAAATCAGGGGCGGCAGCGGGTTCCTCAGTGGGCTGGGCAACCTGCACATCCACGGGCGGCGGATTGGTGGGCAGCGGGACGGTCGGTATGGCGATCGTCGGCTGAGTGGTATTGGTGGAAAGCGGAGCCTGAGTATTGGTGGGCTGCTGCACCACAGGTTCGCTGGTGAGAGTGGGGATGATCGTGTCGTTTTCACCAACGGAAAGGAGTGAGCAACTGAGGATGAACAGGCTGATGATGACGATCAAAAGGATATGAAGCAGACGCGGCCGATAAGTTCGCACTTTACAACTCCTCTTTATGATGTATAGGATCTACTGAGATGAGTATAGCATGAACCAACCTGCATGATCAATTCCCTGAAATTATCGATTTTGAGAACTCCGGCTTTTAAACCCTGCGGCCCGGAAACGAGTCAGACACACAGGCCGTCCATCAAAAATGGGATGGTAGAATTACCTGAGTTCCCGTATTGATTCCATCTCACTCCGGCAGGAGGTACAGAATGCAGGAAAATGAAACGCCTGTCTCCCCGCAATTTGACCCGGCTGAACGGCAAAGAACCTTTTTGTTCCGCACGGTGAATCTGGCGCTGCTGATCGCGGGTGTGCTGAGCCTGCTGATGGCGGTGCTCAATGTGATTGCCGCGCTGAGCCCCTCGCTGGCCTCGCCCACCAGTTGGCTGGATTTTGCGTCCAATCTGGTGATGGGCGGACTGCTGATTTTCTGCTCCCGCCTGGTGAAGAGAGGGAAATTCGTCGCTCTGTGGGTGTTTATCGGCACACTTGCCCTCAATGTGACCATTTTACTGGCCACCTCGCGCAGCCTGAATGATGGCATTTTGCTGGTGGGCGCGCTGGTGATCTGGCAGATGCTGATATTGAAGAAAAACAAACAACTGGCGTAGACAGGCTGTTGTCGAAAAGGGTTCAACCTTACCTGAGAACTCCTGTCGGATGGTTTTCGTTTCGGGCAATCAACGCATATACGAATAAGATCCATATTCAACAGTTGACCTTTGCAGAGCCTTTGATGCGTCAATGCATCTATACGAATGGGAAGAATTCCTCGCCGTATTCGTTTATTCGTTTCCGGCCAGCGCTCCGTGCTGGCCCATTCGTGGATGGTTCTACTCAGCCATCAACGAATGGTCTACAGCTTAACTCGTAATTTTTTGTCAGGCATTCTTCGCTTTGGGCCAGTGAACGAATAAACGAATAAACCAAATTTCGCTCGAACATCTTTGTTAAGCTTTTTCCACCAAAATGAATCCACGAATGCATAGTTTTCTCTCTGTATTCGTTTATTCGTTTTCCGGCCAGCG
>DAISXR010000052.1:10153-12109 GCA_036825755.1 Anaerolineaceae bacterium
GATGCGCATAAAGTGCACTCACCCTTCAGGGCGATTTTCAGGGTCTGCCCCATCAGTTCATACTCGCCTTCGAACTGCTCCAGGAAGCCGCGCTGTTTCATACCCTCGTCTGGTACGCGGGTGAACACGATCGGCTTCACCATGGGATCCAATGGAGAGCTGACCCGTTCGATGTTGCCTTTGTCATCCATCTCAAAGGTGAACTTGAGATAGATCCCAAGAACAGGCAGTTCGCCGTCGAACACATCATAGTGAACATGCTGGAGCGGGATTTCCCAATCGCGGAACAGTACGGTAAGGGCGTCCTCTTTCATCACAAACTCGATGTCGCCATAGCCCGGGTGCTCGAACTTGCCGGCATAGTCTTCCACGGGGTGACTGGGATGAGTCCCTTCCTGGCGAGGAGCCTTCGCCCCTTCTTTTGCGCCGGCCATGGCTTTGTCATATGAGTCTTTGAAGCGGGCGCTCCAGTCGATGGGTTCAAAACCCAAAATGCGGTCAATGGCGGTGCGGGCAATCGCCATGGGCGCGCCGGTGCTCATATTGGTGAAGCTCACCACACCCAGGTTGTGCTCCGGTACCAGGAACACTTCGGTGGCAAAGCCGTCGATCCCTCCGGTATGTTCCCAGGCTTCCACACCGCGGTAATCGTAAATGCCCCAGGCCATGCCGTACGTTTCAGAGCTGTCAGTGTCTTTGAACGACAGCGGGCTGTCATCCAGCACCACCATCTGCGGCCGGTGAATTTGCCCCATGCTGGCCTCAGAGACGATCTGAGTATCACCCAGTTTCCCGCGGTTCAGGTTCAGAGCCATCCACTTGCACATATCGTTCAGAGTGGAGTTAATGCTGCCCGCCGGGCCAAGCGCGTCCAGATTGGCAAACGGGATGCGCAAAATGTTATCTTCATGCTCCAGATACGGATAGCAGAAATTATCGGATTGCTCAGAAACGGTCACCGAGAAATTGGTTGAGGTCATTCCCAGCGGGTTGAGAATTCGTTCCTGCACAAAATCTTCCCACGTCTTGCCGGTGACGGCTTCCACCACCAGGCCGGTGGTACCGTAGATGATGTTTTGATACTGCCAGCGGTTGCGGAAGCTTTCGTTGGGCTCCAGGCAGGCCAGCAGCTTCAACAGGTCACGACGGGTCATTTTGCGGTGATACCACGCCAGATCATGGCGCGCCAAGCCGGAGCGGTGGCACAGCATATCACGGACACTCAGGTATTCACTGGCCACGCGGTCTACCATGCGGAACTCGGGGATGTAATAGCGGATGGGCTTATCCCACTCCAGCTTTCCTTCATCCACCAGGATGCCAATCGAAGCTGCCGAAAAAGCTTTACTGGTGGAACCGATAGCAAAAATACTGTCAGGAGTCAATGGAAGCTGTTTTTCCTGATCGCGAAAACCGCAGCCGGCGCTGTAGACAATCTCTCCATCTTTGACCACTGCGATACCGCCCCCGGGCGATTTCCACGTCTTGATGACATCGTTTAAAAACGAGTCAAATCCTTGCATTGCTTCGATCATGATTTACCTCAGATATTTGGATTGTAAATATGAGTAAAGGCCGGTTTGCATATTATCCCATACATGGTTTTGTTTCCCAATCCCTAATCTGAGTGAAATATCAGATACATTAAATATCTCAATGGATGAAGTGACAGGGGCGGGCCGCATGCCCGCCCCATCCGGCCGATCGGTGAACATCCAGGGCGCGTTATCTGCGCCTTCTGCCTTCTCTCCCGTTTTGGACGGATTTCACCGCGCGGTTTATTCCGCGAATGCCGCATGATCAGATATTCTTCAGCCGGACGCTCGGCCTGACGCCCGGCCCACAAACCGCTGGTCGCACCGGTCCAGGGGCAGCGTATGAGTGCACCGCGGTCTGTTTCCAAAGGATAATGGCACTATGACCCGGGCAGCAAGTTCTGCCGGGCATATTCCAGCA
>DAISXR010000052.1:12209-25325 GCA_036825755.1 Anaerolineaceae bacterium
ATCGACCGGAAATCACGGTTTTGCATGGCTGCCCGCGCAATCATCGCCAGGTCATAAGCGGTGGAGTAATGTTCCGGGTCCTGAAAACCATCCGGGTTGACAAAATGTGTATCAAAGGCGCCTAACTCCTGGGCCATCGCGTTCATTAATTCGGAAAAATGAGTGATGGCTTGATTCACATCCATGTACATCCCTCCGCTTTCCCGTTGGGCTGTCTGATAAGCCAACACAAATGCCGCGTCTGAACCCGACATGAGCAGCATCCCGTGCAGCAGATCTTTGACGGAAATCTCCTGCCCGTACTCCAGCCCCGCTTTCTGGGCGTTGATGCGCAGCTTGGTCCACGCCTGGTTGACCTCCTCCCCCACCATCAGGGTCTCCTCCATGTCCAGATATTCCAATGCCAATAGAGCTGTCATGATTTTGGTGGTGCTGGCCGGGAACATGCGTTGACGGGCGTTTTTCTCCAGGAACACCTGACCGGTTTGGGCATCCATTAACAGGGCGCTTTCAGCCTGCAGATCCAGGTTCGACTGCTCATACAGCACATTGAGCACCTGCACGGTGGCGGGCACGTCAATGGTCGGCGTGATGGAGGATGTCGCTGTTATGGACGGTAAAGAGGTTTCGGAAGGCAGGCGAGTCGCTGTGGGTGGTTCTGCGGTGACTTCGGGCTGGTTCTCGTTGATGGAAATACTGCAGGATGCAAGGCAAGGTGCAAGGCAGAATGCCAGCAGTACCGCCAGCAGACACAGGTTCACACAAAAAACACGAGGGACGATCCCCGTTTTGAGATTATGGCTTCGATTATCTATACGCAATTCGGATGCGGGTTCAGCTTTCACTGCGTTGCCAGCGTATCGGATGGATTGTAAAGCGCGGGTACGATGAATCATTCAATTGACTCCTGGTCAGGATCTATCGCATTTTAGGCGACATGCTGAATCCAGCATGCCAGACAGGAATGCAAAAAGATCCGGTTTCAGTTATTCATCCTACTGAAAACCGAACCGGCGTTTTGGAATAACTGCTGATGAAATTCTTAAGAAACCCTTACGAAAGACGAATTTTTCTCTGAAAGCACACCCGCTCCCACCGGCAATACTACCGTGAAGATGGTGCAGGCAGGACTGCTTTCGGCGGTAATCGAGCCGCCGTGGGCTGTGATAATCTCACGCGCAATGGCCAGCCCCAATCCGGAACCGCCCGAGTAAGACGAACGCGAGGCATCCAGGCGGAAAAATTTTTCAAAAATCATCTGCAGCTTTTCCGGCGGGATCTGGCTGCCCAGATTGGTAAAAGATATAACTACCCGGCACCCTGCTGGGATGCGTCCACCGCGATACCGCTGTCATCACGGCTATAAGCAGCCGCGTTTTTGAGGATGTTGTTGAACACACGTGCCAGTTTGTCAGGGTCGGCCCACACCAGCAGATTATCCGGTACCTGCACATCAATATGCTTGCCGGTGGGTGAGAGCAACGGATAAAACTCATCCGCCATTTGCTGCAGCATAAGCGACAGATTAATCTGCTCCTTGCACAGCACTACGGTCTGTAAATTGAAGCGGGTGATCTCAAAAAACTCGTCGATCAACTGCTCAAGGCGGCAGGCCTTTTCAAGGGTAATGCCGATGTATTTGGCGCGTTGCTCCACCGGCATATCGGCCGCTTCGTCCAGCAAATTGAGATAACCGATCACCGAGGTAAGCGGGGTTTTGATGTCGTGCGCCAGATACATCACCAGGTCGTTTTTACGCTGCTCAGCCTCGCGCGCGTCGCGTTCCCGCCTGGACAGGTTTTCGCGGATCTGGTTGAGCTTTACCTCCAGAAAATCCATCTCGCGCGGCAGCCTGATCTCTTCGCCCGTCTCTTCCAGCAATTGATCCACCCCTTTGCTGACCTCTTTGAACGTGCGGGTCATGCGCGACAGCACAATATAAAAGAGGATCAGCAGCAGGCAGAACAGACTCACCAAAAGCAATTCGGTTTTGTTGGAACGGAAAAGCTGCGAATAAATATTGGCCCCCTCACCATACGATATGTGGAATGTATCCTGGCACAGTTGAACAAACCATTCCGCAAACGCCGATTGGAACAGCCCGTCGATCAACACATACTGGATAATAAGCCACACCGCGGCGGCCACGATGGCGATGATGAGTACCTGCTGGAGGATCTTTCTTTTCAGGGAGCCGTATTCACTCTTCAAATTTATATCCTACACCCCACACCGTTTTGATGTAGCGGGGTCGTTCAGCGGAATCACCCATTTTTTCACGCAAATGTCGGATATGCACCATGACGGTATTATTGCTGTTGCTGTAATACTTCTCACCCCACACCTGCTGGAACAGGTCTTCCGAACCGACCACTTTACCGCGGTTTGCGCACAGGATCCATAAAATGGAAAACTCGATGGGCGTGAGTGATAGTTCACGTTCGTTCAGGAGACACTCATGGGTATCCAGGTTGATCACCAGTCCGCGCGCCGTGAGCACGCGCTCGCGATGTGTGGTCTCGGCGGTATTATACGTGGTGAACCGGCGCAACTGCGCCTTGATGCGGGCCACCAGTTCCAGCGGTTTGAACGGTTTGGTGATGTAATCATCGGCGCCCAGTGTGAGACCGGTGATTTTGTCGATCTCCTGGTCTTTGGCGGTCAGCATGATCACCGGAAAGTTGAACCGCTCGCGGATGCGCTGGCAGATTTGCAAACCGTCCATATCCGGCAGCATCACATCCAGAACCGCCAGATCAATTCGCTCGGTCTCAATACATCTCAGCGCCTCCCGACCGGTATAAAACTTGAAGACGTTGAAAGATTCGTTTTTCAGATAAACGCCAACCAGGTCGGCAATCGCCTGCTCGTCGTCGACGATTAAAATATTGGAAGACACTACAAAATGCACCTTTTCTTGGGTTATAAATCAGGATTGTACACTGAATGATGATTCTGTGCAGATCGCCCGGTCACAAACCATTTTCGGATTGGCCCATTATTGATGTGTTTTCAACCAAAAAAAACCTGCTGGCAGCAGCAGGCTGGTGATCCCGTCAGAAAGAACACTCAGCACCAGCCAGAACAGGCTGATGCTGAGCATAAAACCGACCCGTTTCACCGTCTATCGGGATCATCCGGGTCTGGGGGCAGATCATCCGGACGGCGGGGGTAGTCCTCGCGTGAGTAGCCCTCACGCGGATAATCCGGATCGTCCACCGGGCGACCGTGATGGGGGTAATCCTCGCTCTGCATACTTGCGTCGCGATGCATGTCTTCCTCGCGACTCGCGTTATCCTTGCGCTGCGAATAGTCTTCGCGGTGCATGTCTTTATCGCTCAACATGTCTTCCCGCCCGGTGACCGGTACACCGACAAACTGCCGGCCGCTTTCAGGAGCCGGATTAGTTAAGGCGCTGGGAGCATTCAGATTGGCTCCCGGGTCAACTGCCATCCCCAGCCGGTACACCATTTCGCCACCCAACCAGGCGGTGACGGTGCCCAGCAGCAACCCGGCAAACGAGAAGATCATGGCTGCCGTGGTGGGGATGTAATCCACATTATCCCTGCGGATATACCAACTGATTGCGAACAGAATCACCAGCACCAGGTTTCCCAACCCGTGTGTGATTCCAACCGTTTTGGCCCGCGTATCAGATGGAATGGCCAGCCAATCGCGAAAACCAAAAATACCCGCCAGCAGCCCGCCGATGATCCCACCGGCAATATTGATATAGGCTACATGCGAGAAAATTTCATTATCAGTGATCAGGTATAGCACATCACTGATGACTGCGGTGATGAAAAGCCCCAATGGAAATACGATCAGCATGGGGTGAATGGGATGCCCCAATGCCTTTGACTTGCTTTCCATAGTTACTCCTTTCTAATCATACAAAACCCCCATATTCGGATTATATACTCATAATTTTCAATCAGGCAAAGGGGCGGATATTAAGAAAACTTTCACTCAATCCAGCCTTACTGAAGGATTGGATTAAAGGATCGAACCGCCAAATGAAACGCAATCGACCAGGCTTATAGTGGGACAATTAATCAGTTTCGACTTCTGAAAAGGATGAACACCAACAAGATAGTCCCGGTTAAAATCAAACCTCCCGCCCAAATCAACCAGGTGACCGATCGGTCACTTCTGCTTCTTGCCGTTTCGGCAGGTTGCCCTGAGGCTGTCGGTGTACAGGAAACCGTCGGGGTGATTTGCAGTGTGGGAGAGGCAGACGGCGTGGAAGACGCTGCTTCAGCTGTCGCTGTGTTGGTTGCCGATGGAAAAACCGTCACCCGGGAAAGCGGTAGTACGAGCAGTTTCTGCCCGGCATAAACCGCACTGTCATCCGCTGAATAGCCATTCCAGGTTTGCAGTTGATCCAGGGTGATCTGATAAGCCTGCGCAATCTCCCACAGGGTCTGTCCGTATCCCACCAGGTGAATGATGGAACCGTCCGCCTGCGGAGTACAGGTGATCAGAGGTACGATCGGGATGGTGGACAGGGAAACAGGCTGGGTGCCGGCCTGTGCCGCGGACCCGGTGGGGAGCGCCTCTCCGCCCGGGCGCACGTCGATGGTGATGTATTCGTCAGTTCCGTCATCAGCCACTCCGGCCCCAATGGAACCGGTGGCATACCCCACCAGTGTTTTCATATGCACGGGATCGTCCCATACGCTGAACACCACATCTTCGGCCGTAAAATACCCCATCTGCCCGCCGGCTACATTTTCCACCAGACCAATATCCTGCGGGATCGACCCATCGGAATGGACATGTGTGCTGATCTGGTTGGCTGCCTGATACTCGCTGTGCGCCTGGGCATAGACCATCAGATTCGCGTCCACCGTATACGGCTCCAGCCCGTAACCGGCTCTCAGCAGGTTCACCTGTTCAATCAGCGCGTAAGCGTCGGTCTGCGCCACTGCGCCTGAATTACTAATCAGGCACATCGCCAGGCTGAACAGCAGGCAGAATGCCGTTTTTAGATAGATTGATTTTCGGGAGGAGATCATCCGTTTTTCTGTCATCGTTTGAATTCCTTCTGGTAACCAACCCCTCACCGCTCCCAAGGAACCGTCTGACAGACCTGCACGGTCATTTTCTGGCCGGCTAATCCGGCTAAACACCACCTACTTGGTGATGGTGATCCCCCGGCGCATGAATACCACCGCCAATACAGCCACTAACAGCAGCAGACCTCCGCCCCAGATAGTGGGGTTGATGTTGGCATCCTTCACCGTTTGCAGCAGCGATTTGGGGGTGGGTGTGGGCGTCACCGTGGGGGTTTGGGTGACGGTTGCCGTCTGGGTAGGCGTGGCGGTATTGGGCGGGCGTGTAGGCGTGGAGGTGAGTATGGTGGGTGTGATGGTGGGCGTAGCCGATTGGGTGACCAAAGACAGCGGCCATACCAGCAAAAGCTGACCGGCGTAAATATTCGCTGAATTGTCATCCAACTGGTTCCAGTCGCGGATCTGGTCGATGGTGATGTGATAGGCGTCCGCGATCGACCAGAGGGTCTGCCCATATCCTACCAGGTGAACCAGCGATCCATCCGGATGCGCCGTGCTGGTCATGAGCGGGACCACGGGGATGGTGGGGATGGGGGTGAAAGAAGCGCTGTCGCCGTTGCCGGTGTTGTTGCCACCGGAAGAAACGCTTTCGCCGATGGGGCGCACATCGATGGCATAGTATTCATCGGTGCCGTCATTGGCTACCCCTGCCCCAATGGAACCGGAGGCGTATCCCACCATGGTTTTCATATGAATGGCGTCCTGCCAGATGCTGAACACCGCGTTTTCAGGGGTGAGAAAACCCAGCATGCCGGTGGCAATGTTTTCTTCGTATCCAAGCTGCCAGGGGGTGGAGCCGTCCGCACGGTTGTGTGTGGCGGTTTGAATGGAGGCCATATAGCTGGCGTGGCCCTGGGCAACGCTCATCAGCCCGCTGTCGACGGAGTAAGGCGCCAGACCGTAGCTGGCGCGCAGCAGGTTGACCTGATCGATGATGGCGTAGGCCGAGGTTTGGGCCGTACCTTTGTGCGCGGGGATCAGGCAGCCCAGCAGGATGAGCAGAAAACAGACGGATTTCAGTCGTTGGTCGGAAAATCGAAGAAGAGGTTTGTGCACCGGAACGCTCAGCAAATGGGAATAAGGAACACAGCATTTTATACCACATCCGGCGGTCTTTGGTGAGCGGAATCCCCTGATCCAAATCGAGGCTTAATGGATGGTTTTCGGTGACACGGGACAAATATCAGGAAACCATGGGTATGGACTTATAATCAATCCGATGAATTGGATTGAGGAATAAGAAAGACCTCAAAAATCGCAATCACCTGCCTCCCCTTGAAAATCGTTTGAAACAGGAGAAACCGTTGACAGCCTGTCTCGTCGCTTCGGAAATAAGCAAACAATACGATGCTTTTGTCGCTCTGGCACCCGCTTCTTTCAACCTGAACACCGGAGAAATCACAGCTCTATCCGGGCCAAATGGTTCCGGCAAGACAACCCTGTTGTCATGCCTGTCAGGTCTCATCCGACCATCCGCCGGATCGGTCACCGTTTCAGGGTTTGATCTGTACCGGGATGAGGTCGAAGTTCGCCGGCGACTGGTGTTCGTCCCAGATGTGCCCCGCTTTTACCTGGAACTGACCGCCTGGGAACATTTACGGTTTATTGCCATGGCCCATAACGCACTGCAGAACTTCGACGAAAGAGCCGAAGAACTGCTGCAAAAGCTGGGTCTGTGGGAAGCCAGGCACCTTTTTCCGCACCATTTTTCGCGTGGCATGCGGTTAAAGCTGGGGCTGGCGTTGGCCTTGATCCGTCCGTTTGAAGTTATCCTGCTGGATGAGCCCACTTCAGCGCTGGATATGGAGGCGGTCACCATGCTGACCGGTGAACTGCGGCGTTTGCGCGAACAGGGCGCATCCATTCTATTATCCACGCATGACGCCGATCTGAACGAAAAACTGGCAGATCACCGCCTGGTTATCCAGCATGGGGTACTGGAGGCCGGATGAAAGCCGTCCATTGGGTACGCGGCCGCCAGGAAGAACGGGAGTTAGCATTTTGGCTGTCACTTGTCGCTTATGAACACAACGATCACTCCATTAACAACCGCGTTTACCTGTTGTATCTGATCCTGTTCTTTAGCGCCTGGATTTTTGCGGTGCTCCTGTTTTTTGCCGGCGGCGGGGCTCTCATCCTGCAGTGGATCGACCCGGCTGATCCGGTGCGCGCGGCAATTTTTCTGGAGGTGTTGCTGCTGGGTGTGTGGGGTGTTTACGGTTTCTGGCAGGCGCTCAGGCGCAGCCCGATCATTTTTTCGGAACAGGATGAGACCCTGCTGTGCCACACTCCCCTCAATCGCTGCCATGTGGTAATACGCTGGTTATTGATGCCCTGGCTGAAAAGTGCGCTTCCGTTTTGGTTGGCGGCTGTCACGCTTGGGTTTTCGGTGGCGGAAGCAGTTCTGCCGGGCGCCATGAGCGCAAGCCGTATTCTGGAGTACATCATGTACGGGCTGCGCGCCTGGCTGGTGATCCTCCCCATTCACAGCGCCCTTTTTTCGCTTCACTGGGTGGTGGGGGTAATCCGCCTGCAAAAAGATCACCGGCGTCGCGGGCTGGCCTGGATGGTGATGCCGCCAGTCCTGGCATTCTTCGTTTTTCTGGTATTCTGCGCATTCAACCCGGCATCCATTATCTTTCCGCTCGGAAGCCGTCTGCCTGATGCGATCCTGTTTCCGTTTCAAACAGCCTTTTCAGGCGGCAATGTGTTCATCGCATGGATAGCCGGCAGTCTGTTTGTTCTGGCTGCACTGGCTGTGCTATACCAGGTTTCGGGTTCACTCAGTCTCAGCCGGGCAGCTCAGGAAACCCGCCAGGCCGATATGCTCCACACAGCCCAACGATATGGTTTTTCAGCCATCAGCGCCGATATACAAACACGGCAGCGGTTGGGGGTGACGCGAAAACCCACTCGCCTGCCGGTTCTTTCCGGCGCTGGGGCGCTCCTCTGGAAAGATATCGTACAGTTTGAGCGATCGTTTCAACTATCATCCCTTTTCATATGGGGCCAAATTTTTGTACTGATGCTGGGTTTATCCTTTCTCTCTCAACCCGGTAGTTATATTTTGCTGATCGCTGTGTGGGTGATTCTCACCGGCCAGGCGTCCGCGGCTCGTCTTCGGAGTGATCTTGCAAACTATGTCTTGACGCGGCAATTGCCCGTTTCCCGCAGGCATTTTTTACTGTATGAAGCAGCGCTCACCTGCCTTCTGACCATTTTGATCAGCCTGACGGGTCTGGCTGCCGGTTCAATCATTTTCAGCACACCGCTCACGCCGATTGCCGCGCTGATCCCCGGGATCATTGCGAGCACAGCCAGTCTGGCGGCTTTCGATGTCATCCGGCAGTCACATGATCACCTACTGATGAACGGATCGGTTCCCCAGGTCAGCGCCGGGGGTGTGATATTGGGGGTGATCGCCGCCGGGATCCCCATTCTGATTCAGGTTTTGCTTCCCGGGCCGGTTGGATTGATCCTGTCTATCTTGCTGAGCTTGGTATCGGCATGGTTGGCATTCAACCTGGCTGTAATGACCTTTCGTGTACTGGATACCGCGCGGCAAGGCTGAAAGATTCCACTGGTTTTCGGAATGGGTTGTCATAGGGTGGGTGGAGGGGCACACGATAGCATGTGAATCAGCATAATTCCCTGCCCCGTAATTCACCAACAGAACACCTCGGTGGGTTACGGGCGGATGGATGTTGCGAAAAAGGCGTCTATCTTTGAGAGATTTGTATGCATGCACAACTCACCGTGTACGTGAAAGATTGCCAATCGTGTCATCTCGAACGGCAGTGAGGGATCGACCAGGGAAAAATTTCTCCCGTTTTCCTATCTGGAACCGGTAGGATGCCCTTCTGTCCGATCCCTCGTGGCGGCGAAGACGCCGACCCTCGGGATGACAAACGGGCTGGGTTGGTGGGGAAAATTAGTCCTTCCCGGCGGTTTACTGTTTCGGTAGGTTGGCAGCAAATTTTCGTCCATTAAAACACATGGGCTGCCTGACAACAGGCAGCCCATGACTCACACATTCTTCTCTTACGCTTTGGCGACCTGCTTAATCCCAACCGCCAACTCTTCGCCGTCGAACTTGAACGGCTCGGGCTGGTACGCTCCCTCGGGTGCATCGCCTTCCGTCAACTCCACCGCCAGCACCTCGCCCATCACATAAGCGCGGTGAGTCTCGATGGCCTGCTTCAGGGTATCGGAGGCTTGATAGGTTACCTGGATGCGGTCAGAGATCTCAAAGCCAGCATCCTTGCGCATACTCTGCACGCGGCGTACAAATTCGCGCGCCAGACCTTCCAGCTTCAACTCGGGCGTGATGACCGAATCGACCGCCACCGTCACCATCTTATCGGCGGCCACCGTCATACCCTCCACCGGGTGGGTTTCCACCAGAACTTCTTCGGCTGCCAGTTCCACCGGTTCGCCATCCAGGGTGATCTCCACCGGCTCGCCGGCCACCACCGACCGCCCCACGGCATACGGATCCAAAACACCCAGCGCCGCTTTGAGGGCCGGGAAGCGGCTGCCAAAGCGCGGGCCGAGCAATTTGTTGTTGGGTAGAATACGATAGGTCACCAGCTTTTCGGGGTGCGAGACCGTCTCAAAGGCTTTCACATTCAGCTCATCCCGGATGATATCCACCAGGAAGTCTGGCAGTTGCCGGTTCAGATCGGGGGTGTATACCAGCACACGCGAGAGCGGCTGGCGCACCTTCAGATTGGCGCTGGCGCGCGCTCCCAGCCCAAGGCTGGCAATGCGGCGGCCCAGATCCATTTGAACCACCAACTCATCTTCCAACGCATTCTCGTCGGCCTGCGGGTAGCTGGTGTGATGGACGCTTTCATAGGCCTGGTCGTACATGGAGCGCACCAGGTTCTGATACATCACCTCAGTCACGAACGGCAAAACCGGGGCCAGCAGGCGGCCAAGTTTCACCAGCACGTGATACAACGTGGCGTAGGCGGTGTTCTTATCCGAGTCATGCTCGCTCTTCCAGAAACGGCGGCGGCTGCGGCGCACATACCAGTTGGTCAGATCTTCTACAAAGGGCTCCACCAGCAGCGTCATGGCAAACGCATCCGAGTTTTCCAGCGCATCGTTGACCTTATCGGTCACCTCATTCAGGCGGGCCAGTACCCAGCGGTCGAGCGGATTGTCGCTGATGGGGGTATCGCCCTCCGGAGTATTCGGGTCAAAATTGGCTGGGTCGGGCTGCCAGCCGTCCATGGAGGCATATGTCACAAAGAAACTGTACACGTTCCACAGCGGGATGAGGAAGCCGCGCCGCACTTCTTCCGCGCGGTTGTAACCGAACAACAGGTTGTTCTCCGGTTTCTGCGCGCAGTACATCCAGCGCATCACATCCACGCCCATTTTATCAGCGGCTTCGTTGAACTCGATCGAGTTACCCCAGCTTTTATGCATCTCGCGGCCGTCTTCGGCCAGCAAGGCGGCGTAGCTGAATACCTGCTTAAAAGGCGCGCTGTGATCCAGCACGGTAGCCATCACCAGCAAGCTGTAGAACCAGTTGCGGAACTGTCCGGGAAAGCTTTCGCTGATCCAGTTGGCCGGGTACCACTCGCGCCAACGGGCTGGATCCTTGCGGTAGCCGGTGGTGCTGAAGCTGACGATGCCGGCATCCAGCCAGGGATTGCCCACATCCTGCACGCGGTGCATCAGACCGCCGCAGTGTGGGCACTTGATCTTGATGGCATCCACATACGGGCGGTGCGGGGTATGGCCCTCAAACTGCTCCCAGCCTTCCACGGCGCGTTCCTTCAGCTCCACATCATCGCCGATCACTTCATAATGTTTGCACGAATCGCACACCCAAATGGGCAGCGCCAGACCCCAGAAACGCTTCTTGGAGATCATCCAGTCGTGCATGTTCTTCAGCCAGTCCAGTTCGCGCGCGTACCCAAACTCGGGGATCCAGCGGATCTGATCCACCACATCCATGATCTGGTAGCGCAAACTGCGGTCTTTTTCTTCTTTGGTGAGTTGCTCACGCGGCTTGTCGTAGGTTTCACCCATGCTGATGTACCACTCGTCCACCAGGCGGAAGACCAGCTCGGTCTTGCAGCGCCAGCAGGTGGGATAGCGGTGGGTGTAGTCTTCCACCTTGTATAGCACGCCTTTTTCCTCAAGTGACTTGAACACGTGCGGAGCCACCTCGGAGACGTGCATGCCGGTGAACGGTCCGTAATGCGAAAGGAAAACACCTTCTTCATCCAGCGGGGCCAGCAGCGGGAAGCCGCGCTCGCGGCCCAGTTGAAAGTCTTCCGCGCCGCAGCCGGGGGCGATGTGCACGATTCCGGTACCTTCCGCCTCGCCAACCTCGTCCCACAGGATCACCTGATGGGCCTGAACGGCGTTGAGTGTCACATCTTTTACCAACTCGCGCAGCTCGGTGCGCCCGCCGGTCAGGTTGGCCGCTTCCAGTTCATCAAACGGACCGTTGTAGGTCCAACCTTCCATCTCGGCGCCTTTCAGCTCGCCCAAGATTTCATACTTACCTTTCAGCATGTGCAGGGTGCCTTTGGAGAGATAGAAGATCTCGTCGCCCTGCTTCACCTTCACATAGGTCAGCTCGGGGCCGACGGCGGCCGCCACGTTGCTGGTCAGTGTCCAGGGTGTGGTGGTCCATACCAGCAGTGACTCTCCCTGGCGTCCGCGCAGCGGGAAGCGCAGGGTGACGCTCTTGTGGGTCAGCTCGGAATAGCCGTCGGTGACGATCTCATGCTGGCTGATGCCGGTGGCGCAGCGCGGGCACCAGGGCATCACGTCGGCGCCCTGATACAACCAACCGCGTTCCGCGCAGGTTTTGATGAAGCGCCAGATCATATAGTTATTCTCGTTGGAGAAGGTGAAATAGCTGCCGCCCATCTCGGGCATGCCCAGCCGTCCCACCAACTGCTCCACCGAATCGGTGACGGGGCCCAGCGGGCCGGGCACGGTCATCTGCTGAGCGGGGTTCTCCACCAGTTTGTCGGCCATCTGGCGCAGCACATTCGTATCGTTCCAGTCCATCCAGTAGCCCAGGCGCTGCGACTGCTCGGTTTGGATGGAGGCGTAACGCAGCACGCGTTCCTTGCACTTGAGCACAAATTTCGCCAGACCGTAGTCTTCGATGTCTTTCTTGGAGGTGAAACCCAGCGCCTTCTCTACCTCAACTTCCACCCATAAACCCTGGCAGTCAAAACCGTTCTGGTAACGCAGTTCGCGTCCGCGCATGGTCCAGTAGCGATTGAACACATCTTTGTATGTGCGTCCCCAGCCGTGATGCACACCCATGGGGTTATTGGCCGTGATGGGGCCGTCCTGGAATGACCATTTAGGCTGGCCTTTGTGCAAGGCTCGCTGTTTATTGAATGCATCGGTGCGTTTCCAGAAGTCGAGCACCTCATGCTCCTGCTCCACAAAATTCACCATGCTGGATGCTTTTTTGAACGTCTTTTTTGACATATTTCAACTTCCTCTTTCCATCGGCAAAAGTAATAAAAAACCTTCCTCCCGGCCCAACCAGAAGGTTGAACGCACAGGGACGAAGGTCGATAATTCACATGCTTCGCGGTACCACCCCGCTTCCTGCCATCCGGCAGGCACTTGCCAGGACATATGACTGTGCAGTCACTTATCCTGAGGCGTTGATAACGGGCGTCCCCGGCGTACCTACACAGGTGACGGGAACCGCGGTTCCCACCCTTTCAGCTTGCAGCTCCGGAAGGATTTTCGACCTGTCAGGCTGCCCCGGCTCTCACTCTCCCGGGTTCGCTGCCAGACCCTTGCGCAGGCCTACTCGTTTCCATCATAGCTATTGCGTATTAAGATGGTGAAATTATCCCATAAAGCGGGTGCAAAATCAAGAGCCGTGCGCGGGGTCGAGGCTGGCAGAGCCAGCCCCGACGAGGACAGGTAGGGCTTGCCCCTGCCCTAGCCACGAAAAGACAGGGTCCTCTTTTGTCACCCCGAACCCAGTGAGGGGTCGGCTAAGGGCCGGTGATTAAGGTTCCATATCTGACAACGTGTG
>DAISXR010000053.1:0-23419 GCA_036825755.1 Anaerolineaceae bacterium
TACACCATCACCCAGGCGGATCTGGATGCCGGAGAGGTGACCAATAAAGCGACTGCTCATAACGGTACCATCGATTCCAATGAAGACCAGGTAACTGTAGAGGGCGTTGCCAGTCCGGCTATGTCCATCGACAAATCAGCCGTCGAAAGCACCTACGATGAAGTGGGCGACATTCTCCACTACAACTACGACGTCGAAAACACCGGCAACGTCACCCTGTACGCTCCCTTCAATATCCATGACGACCGCATCGGTCTGCTGGACTGCCCGGCCGCCGTTACCAACCTGGCTCCCGGCGCCAGTGTGACCTGTGAAGGCACATACACCATCAATATTGCCAACCTGAACGACGGCGCAGTGGGCAACACCGCTTATGCCACCGGCTATGACGGCGATGGCGGCCTGGTGACCTCCAACAATGATACCGTGATCGTGTACGGCATCACCCCCGGTTGGACTCTGCAGCTCACCAAGACGGTTGATCCCCTCACCTATGCCAATGTCGGCGATACGTTGACCTATACCTACACTCTGCTCAACACCGGCAACATGATGCTGTTTGCCCCGTTCTCAGTGACCGATAATAAAGAAACAGTGGACTGCTCAGCAGCCGGAGCCAGCCTGGCTTCAGGCGCCAGCACCACCTGCACCGCTGAACACATCGTCACCCAGGACGATTTGAACGCCGGCGAAATCGTCAACATTGCCACCGCTTACGCAAAGAATTACTTTGACGCCACCATTACCTCCAATCAGGACAGCGCCACGGCCACAGCCGATCAGACTGCTCTGCTGACCCTGGACAAAGAGGTTGCCCCGGCTCAATATACCCAGGTTGGCGATGAGCTTGCCTACACCTATGAGCTCACCAATGAAGGCAATGTCACCTTGACCGGTCCCTTCACCGTGGACGATGACAAAGCAACCGTCACCTGCCCCGATACCGAAAACCTGCTGCCCGGCGAGTCGATCACCTGCACTGCTTCCTACACCATCAGCCAGGCCGATCTGGACGAAGGCAGCGTCACCAATGTGGCAACCGGCCACGCTTTCTTTGGCGATACCCCCGTGGACAGCAACGAAGATACCGCTACGGCCAACGCCCTGGTGGAAACAGGTCTGTCCATTGACAAAGCCGCGGTCGAGACCTCTTTCAGCCGCATCGGCGATGTGATCCACTACACCTACACCCTGACCAACATCGGCCAGACCACCCTGTACGGCCCCTTCTCGGTCTTCGATGACAAAACCTCCGACGAGGCCTGTGACCTTGACGAAGCTACCGATACTCTGCTGCCCGGCGCCACCACCGAATGCACCTCTTCATACACCGTTGTGGAAGCCGATCTGATCGCCGGTTTCGTTACCAACGTGGCTTATGCCCAGGGCTTCTCTAAAGGTAATCCGATCCTTTCGGATACCGACACCGAAACCGTGGATGCTCTGATCATCACCCCCACCGTCACCATCGAAGGTGTGGAACAGAATACCTGCCAGGAAGAAGCCGGCCGCGTGTGCCTTGACTTCACCGTCACCGTGACCAACCTGACCGTGGGCGCTGTTGACTTCTTTGCCGATGACCCGTCTGTGATCGATGACGGCGAGGTGACCTCCTTCACCGCCGACGGCACCTACATTGTTACCATATGCGGCGAATGGCCCGGCATCAGCGACCCCAGCCAGCTCACCGAGCTGACCCTGGCTGCCCATGCCGATTGGGTCATCCGCCCCGTCCAGATTGTGGCAGAAGCAGTTCAAAACCCTGCCCCCACGGGCCAGGAAGATATCGCCACCGGCACCAGCACGATCACCTATGATCCTGCCAACCGTCTGACCTGTTTCCCGCAATCCAGCCCCACCTTCGCCACGCCTTTCTGCAACCTGCAGAATGATCAGTGGACCATGGCTGTCAACCTGCGCAACCCCAACGATACCGCCATGGACATCACCTGGACCATCGACGGCGGATCGGTCAAGAGCGCTACCATCGATGCATACTCCACCCTCCGTCTGGGTAACCTCGGGCTTGATGAACGGCATACCGTCGCCGTTTACTGGGGCCAGGACGGTTTCCTGGAACTGCGGCCCAGACTGAACACCAGCGATTGTGTCACCCCTCCTGAACCGCCCGTGGTTGTATACAGCATCCCGGTTACCGCGGTAGAGCCCCCATCTCCAGTCACCGAAGCAGTCTTGATCCCTGTTACCGGTGCTGACCTGGGCGGCGCACAGGATGGCTTCATCAACAAGCTGATGATGTACCTGGGTGTCAGTCTGCTGGGTATGGCTTTCATTGCCCACAGCCTGCGCAACAAGTTCCTCAAGTAACCAAACTGTTTCCGATACCGCCCGGAGTCACATCCGGGCGGTTTTGTTTTCCCTGCCGGTGTCGAATCCGGGTACAAAAAAAAGCTGTCTGATCCAATGCAGCACGCTGCAAAAAATGAGACAGCCCTTCAGGGTTGAATTGTCTTACGATTAGATGAAGATGATCTGTGCCCCTTCGGTCATGTCCATGAAATCGCCGGCAGTGACGATATCTTCCACACCATCAATAAAGTCTTCCTTCTTCAGACCAAACATATCTACCGACATTTTGCAGGCGTACATTTTTGCGCCGGCATCCGAGAGCATCTGTAAATACTCGCGTACGGGGGGAACTTCCAACCCCTTCAT
The DNA here is from genome assembly GCA_036825755.1 of Anaerolineaceae bacterium. Taxonomy (GTDB): domain Bacteria; phylum Chloroflexota; class Anaerolineae; order Anaerolineales; family Anaerolineaceae; genus JAJFTV01. The sequence continues at coordinate 2,677 of DAISXR010000053.1, forward strand.
TTTGTCGTTCATCAATTTGGTCGCGAAGGCGGTCATGCCCGGCAGGACGCCCATCACATTGGGGATACCCAGATTGCCGGTGTTGACGCCCATCAGGCTCATCTTCATGCTGGTGTTGGCCACAGGTGCAATCTCAAGGTGGTCGACCCGGTTTTTATTGATCAGATCCATGCCCCAGAAAGTAAAAAAGAGGGTCACGTCGATCCCATTCCCCAGCGCCGCCCATCCCATGATCAGGGCAGGATAGGCCATATCCAGTGTGCCTTTTGAGCAAATAAAAGCGATCTTACGATTTTCTTCTGTCATTCTCGTTTTCTCCAATCAATATTTGATGAACAGAACTTAGACGCAGCCTTCCGGTTTTCCGAGACCTGCAATGCGGGCCACTTTTTTGGCAGGGCCTTTGGGGAACAGCGTGAACAGGTCTTTGGTGGTTACGCCCGCACCGTTGGTGATGGTGCGCAGGGTGGGCGCTTTTCCGGTGGTGGCAGCGTTTTGCCGGCAAAATTCAATCACTTTCCAATGGACATCGGTCAATTCTGCAATGCCTTCTTCTTTTGCCATCGCCACGGCAATTTCCTGGGTCCATTCGGCCGGGTTGGTCATGAAGCCTTCGTCGTTGACCTGAACGGTCTTTCCTGCGATATCTTTTGTTGCCATTGTAATCCTCCAAAAATTAATTGATTCAAATCGAATTATTGTTTTTTGTCTTTGGCTTGCCGGCCGATCACCTGCAAAATACGCAGTGAAAGGGCCAGACCGCGGCGTACATCCGGGTCGCGCAACTGGCGCAGCAGCCCGCCCATCGAACTGTCGACCGGTTTCTGCACTTCTTCTTCCACGGCGGTGAATGTGCGTTGCAGAAACTGCACAGTCTCCGGTTTTGCCGCGTCCTTGACCGTTTCCATGAGCGGGGGGATGCTCTGTTCCAATCGATCCAGATCCTGCTCATCCAGCGAGGTAACCACTGTATCCAGCATGCGGCCGGAGCGGCGGGCCAGTTCAAAATAACCTTTGCGATCCAGACCGTCGAGCAGGGTGGTGGCTGATGACATACCCAGCTTGGCTACCGGCCCAACGCTATCCATCAAATCTGACAGACTGTCAAGCTGATCGAGAAGCTGTTCAAGTTGCGGGCCGTGTACGATCAGTTTCTTCAGCATGCGCAGCAGATCGGCGGGTTGAATATAATCCTGCACCTCTTCCAGTTGATCATTGGCCAGGCGCATGGCTTCACGCACCACCGGCATGGCCGATTCCACCAGTTCTTCTCCGCTTTCGCGCATCTGCTCGTTGCGGCGGGCCTGCTCGGTGAGATAGGCCACCTGTTCGGTCAGCAGATCCAGTTTTTGATTCAGATCCAGCACCGGAACATCCATTCCATCCTCCTAGGCGGCCCACTTGCCGGCCATGCTCATGGTTGAAGGCAGCGGTAGGTCTCCGCCGCGCAGCAAAATATTCCAGTACATCCAGCGGAACATCAGCTTGCCCCAGTGGTTCATCTCAGTTTCACCCAGCAGGGTCATAGGGCCCACACCCGGCAGCGGATACATGCCCGGCAGCGGTTCGGTGTTGTAATTGAAGTCGATCAGCACAGCCTTGCCGTATCCGGATTCAACGAAGCAGTTGGAGTGTCCGTCATAGTTGGGGTGCATTTCCAACCCGGCGATGTGGCGCAGGAAGTTTTCGCTGAACAGGTCGATCGAGAAGTGGGTCACGGAACCGGCTTTGGAAGTGGGTACGTTGGTGGCGTCGCCCAGCACAAAGATGTTGTCATGACCATCAGCCAGGAAGGTGTGTTTGTTGACCGGCACGTAGTTGAGTTCATCGCCCAGTCCCGATTTGCCGATTACGTCCGCGCCCTTGTTGAGCGGAATGGAGACCAGCAGATCGTAATTGATCTCGCGTTCGTCATACGAGATGATCTTCTTTTGATCCGGCTCGGCGCGTTCGATATAGAAATCAGGCTCCACAATGATGTTGCGCTGTTCCAGCATATCGCCCAGGATTTTTGAGGCAATCGGCTTGGTAAAGGCGCCCGGTAAGGGGGTGGAGTAAACGATTTCCACACGGTCGCGAATGCCGCGCTCGCGGAAGTGCCAATCGGCCAGCATGACAAATTCCAGCGGCGCCACAGGGCATTTGATGGGCGTTTCGACGATGTTGAGCACCAGCCGTCCGCCGTCAAAGGTGCGCAGTTTTTCGGTCAGCGCCATGGTGCTGTCGAGCGTATAAAAACTGTGGATGGTCTTGCCCCACTCATGCTCGGCCAGCCCGGGTGTTTCTTCGGGGTGGATATCGGTGCCGGTGGCAATGATCAGATAATCATACGAAAGACGGGTGCCGTCGGCCAGAGCGACCTGGTTGTGATCGGGTTCGATGGCTTCCACACTGGACTGGATGAGCTGCGCCTGCGGGGGGATAAAATTCCGCTTGGGCTTGATGACATCCTTTTTGGTATGCATGCCAAAGGGAATGAAGAGATACCCGGCCTGATAATAGTGTACAGGATCCGGGTCCACCAGGGTGATTTTCCATTCATCGGAATTCAAAATCTTGCTGAGACGATTGACCACCATCGTGCCGGCAGTCCCGGCGCCTAAAATGACCAGTTTCTTCATGGGGTTTCCTTTCAACCTGTATGATTATTGATTGTCGGTATTGGAATCAGTATCAGACCCCAGCCAGGCGGCCTGATTTTTGAGATTGTTGGCCAGAATCTCTCTCAGCAGATCGAGTGCCTGGATGATACGTGAATCGGCCACGGAATTGACCACCATCTGGCCTTCACGCTGTGAGGTGATGATGCCGCGGTCGCGCAGAACGCTAAGATGCCGCGAGGTGGCAGACTGGCTTAGGCCCAGTTCTTCTGCCAGAGCATTGACACTGCAGGGTTTTTCGTTCAGCGCGTACAGGATCAGTATGCGGTTCGGGTCAGCAACCGCAGAACAGATGTTGGCGTGCAGTGCTGTGATTTCCTGAGTTAGTGAGGCTGTAACCATGATTTTTATTTATCCTTATATGCGCATACACGCATAAGTAAATATGTGCATATTCTAAAATAGATTAATTTTTTCTAATAGTGATATATGTCATATGTGAAATATGACATATTACGTAAAAACTCTCCGACGAAACGAGAATTTGATCTGCGCCGATGGCGCGGGTATCCGGTCGGCCTGCTATCAAAATCGATAGCATGTCACTGCCTCTATTTGTCTCAAGATATAATAGTTTGTTATGGATCCAAAGCGTAAAAAGTGGCTTAAAGGAGCACTGCTTCTCGCGGGAGCCGTCATGCTTTTTTTTGGCTCTATGGGAGCCTTCAATTTGCTTGAAAAAAAGCAGCCCACCGCTTATGTGGGGGATGAAGTTCCGCGAGATATGATTGAATCGGCCTATCTTGAGAATGCCTCTTCGTCCACCATCGGAACCGGCGAACCCACAGACGGCGATTCGGTTTTTCTGCCGGCCGACTCCACCCCTGAACAGGCCGTCCCCACCCTGGCATCGATCGACCCGGCAACGGTTGTAGTGAATTCCACCCCGGATGTCGATATTCCGCAGCCAGGCGAGATGGTGGAAGAAGAGGTGGTGGAACCGCGCTGGATCTACGCAGCCAAGATCGGGTTGGACGCTCCCATCATCCCGGCCACTTCGACGGTTGTTGAGGTGGAGGAAGACGGACAGACTTATAAACTGGTACAGTGGGAAGCGCCGGATGAAAAAGCGGTGGGCTGGCATTCGGATACGGCCCCGCTGGGTAAACCGGGTAACACGGTTTTGAATGGGCACCACAATGTACACGGCAAGGTTTTTGGCCAACTGGTGTATTTGCAGGAAGGCGATCTGATCCAGGTATATGGCAGCGACGGAAACTGGTATGCCTATGTGGTGGTGAAAAAGATGGTCCTGCCGGAAGAGGGGGTCTCGCTTCAGAAACGTATGGAAAATGCCGCCTGGCTGCTGCCCTCCGATGATGAACGCCTGACCCTGCTGACGTGCTGGCCTGAGCAGACCAACACGCACCGGCTGATTATCGTGGCCAGCCCGGTGCAGGTGCGCGAGGTGACGCCAACCGCCGGTTCTGCTTCACCAACCAGCTCAATCCTATCCCCGTCTCAAACCCCCTGATAATGAAAATGAGGTTGCGTTATGCCACCTCCCCGTCATTTTTCTACTCCCGGTCATACCTTATGGAGCGTTTCCACCCGGGTTATCGCCCTGCAAAAACCGTCTTGCGGAATCGAGCGCTGTGCACTAAAATCCTGCTGATGATCCCATGCCCTATGATTTACCGGTTTCCAGCCAGCCCGGTGGGAGTAAGATGAAACCCGTCCGGCTGCGACTGATCCTTTTGTGCGCCGGAGCAGTGCTGTTGGCCCTGGCGGGTATCCTGTTTCTGATGCCAGCCAGGCCGGTAGAGGCGCAGTGTACCACGCCTTCCTCCTGTAAAACCTGTCATGAAATCCAGGGGCAGAACGCTGTTTCTGATAACGGATTATGGCACCAACAGCACGCCCTGTTTGATTTCTGTGAAACCTGCCACGGCGGTGATCGCCAGGTAGCAACCGCTGAACTGGCTCACGCGGGGATGCGGACCGGTTACGTTGAGATTTCAACCACCTGCAAGAGCTGTCACCCCAGTGAGCTGGAAAGCTGTGTGCGAACCTATGCTGATGAGCTGGGGATGAACGAAGCGGCCGTGGGCGGCATCCTGGATGTGGCTTCATCCGGTCCGGCTGACGCTGCGGCGCTGGTTGAGGAGTTACAGGCCGGCACGTTGACCGGTCCTTTCCAGCCGGACGACACAGCCACCCTGCCTGCTGAAACCGGGTCATCCGCGCCTGAAACTACCGGCAGTGGAACGCTCAACACGGTATTGTGGTTGGTGCTGGCGGGTGTTCTGGCCGGCGCAGTTGGGTATGTGATCTGGAATGAACGCCGTTTGAAAGCCGGTCAGCAGGAGACGCTGGCAGTAATCAGCCGGGTGGCCTCAGCCCTGCGCCGCGAAAACTGGTCACCGTACGCAGCCGGTGTCTTGCTGGGCATCACAGGCATCCTGGCAGTGCTGCTCGGGCAGCATTTGCTGAGCGCTGCCGGGCCGCTGGCCAGCATCACCAGCCTTCTGGTGCACACGGCCGATCCATTGGCGGCTGATGCGAATATGTACTTCCGTTTTGTGGTCCCGCCGGCCGTGGATTGGTCGGTCATGCTGTTTTTGGGCATCTTTTTGGGCGGCATGCTGGGAGCGCTCAGCAGCCGTACCTGGAAGCTGCGTTGGAACGATGATCCGGTCTGGCGCAAGGTATTTGGACGCGCGCCGTGGAAACGGATTGTGCTGGGTTTCATTGGGGCGGTACTGCTGCAGTACGGCGCCAGCATTGCCGGCGGCTGCACCAGCGGGTTGGCGATTTCCGGCGGCATGCTGCTCACCCCATCGGCTTTTTTGTTCATGGGCGGTATGTTCCTTTCCGGCATCATCACGGTGTGGATTGTCTTCAGGAGAAAGTATTGATGTCTTTTGTCATCGCGCTGCTGCTGGGTACGCTGTTTGGGTTCGCGCTCAACAAGGGCGGGCTGACCCGTTATGCCAACATCACCGGCGCATTCCGCTTTACCAACCTGACCGTCATCAAATTTATGTTGACCGCCATTGTGGTAGGCGGCACGGGTCTGTACCTGTTGAATACCTGGGGCGTGGTTCAGTTTCCGAATATCCCCGCCACCTATGTGGCCGGAAATGTGCTGGGCGGGCTGGTGTTCGGCATCGGCATGGCCCTCACCGGTTACTGACCAGGCACCTGCGCCGCCGGGAGCGGCGAGGGCAAGCTGGACTATTTATTCCCCGGTTTGGTAGGGCTGGTGACGGGCTCGGTCCTGTACGGGCTCACCTATCAGTGGGTGTACCCAAAGATCGCGGCGGTCGCCAATTACGGCAGCGTCACGCTGCCTTCGATCCTGAATGTAAATCCGTTTCTGGTATGGGCCATATTGATTGTGGCTGTGCTGTTCCTTTTTTATCTGCTGGAACGCGGCCTGAAACGCGCCGATAAACTGCAGGAGTAGGCCTTCTCCGATTGCACAAACGCGAGAACAAATGAAAATACTGGCGATCGACATTGGCACCGGCACGCAGGATATTTTTCTGTACGATCCCCGTCTGGATATTGAAAACGGTTATAAGATGGTGGTTCCGTCGCCCACCCTGCAGGTGAACCGTCGCTTGCGGCAGGCTGCCCGTGACGGACGCAGCGTGGTGTTAACCGGCTGCCTGATGGGAGGGGGCCCCAGCACCTGGGGGGTCGACCAACTGTTGAAGAGTGGGCAAACGGTTTACGCCTCCCCGGATGCGGCGCGCAGTCTCAACGATGATCTGGCAGTGGTCCGGCAAATGGGAGTGACTCTGGTGAGCGACGACGAGGTTGCTGCGCTGCCCGAGCAGGTGCAACGAATTACGCTGCGTGATTTTGATTTTCAGGCCATCGCGCGGGGTTTTGAACAGTTCGGTGTGCCGCTGGATGACCTGGGCGCGGTGGCGATTGGCGTGTTTGATCACGGCAATACGCCGGCCGGCATTTCAGACCGGCAGTTCCGTTTTGATTATCTGGACCGTCGCATTCGCACCGGGAATGCAGCCCAGACTGAGTCTGCCTTGCGGAACCCGGCCGATGCGTTGAGTTGCTTCGCTTTTTTGCGGGAAGACATCCCGCCCGTGATGACCCGTCTGATGGCTGTGGCTGATTCGGCGGCCGGCGTGGATGCCCCGCTGGTGGTGATGGATACTGCCCCGGCGGCGGTGTGGGGCGCCAGTTTTGATGAGAAAATTCGCCAGTGCAGGCATAACATCCTGGTCAATATCGGCAACATGCACACGCTGGCTTTCCGGTTGGGACCGCAGGGTGTGGAAGGGTTGTTTGAGCATCACACCGGTTTTCTGGATGCCGCCACCCTGGATGCGCTGGTGCGCAGACTGGCGGACGGCACAATAAAGCACACGGATGTATTTGAACAACACGGACATGGCGCGCTGATGTACACAGATTACCCGCTGACGGATGATTTAATCGTTTCAGTCACCGGACCGCGCCGTGGTCTGATGGCCGGCTCTGCCCTGAAGCCGTATTTCCCTGCCCCGTTTGGCGATATGATGCTGGCCGGCTGTTTTGGCCTGCTGGCGGCTGTGGGGCAATTGCTGCCGGATTGGCGGGCGGAGATCGGCCGCTCGTTGATGAATGAACCGGTTCAACGCGCGCCCTGGGATTTACCCCTGTAAATAAACCAGCAGAAACTCTATTTACTCCGCTTTGATTTGCTGAAAAACCTCACCCGGGATGGGGCGCGAGCCGTGCCCGCAGTACACTTGGCCCGGCTGTGCCGCCTGAAGGCGCGCCAGGCTGCAGGCCAACTCCTCCCAGTCATCGGCATACAGCCGCTGCAGGGCGGGCACGCGCCCGGCGGTCACCAGATCACCGGTGAAGGCCAGCGGACCATGCGGCGGATCTTCCACCAGCAGGCAGATTGAACCGGGGGTATGACCGGGTGTGTGCAGTACGCGAGCGGGCAAACCGAACGCATCCAGGCGGCTGTCGTCTTCGAGAATGACATCCGCGTCCGTCTTCAGCGGGCGGCTGACACTGTTCATCAGCGGCAGAAAGGGCAGGGTGAACCGCCCGCGCCCGTGCGCGGATCGGATGGGGGTCTGACCCCGTGCCATGGCCGGGGCATCGGCACTGTGAATGGTGATACGAGCCTGCGTGGCTCTGCGTATCGCCCCGGCGCTGCCGTAGTGGTCAAAATGAGCGTGCGTGATGACAATCAGCTTCAGTTCTTTGCCCAGCTCGTCGATTTTCTGCAGAATCTGCTTTTGCGACCCCGGCGCGCAGGCATCCACCAGGTACAGACCGGTTTCATTTTCCACCAGGTATGCGTTTGACATCCAGGTGCGGATGGGATGGACGCGTATCATGGCTTCAGGCAGACATGATGCCCAGGAACCGTTCCACATCATAGGTGGCGGCCTGGGCTGCGGGTGAAATCTGCGGCAGAATCAGGTCAAAGGCGTGCTCACAGTGCGGAAATTCCACCAGAATGGATGGCACGCCGGCTTCCTGCAGGTTTTTGTACAACCGTCTGGCCCCGGGCAGGAAATCAAAGAAATCATCGGTATCCTGTAGAATCAACGTGGGCGGGCAGTGCGGTGTGATATGCGCCATGGGAGATACCAAAGTGAAAAGCTGCGGGTCTTTTTCAGGCGAACCGCCGATCAGCCGGTACATGAAATCGGAAGCATTGACAAACAGCTCCGACTCCCAACGCTTACGGCGCAATTGCTTGCGGTCTCCGCGGATGGAGGATGCAAGCGCCAGCGAATCGTTCATAAAGCGCACCACGGTGGCTTGCAGGTCTTTCTTCCACAGGCTGCGTTCCTGTAAATCCAGCAGGGTGCCGTAATCGCCGGGCAGGTTGCGAAAATCAGTGGGCGGGTAATAGGCTACCACTCCGCGAACCGAGTAATCGGTGGTCTCCAGCGTACCGGGCGGGCACAATCGCTCGTTATCCGGCGTATAGGCGGTCAGCAGAGCCAGGTGCGCCCCAGCCGACCCGCCAATCAACACCACTTTTTGTGGATTGACCCCCAGCACATCAGCATGCGATTTCAACCAGCCAATCGCCTGTTTGACCTCCTGGGCCATCTCCACCATAGTGCAGTAGGGAAACAGCGTGTAGTCGATATCCATGACCACATGCCCCAGCGTTGCCAGGCGCTGAAAGAAAGGCCCGGTGCCCAGGTCGCGGGTGCCAAGCTGCCAGGAGCCGCCGTGGATGTAAATCACACCCACCCCGCTTGGAACGGTATGTTTGGGCGGAACCCACAGATCGGCCAGAAGCGGCTGACCGGTAGCCGGGCTGGTACCATAAGGGATGTCTCTTTGGTGAGGAACGGGCTGTACCGGCAGCGCCAGCACAGGCCAGCGGCTGCGCTGCATACGCGGGCGCTGTTCAGCGGGAATTTTCTCCTGCCAGTTGGGGCCAAAGGTTTGCGAAAACCCGTTGTGTCCTTTGGTAACCTGGCGGATGTAAGCCAGCGATAGAATTGCACCCACACTGCCGGTATACAGGATGCGTAAATCACGGCGCATGGCACCATACACGGTGCCCATCAGACCAAATAGAGCCAGCCACAGGGAAAAAGCCCCTGAAAGCAGTTTGGGCAGCCACAGCAGGGTGGTAACCGTTCTGTTTTTGGATTTTAAAAATGGAAAAATGCTGAAGATGAACGAAATGATGCTGAGAATGTAGAATTTCTTTTTCATGATACCCGCTCCTCCTTCATTTTACCGGAAATATCGGAAGACGCAAACAAACGGAAAAACGCGGGCGCCTGGGCGATCAAAAAGCTATTTTTGAGGTGGAAGGGTAAAAAATCAAAGAACTAAAGAATAAGCGAATTTATTGAATATTATTGAAATAATATACCTGAAAATATTGATATTTTTCATTATCGTCTTGACATTGTTTAATTTCCTGTTATCATGTATTCAAATATATTTGTACTTCGACAGTTGCCAAATGGCTGATTTCTTTGGAGGTCTGGTGCAAAACACATTCTTTATCAGGGATCTGGAGACCATGAAAGCGCTTTCCGATCCGCGCAGGGTAGAAATTCTGGGATTGCTGCAAAAACCGCGTACCACCCGGCAGGTAGCTGACGTGCTGGGCGAAACGGCCAACGCCATGTATTATCACATTCTGGAACTGGAAAAATATCGTCTGATCCGGGTGGTAAGAACGGCCATGAAAGGTCACATGCAGGAAAAATATTATCAGGCTGTGGCGCATTTCTATGCCCCGGCGGTCAGCCTGTTTGAGGGCCGGTTTGATCCGTATAAAACGGACAGCGTGCAGGTTTTGCAGGAAATGCAGGAGACCGCGCTCGATGAAATGCAGAGGGCGGTGGTTGATTCCAACCTGGAGGAAAAGCTCACACAGGACAGCTATCTGACCCAGAAAAAGTTACACCTTCCGCCCGTCATGCAGCTTGAATTTCATAAAAAACTGGCTGCCCTGATCCGCGAGTATGAGGACAGGCAGGTGGAGGAATCCGGGCAGATGTTATTAACCGCGTTTCTTTTTCCGGTCAGCACCGCGGAAGAACCCCAAGCCGCCTGAATCCCAGAGGGTATCCTCAGAGACTCAGGCGATACAGAGGTAGAAAACAGCAGGGAATTAATCCTGATGGGCCAGAAGGCTGGCAGCGGCGCGGGTGTTTTCCTCGATACACAGAAACACCAGGATCGCTTCACTGATGGCCATCTGAAAAATGCCGGCAAGCAGGAACGAAAGCAGGAAGATCGCTGAACCGAATAATCCGCCCAGGATGCCGCCGCCTGTGATGCGCTGCATGGGCATATCAAAATTATTGCTGAATTGCTGCAGGTCGTTTCCGCCCAAAATGGCCGAGAGCAGCACGGCAACAGCCCCCAGAATTCCAACGACAATCAGGATGATACCGATAACCTTGTAAAGACCGGAAATAAAACGTAAAAATCCAAATTTCTTAGGCATGATCCCCTCCGGGAATGGATGAAAGATAAGAGCAGGGTTGCATAATTAATGCCGCAAGGCTGCAGTAACACGCCAGAATAATCGCAAACGAGGAGAAACTACATGGAAATCCGCAAAATACAACTGCCCAAAGATATTGATCCGCTGGTTGAAGTCTCACTGGCTTCGTTCCAGTACCCGGATAACCCCGAATGGAGCGTTGATCCGGGTGAAGCCGAAGAGCTACGCGACCAGGTGAAGGCGATCAAACGCTACTGGCCGCTGCTGCGGGTGGGTATGTTGTTTTCCAGCACTTTGCGGCATTTATTTCAGGGGTATGTGTGTTATGAAAACGGCCGCATGGTGGGAACCATCATGTTCCAGCAGCGGGGCGGCAAAACCCCCATTTATTACATTAATAATGTAGCCGTTCATCCGGATAGCCGCCGTAAAGGCATTGCCCGAAAACTGGTGGAGACCACACTGGCCGAAATGCGTTCACAGGGGAGCTGTGTTATTTTGCTGGATGTGATTGACGGAAACATTCCCGCTTACCGCCTGTATGAATCGTTGGGGTGGGAGCATTTTTCCGGCACAGTTCATCTGCTGCTGGGAGCCGACCAGACCGTGAGCCCGGCTGAGAAGGACGCAGCCTACGAACTGAAGGATTTACCCGGTTCCGATTGGGAGACGCACTACCGGTTCATCGACAGCATCACACCCGAAGCGGTGCGCAAATATAACCCGGTCAATGCCGCTGACTTCAAGGGAAACCTGCTGATGAATTTTTTGGAAACCTTAACCGGGTCGAAGACACAAAAAACAGCGCTGATCCATCAAGAAACCGGGGAAGTGGTTGGTTTCATTGTATACAATTACCGTACGCGTACCGGCGGAACCAACCACGCCCGTATCATGGTGGATCCCGCTCACAGCCCGGCAATTCCGTTGATGTTTGACACCGTGGCAGCCCGGTTGAAATCGCTTGCGCCGGGGCGCCGCCTTAATATGTCCGCCTCCGCGTGGCAGCCCGATGTAATCACCTGCGCGCTGGAAAAAGGCTTCACCAAACGATACGAGTACCACAGTATGGGGATGATCCACCAGGCATAAGCTCCATTTCACCCGGCACGTTTCTTGCTCACCCTCGCAGAAAATACGAGTAACGCTGCGAGGGAATATGAAACCCTTCCGAAAGAATGTTGCGATTGCCATCGACGGGGGCGGGATGCGCGGGGTGATCGTCGCCCGGGCACTGATGATGCTGGAACGAACGCTCAACCGGCCGCTGAACCAGATCTTCCAACTGGCCGCCGGTACATCCACCGGCTCCATCATCGCCGGGGCGGTGGCAGCCGGGCTACCGGCGCAGCAGATCTTTCAGATGTATCTCGAAATGGGACCGTCCATCTTCAAAAAGAGCCTGCGCAGCCGTTTGTGGCCGTTGATGCGCTACCGCTACCCCAGCGAACCGCTGGCCCAGGCGCTGTACAAAGGCCTGGGTGACCGTGTGATGGGAGATTTCTGGAAGCCCGGCCAGTCTTTTGACCTGGTGATCACGGCATTTGATCTCAAGGAAGAATGCAGTTGCTTTATCAAGCCGTGGAAGTACCAGTATCAGGATTGGCGCCTGGCCGATGCCGTTCTGGCATCCTGCACGGTTCCCACGTATTTTCCCCCGTTCAACGGACGCTATGTAGATGGCGGAGTGGGTTCATACGCCAACCCGTGCTATCTGGCAGCTTATGAGGCTAATTATTGCCTGGGTTGGGACCCGGCGGAGACCACGCTGATCAGCCTGGGGACGGGCCGGGCGCCCCGGCAGTTCTACCAGGCCGATAAACTGCAGGCCTGGCAGTGGCTAACACCGGTGCTGGACGCGTTTGGACAATCCGCCCAGGATCAGCAGGTGCATCTGGTACAGAATTTTTTCAAAAATCTGGATTTCAGGCGTTTTCAGGTGAATCTGGCTCAGCCGATTGAGATGGATGATGTGGATGTGATTCCGCGCATGGCGGTATACGGCGATACAATGGGAAGAATGCTGCTGAGTGACCAGACGGATCCGGTGCAGGACACCATCCCACGTCTGGCCCCTCAGCCGCTCCAATAACTACCTTTAAAAGTCGTTCAACTTGTAAAGCACATGAGCTTTCCGCAATCTGCGCAAAGCCTGTGACTCAATCTGGCGGACGCGCTCTCTTGAAATACCCATCCGCTGGCCCACTTCATAGAGTGAGTAGATTTTTCCATCCAGCAGCCCGTAGCGCAACTTCAACAAATGCGCCTCGCGGGGAGGGATGGAGTTGATAATTTCCATCAGACTGGTATGAAGAAGGTTCTGGTTAACTTCCTCCTCCGGCGAGGCTGAATCCTCATCCGGCAGGAAATCACTGAGTGTCTCCTCCCGATCGCTTTCGGTCGGCTTATCGAGTGAAATGGTTTTTTGTGAAACACGATGGATATGGACCACTTCTTCCAGTGTCAGATCCAGCGCTTCAGCCAGTTCTTCTTCGGTTGGATCGCGCTTCAGGTTTTGCTTTAATGCCTGCTGAGTGCGGTACAACCGGTTGATTTTATCGCCCATGTGCACCGGGATGCGAATGGTGCGCCCCTGATACGAGATGGCCCGGCTGACGGCCTGGCGAATCCACCAGGTGGCGAAGGTACTGAATTTGAAATTGCGCCGGTAATCGAACTTTTTAATGGCGCGCATCAGGCCAATGTTGCCCTCCTGGATCAGATCCAAAAACGGCACGCCGCGGCCGATGTAGCGCTTGGCCACGCTGATCACCAGACGGGTATTGGAAACGATCAACTGCCGGGCAGCCTGCGAACCCATTTCGATTTCACGGTATAACATGCGCTGGCGTTCCAGGCTCATCTGGCTGTCGGTAGCGATTTCGAGGCGGGCTTCACGACCCCGCTCTATTTGTTTGGCCAGGTACACTTCTTCTTCCTTGGTGAGCAAGGGTGTTTTGGCAGCTTCCTGAAAATACAGGTCTACCAGATCATCTGAAAAAGAACGCGGGCGAGAACCGGAAGTTTCTTCTTCCTCCTCTTCCTCTTCCGTTTCTTCCAGATCTTTAAAGCCGGCCGGTTTTCGTTTGCCGTCGGCGGGCTCCTGCCCATCCAGGAATTCAATTCCCATACGTTCAAGCCTGGTGAGCAAAACCTCGAGTTGTTCAGGCTTTTCTACAGCCTGAGGAAAAAACTCTAAAACATCATCGCTGGTGACAAAGCCTTCCTTGCCGGCTAACACCAGTTTCTTCCACTGCTTACTTTCCGTTAATTTTTCTTCAAAAGGAATACTGGTAACTTCTGAGACGGTTTTTTCAGTCAACATTGTGATATGACCCCCCGAAATGTTCATCTATCCTCTCGTTGGTAACGATTTGAGAGGTTGATGTCGAACTGTATGCCTCAGGGATGGTTCCCCCGATCGATCGCTAAAATTGAAAAACTCTTTCTCCTCACGAGAAATACTTACCCCCATTCAAGCTATCGGGGCAAGTATAACTTAATAACGTGACTGTTACCTTACACGAAGATTAAAATTCTGCATTTTTATGAAGAATTCAGGTTTTATTGAGGAAATCAGGGGGAAATGACACTTGAAAGAGCGTTCCCGCGAGTGAATGACAACCAAAGAATGATCTCATTGTGTCATCTCGCAGGGAAAGCGAACGCTTTTCTCGCTTTCCCGCAGAGATCCGCCCGAGGACCAGTGATGATGTCTCTAGATATGGAAACGTTCGGAGACATAACCCCGGGCGGATTTCTCTGCGCCTGTCTTCGCCAGGCGCGGAGAAATGACCCTTGAGAAGATACGCTCGTAAATCAAAAGTTGCTTATTGTTGTCATCTCAGCGTGAAGGCAAAGCCCTCACTCTGAAATCCTCCGTCAGCGGTAAGGTGAAAGATGAAAGAGACAGGTTCGAAATTTGTTAAAGGCCAAATAAAAACGGGCTGTCTGGTATCAGACAGCCCGCTCGTAATAATAACCTCTTTACTTATAGTCTGAAACCGCCGCGTTTCACCAAAATCTCTTTGATCTGCGCCTGCAGGGCGGCTGCACGCTCTTCCAAATCGTGCAGTTCAGCCAGCATAACCTGCGCCTGCGGGTTCTCCGGCATGCCCAGCAGGTTGATCTGCACATTCAGCCCGGCCGATACCAGCGCTGCCTGCGCGTGCGCGGCTGCACTGCCGCCATCGGAGATGGCGTTCAGGTTGCCTTTCTCAACCACTTCCACGGCCAGTTCCATCACCTCAACCGCCTTGCCGCATACCCCCAGCGGCACCTGAGCCGCGTGCAGGGTGGCTTTCTCGATGGCTGTCTGCCGCAAGGCCTGCTGAACTTCGCTTTCTTTGGGCAGTTTCATGGCCTGCATCAGGGCATCAAACGAGGCGGCGTCTTCCTGCACGGCCGCGTTGAGCTCGGCCCGCAGCGTGTCGGCGCGTTCCATGATTTTCCACATACGATCCTGCACATCAGCGTATTTCTTTTTGCCGGTGGTCAAACGAGTCACCATCGCCACCAGGGCGGCCGCGTTGGCAGCCGTGTAAGCCGCCGCCGATCCGCCGCCGGGGGCCGGTTTGGCGCTGGCCAGATCGTCCTGAAAGGTATCCGCGGTGGGTTGGGAGGGCGCTTCGGTTTCTTTGGCGGCTAGTTGCTGTTCCAAAATCTGGTCTTTCTCAAACTGGTCGAGCTGCAAATACCACACTGCGGCATCCGTCAGCGCTTCCTGCGGGATCATCCCCACCAGTTCGCTGTGGTGGATCATCACCCCGTAGCGGGCGGCTTCGCGCCGGATGGTTTCCACCACCCGCGCAATGGGGGTCTTGTGGAAGTTGGTCAGGTTCATCGAAACCTGCGCCAGACCATCCACCAGGATGCCCATGCCCTTCACAAAGCGCAGCCCTCCGGAGGAGTAACGCACCGCGCGGGCGATCTTTTGGGCAATCGACACATCGGTGCTGTTCAGATACACGTTGTACGCGATCAGCGGCTGGCGCGCTCCAATGACTGTGGCGCCGGCCGGGCCGATCTCGGTCGGGCCGTAATCGGGACGGCGGTGCTCCAGCTTGATTTCTTCTTTCAGCGTTTCATATTCGCCGCGGCGGATGTTTTCAAGATTGACGCGCTCGGGCGAAGTGGCTGCTTCTTCGTATAGATATACCGGGATGCGCAGTTCATCGCCCACGCGTTTTCCCACCCGGCGGGCCATCTCAATGCAATCCTGCATGGTCACATCGCGGATGGGCACAAACGGCACCACATCGGTGGCCCCGATGCGCGGGTGCTCGCCGGTGTGAAAGTTGAGATCAATCTTTTCGGCGGCTTTGGCGATGGACGCAAAGGCGGCTTCTTCCACCGCGGCCGGCTCGCCCACAAAGGTGATCACGGTGCGGTTGTGATCCATATCGGATTGCGTGTTGAGGATCTGAACCCCATTCACCGAGGCGATCGACTGGACAATCTCGGCCACCACTTCGGGGCGGCGGGCTTCAGAGTAATTGGTGATGCATTCAACCAGTTTACCGGGCATGTTTTCTCCTGTACTTGAACGGAATGTTCCTTATTCTTCGGGCAGCATGGGGATTTTAATCCCGTGCCGGCGGGCGGCCGCGATGGCCTGCGGGTATCCCGCATCGGCGTGGCGGGCAATGCCCATACCGGGGTCGGTGGTGAGCACCCGTTCCAGCCTTCGGGCAGCCGCTTCGGTGCCGTCAGCCACAATCACCTGCCCGGCATGCTGGCTGTAGCCAATCCCCACACCGCCGCCGTGATGGAAGCTGACCCAGGTGGAACCGCCCACGGCGTTGATCATGGCGTTCAGCAGCGCCCAATCGCTGACCGCGTCGGTGCCGTCCAGCATGCCCTCGGTTTCCCGGTTGGGGCTGGCCACCGAGCCGCAATCCAGGTGGTCGCGGCCGATCACGATGGGGGCCTTCACAATCCCTTTTGCTACCAACTCGTTGAATTTTAACCCCGCTTTGGCCCGTTCGCCATATCCCAGCCAGCAAATTCGGGCTGGCAGTCCCTCAAACGGCACACGTTCGCGCGCCATGGTGATCCAGCGGTGCAGGTGGGCGTCTTCCGGAAACAGCTCCAGCACGGCCTCGTCGGTGCGGTAAATATCCTCGGGGTCGCCGGAGAGCGCCACCCAGCGGAAGGGACCCTTTCCGTCACAGAACAGCGGGCGGATATAGGCCGGGACGAAACCGGGGTAGTTGAAGGCGTCTTTCACACCGGCGTCAAAGGCGCGCTGGCGCAGATTGTTGCCGTAATCGAACACCTCGGCGCCGCGTCTCTGCATTTCCAACATGGCCTCCACATGGGCAGCCATGGATTTCATCGCTTCTTCGTCATAGCGGGCCGGGTCTTTCAGACGCAGCTCGGCCGCCTGATCGACGGTGTAGCCGCGCGGGATATACATGCGCACATCATGCGCCGGGGTCTGGTCGGTGACCACATCCGGCACGATGCCGCGCCGCAGCAGTTCAGGGTATACCTCAGCCGAGTTGCCGATCAACCCCACCGAAACGGGCACCTTCTTCTCCAGCGCTTCATTAATAATCTCCAGCGCACTGCCCAGGTTGGTGACCACCTGATCCACATACCCCACATCCAGACGGCGCTGGGCGCGTTTGGGATCTACCTCAACGATCAGGCCCACACCTTCGTTCATGGTGATGGCCATGGGCTGCGCGCCGCTCATACCGCCCAGCCCGGATGTGAGCACCAGCTTGCCTTTCAGCGAACCCCAGCCGCGTTGTTCGGCCACGGAGGCCAGCGTTTCATAGGTTCCCTGTAAAATGCCCTGCGAGCCAATGTAGATCCACGAGCCGGCCGTCATCTGCCCGTACATGATCAGGCCTTTGGCGTCCAGTTCATCGAAATGTTCCTGGGTGGCCCAGTGCGGCACCAGATTGGAATTGGCAATCAGAACGCGCGGGGCATCTTCGTGGCTGCGGAACACCGCCACCGGTTTGCCTGACTGCACCAGCAAAGTTTCATCCGGTTCCAGATTGCGCAGCGATTCCAGAATGGCATCCAGCGCTTCCCAACTGCGGGCGGCTTTGCCGCGCCCGCCGTATACAATCAACTGGTCGGGAAGTTCCGCCACGGCCGGGTCCAGGTTGTTTTGCAGCATGCGGTAGGGGGCCTCGATCAGCCAGTTTTTGCAGGCGAGCTGCTGCCCGCGCGGAGCATGCATTTCACGGGGGGATGATTTTGTCATGGATCAGACTCCTTGGTAATCTATGTTAGGCGTGGAGAACGGGCCGGATGGCATCCAGCAGGGCGTCGCAGGCAACCAGTTGCCGTACGGCTTCGATGTGCGGCTGCATGACGACATCTTTCGAGATGTGCGGCACCTTGCTGCGGATCAGTTCATAAACTGCGGATGTGCCGTCGCCCAGTTTTTTGCCCTTCCCGCCGTCTTCCAGCCGGAAGTCAACCGCCTGAGCGGCAGAAAACAGCTCGAGAGCCAGCACGTTCTCCGTATTGCGGGCAATCTCCGCGGCCTGGCGCGAGGCGATGGTGCCCATGCTGACATGGTCCTCGGTATTGGCGGATGAGGGGATCGAATCGACGCTGGCGGGGTGGGCCAGCACCTTGTTTTCGGATACCAGCGCGGCAGCGGTGTACTGCACCAGCATAAAGCCGGAGTTGACGCCGCCTTCGCGGATGAGAAAGGCCGGCAACAGGTTCTTATTCTCTTTTTGATCCACCAGGCGGGCGATGCGCCGCTCGGAGATGCTGGCCAGCTCGGCCAGACCGACCTTGATATTATCCAACGGGATGGCGACAGCTTCGCCGTGAAAGTTGCCGCCGGAGATGCACACCGCTTTGCCGTCGTCCTCAAAAAAGATGAGCGGGTTGTCGGTGGTGGAATTGAGTTCTACTTCGACGGCACGACCGGCAAATTCGATCACATCCCGCGCGGCGCCATGCACCTGCGGCGAGCAGCGCAGGCTGTACGGGTCCTGTACATCCAGCGGGTCAAATCCTCGCACCAACTCCGAACCGGCCAGCAGCTTGCGCAGATTGGCAGCCGAGTGAATCTGCCCGGCGTGCGGGCGAGCGAGGTGAATGCGCTCATCAAAAGCCAGTGGGGTGCCGCGCAGGGCTTCAATGCTCAGAGCGGCGGCCGCGTCGGCCAGATCGGCCAGACCGCGCGCCTTGTGCACGGTGAGCGCCCCCAGCGCCGTGATGAGCGAAGTGCCGTTGGTGAGCGCCAGGCCTTCTTTGGCTTCGGGGTCGATCAACGGGATGCCGGCCTCCTGCATGGCCTGTTCACCGGGCAGAACCTGGCCGCGGTACCAGGCGCTGCCTTCACCGATCAGCAGCAGCGCCATGTGAGCCAGAGGGGCCAGGTCGCCGGATGCGCCCAGCGAGCCTTGCGATGGGATGAGCGGGTACACACCCTTGTTGATCATCTGCAGCAGCGAGTCGATCACCTGCAGACGGATACCGGAATGACCATTGAGAAAGGCCTGCACGCGAACGGCCATCATCGCGCGAACCACGTGACAGGGCAGAAAATCACCCATGCCGGTGGCGTGGCTGATGAGGATATTACGCTGAAGCTGCTTTACCTGGTCGGGCGGGATGATCATGTTTTTGAAATCGCCAAAGCCGGTGGAGACCCCGTAGATGATCTCGCCGCGCTGCGCGAAATCAGCAATGGCCTGGCTGGCACGCTCTACACGTGCGGCAGCCTCCGGAGCAACGGACAGGGTGAAGGATTGCGGGTCCTGCCACGCTTCGGCAATTTGGTGGACGATTTCTGCGTTAAGATTGGTACCGTTCAGTTCGAAATTGGTCATAGAGTTACTTTCTGTTTTACAAAATGAGATAAGGGAACAAACGGTTATATAGTTATATATATAACTATATTATACATGAAAATCTATCCAGAAGAAAGTGACTCGTGATTAATCAGGCCCGCTGACAAGATTTGGACGATCAGACGTTATCGGATGAGTTTTCACTGTGCGGGCAGAAATGGGTGAAAAAAACGAGGGACAGCATTCAATTAAGAACCTGTGTGCACCCTGAGAAAATCAGATAAATCAGATCGTGGGTTGACCGGAAATAGGAACAAAGGATTAATTCCGCCCACCGTCAGACGGCTTAATGGAAACAGGCTGATAACGAAAAATGAATCAAACTGCAGATTAATCGCCCATTTGAATTTCGGGCATAAATGGAAATTCATCGGCCGTTTGATGAACAAAATCCACGCGGTAACCTGTACCGTTCTGATGAAATACACCGGATACCGGCTCAATCCTGACATAGCACATGTGCTCATCAGCCTCATTATTATGGGCAAAATACCACGGCGCGAATTCTTTGATCAGTATTTCTCTAATCGCCTTGTTTTCTTCCCTTAAGGGATGTCCTGCGTTATATGCCTTTCCTTTGAAGACGTGGAAATTATTGCACAGCGCCACATGCGGGTTTGCCTCAATTTCCTTTACCTTGTTGGAATTCGCATAGGTAACTATCCAAAATACATTACCGTCATAAAACGTATCCACAACCCGTGCGGATGGAATATTCTCTTTTACGGTTGACAGGACAAAAGTAAAATCCTTGCCAAAAAGATGTGACAAAACGGCCATGCTTTTATCAAAAGTAGTCATATATCCTTCTATCATTTTTGTTGAGTTGAAAACGGTATCTGGGGCGAAAGATGTTTGGAATAGCGGATTTCCTTCAGATCTTTTCCTCCAATGGTGATGTTCTTAATGTGACTGGTTTTTTGAAAGCCGTTCTTTTCATAAAACCTCTGGGCACGTGCGTTTTCTGAAAGCACCCATAAATAAATATCGTTATAACCCTGTTCAGCCAGCGCACCAATGACATGTTCCAACAGAGGCTGAGAGTAACCTTTGCCAAAATATTCCGGCAGCACATAAATGGAAATGATCTCTCCCCAACCTTGCAACTCTTCATCCCTGGCGGGAGAAATGGAGGAGGTCCCGATGTATTTTTCACCTTCCATCACGACGAAAGCCGTATACTGGCTTTTCGCAATCCTGGTTGCCCAGCGGCTGCCTTTCAGATTATCCAGATAATCTTGCGGGATGATGTTCCGGTAGGATGCTTTCCAACTGGATGCGTAGATCTCGCCAATTGTCTCAAAGTTGTCAGAGGCAGTGACTTTCCGAATTATCATGCG
>DAISXR010000054.1:0-22692 GCA_036825755.1 Anaerolineaceae bacterium
GGAACCCATTCAATGGTGGTGGTTATGCCATGGGTGGCATCGGACTGGTCTATGAGACTCTCTATATCTACGACCCATTGACCGACCTATTCACCCCCTGGCTGGCCGCAGAGGATATGAAATGGGTCGATGATACCACCCTCGAGATCAAGCTGCGCGATGGTTTGACCTGGGCCGATGGAACCCCCCTCACCGCAGATGACGTCAAGTTCACCTTTGAACTGGCCGACCCGAATGGCGCTTACAAAGCCGGTCTCGCATTCACCGGTCTGTGGAAGTTCCTGAGCAGCATCGAAAAAGTGGATGACGTTACACTCAATTTCAAATTCAACGAAAATCCCGCATATCAGGAAGTTGGCTTCTACCTGTGGCAAACCCCGATCGTTCCCGCTGCTATTTGGTCAACACTGGCCGTGGAAGACATCACCGGTGGAGCGAATGAAAATGCTGTGGGATCAGGCCCCTACCTCTTCGAAAGCCATGATCAGGATCGTCAGGTACTGGTCCGCAATGACAACTGGTGGGGTAAGGATGTCTTTGGAACCCCGGCTCCCAAACGTATCGTTGATATCGTGAACGGTTCAAACAACGTTGCCCTTGGGCTGATGCTGCAGGGTGGACTTGATCTGAGCAACAACTTCCTCCCCGGTATCGCTTCACTGGTGGAAGGCGGTTATGGGATCCAGACCTACTACTCTGAAGCACCTTACATGCTCTCAGCCAATGTGGCTGCTTTGATCATCAACGAACAGATCAAACCTCTCGACGATGTTGAATTCCGCAAAGCCCTCGCCTATGCCATTGATACCAATGACATCGTTGAAACTGCCTACACCGGTATTGTAAAATCCGCCAATCCCACCGGTCTGCTCCCCATCTGGGACAAATATGTCGACCAGGCCATGGTGGATCAATACGGATGGACCTACGATCCTGAACAAGCCAAAGCGGTTCTGGCTGCTGCCGGATACACGGACGTTAACGGTGATGGTTTCGTTGAAGACAAAGACGGAAACGAAATCGCTTTGACCGTCACCTGCCCGAGTGGTTGGACTGACTGGATGGCTGCTATCGATATTATCTCAAAGAACGTCCAGGCTGTTGGTATCAACCTTGCCACCGAGACTCCTGATTTCGGCGCCTGGCGTGCAGCTCAGCTCGATGGAACCTTCGAACTCGCAATTCAGAACGAAGCCCAGAACAGCTCCACTCCATGGTCCTACTACAAGTGGGTTTTCCAGAACCCGATCGAGAATATCGCGACCGCCCAATATGGTAACTATGGCCGCTACACGAACGAAGAGGCCTTCGCCCTCGTTGACCAGCTGGACCAGGTTAAAGTCGGTGATGTGGAAGGAATGAAAGCCATCACTTCACAACTGCAGAAGATTACCATGACCGAATTCCCGACCATCCCGTTGTGGTACAACGGCGTATGGTCACAGGTAAGCAATGCAGTCTGGACCAACTGGCCGTCAGCCGCTGAAGGCTCCAATCATTACATGCCTGCAACATGGCGTGGATATTGGAATATGTCCGCCATCCAGATGCTGTTAGCCCTGGAACCTGTCTCTCAATAATCCTGAAACCTGTTTTTTAACACGCCCCTCCTTCCAGTATGATCTATACTGGAGGAGGGGAAATTTTCACCCAATTCTTCACGCGGAGGCGTCAGGTGAGACGGTATTTCGGAAAAAAGCTGATCATATACCTCCTGACTTTCTTTATAGCAGTCACAATTGACTGGATGATCCCCAGGTTTATGCCAGGAGATCCGGTTCAATTGCTCATCGCCCGCGCCGGACTGCAAGGCACCGCAGTCAGTCAGATGTACACTTTTTATCTGCAGGCATTCGGTCTGGATATTCCCATTTGGAAGCAGTACATCAATTTTTGGATTGCCCTTTTCCAGGGTGATTTAGGCGTGAGCATTTTCCTCTTCCCGACCCCGGTAAAAGAGGTCATCCTGAATGCCATCCCTTATGACATCGCCTTACTGGTCCCGGCGATCATGGGCAGTTGGTTTGCGGGGAATAAATTCGGGGCATTCGCGGCGCGTAATAAGAAACTCGACAATACATTGCTTCCTGTTGGTTATATTCTGACCGCCACTCCTTATATGTGGCTCGGTATTTTACTCGCCTGGATATTTGGCATTGTTTTACATTTTTTCCCCATCGCGGGCGGATATAGTTTCTCCTTGAGACCTCATTTTTCATTAACCTTCATCGGGAGTCTCCTCCAGCACTGGTTCCTGCCGTGTCTGTCACTCTTTATTGTGCAGTTCGGCGGTTGGGCCATCGGCATGCGAAATTTGATCATTTACGAACTGGAATCGGATTATTCGCATTACCTTGAGATGCTTGGCGCGCCGAAAAAACTCGTCCGCAAGTATGCATTCAGAAACGCCCTTCTTCCCCAGCTCTCGGGGTTGGCGCTCCAACTCGGTGTGATCGTGACCGGAGCTCTCGCGACTGAAGTGGTTTTTTCGTATCCCGGAATTGGCTATCTCATCCTGCAGGCTATCCATAATGAAGATTACTTCCTCCTGCAGGGATGTTTTCTCTTCGTGGTGATCGGTGTTTTACTGGCAAATTTCATTATCGATATCGTGTACATCATGGTTGATCCAAGAATCAGAACCGGTATGCAGGGTGGAGCGGAATAAAGATGAAAAAGAAAAACGAAATTCTTTATTTTGCCTTCCGGAATTCCAAACTGAAAATTGGTTTGGGCATCGTCGTATTTTTCATCCTGCTGGCGATTTTTGGCCCAATGATCACCAGGTTTGAGCCAAAAGAGACGGCTGGTCCACCCAACTCGCCGCCATCGTCTGAATACTGGTTTGGTACAACCACTTTTGGTGAAGATGTCTTCTCTCAATTTGTGCATGGCCTGTCCTCCACCTTTCTGGTGGGCATCATTGGAGGTGGAATCGGTACCATTTTGGGCATGTTGATCGGCTTCTTCGCCGGTTACCGGGGCGGCACTATGGATGAAGTGTTGAACGCCCTGACCAATGTGGTGCTGACCATTCCGGTACTGGCGTTGCTGATCGTCATCTCCGCCTACGTAAAAGTCAGGGGCGTGTTGATCGAATCCATCTTCATTGGTATAACATCCTGGCCGTGGGCGGCGCGTGCCATTCGCGCACAAACATTTTCTCTGCGCACACGAGATTATGTTGATCTGGCGCGTCTGAGCGGTGAACGCCCGATGAAAATCATCTTCACTGAAATTGCGCCGAATATGGCCTCCTACCTGTTCATGACCTTTATTCTTATGTTTGGCGGGGCCATTTTGAACGCTGCGACCCTCGATTTTCTTGGAATGGGTCCAACCCAGATCATTTCACTGGGAACCATGATGAATATGGCAGTGCTTTGGAGTGCGCTGATCCTCAAACTCTGGTGGTGGTTTATACCACCCGGTATTGGTATCACCGCGATTGTCGGTGGTCTCTACATCATGAACGTCGGCCTTGATGAAATTTTCAACCCAAAACTCAGGGAGAAGTAAATCGTGAGTTTACTGATCGAAAATCTGACCGTATATTATCAAACCCTGAGAGGGAATGTTCAGGCGCTTGAGCATGCCAATCTGACCATCGCAGATGGAGAGATCATGGGTCTGGCAGGTGAATCAGGATGTGGAAAGACCACCCTCAGCACCAGTCTGATCCGGCTTGTGCCTCCCATGAAGTTGATCGAGGGTAAGGTGCTGCTGGATGGGGTTCAGCTCCCCCTGGCAAAAGAACCCGAAATGAATGAGTTTCGATACCGCAAGGTTTCGGTCATCCCGCAATATGCCATGAATGCCATGAACCCGACCCGCAAAATCGGATTGATGATCTCAGAATTGCTCACATCAAAAGGAGTCAGTTATAAACACACGCTGCCCGAATTAAAGCGCCGGCTTTGTTTGGTCAACCTCTCAGAAGATGTGCTCGATCGTTATCCGATCGAGTTATCCGGCGGGATGAAGCAGAGAATGGTGATGGTCATTTCTACCCTGCTTGATCCTTCGCTTTTGATCGCGGATGAGATCACCTCGGCTTTGGATGTATCAAGCCAAAAATATGTATCAGAGATGCTGGTCCAATTCAGGGATCAGAAGATTGTAAAAAGTGTGATCGTGATCACCCATGATATCTCCATCCTTTACCAGATTGCAGACAGCATTCTGGTGATGTATGCCGGTCAGTTGGCGGAAAAAGCATCCACCGAAACGATCATTCACAACCCAAGACATCCATATACCAAACTGCTGATTTCCTCTCTGCCAAAGGTGGGTGTTAAATTCTCTGAAACCCGTCTCAAAGGCATTCCAGGCAGTCCACCATTACTGCTAAATCCACCCAGTGGATGCAGGTTCAAAGAACGCTGCCCGCTGGCTTTTGCCAAATGTGAAACAGAACCCCCGTTCATCGAGATCGAACCTGGTCATAGCGTGGCTTGCTGGAAGGTGAGTTGATTCATGCTTGAACTGAAGGATGTGTCTAAAATCTATCGTGTGGGAACCTTTGGGGGAAAAGAACTGCATGCTATCAATCACGTGAGTTTCAAGGTTAATGATGGTGAGGTGGTATCTTTGATTGGTGAGAGTGGAAGCGGGAAGAGCACCATTGGAAAAATGGTGCTGCGCCTGCTCTCAATTTCATCGGGTCAAATCCTGTTTGATCAGAAAAACATCACCGAATATCGCGGTAATTCACTCAAGGAGTATTACCGGAAGGTTCAGGGCGTATTCCAGGATCCCTTCGGCTCGTACAATCCCATCTTCAAAGCCGACCGTATCTTCAGTGTGATTCATGAGGAATTTTTTCCGGGTGTCGATAAATCCACCTGGGATTCCAAAGTATGCTCATCCCTGGCCTCTGTGGGTTTGAATCCTGAACATGTTCTGGATAAATTCCCTCATCAGCTCAGCGGCGGACAATTGCAGCGGTTCTTAATCGCCCGCGCGCTGCTGCTCGAAAGTCATTTTTTGGTCGCTGACGAGATCATCAGCATGCTGGACGCTTCAACCCGCATTGACGTTTTGAATCTCCTGGCCGATCTTAAAAAACGTAGCTTTTCGGTCCTGTTCATCACTCACGATCTGTCGCTGGGATACTACATCAGTGAACAGGCGGTTATCCTCTATCGTGGATGCGTGGTTGAAATGGGGAAAACGGAAATGATTTATGGTCATCCGCTGCACCCCTACACACAAATGTTGATGAAATCCATTCCGCGCATTGACGGCCGTTGGGAAGATCTGGGCAGTGAAGCGGATCGTTGTGTCGCCCGAGATTCGTTGATCGGCTGCCCTTATTACGCCCGTTGCACCGCTGCCATGCCAGGCAAGTGTGACAAAGACCGTCCATCGCTGATGGAAGTCGAAGAAGGTCACTCAGTGGCATGCTGGTTGTATCAATAAACCCGTTATTGTTCAGAGGATCGTATCGATGCCCAAAATAGAAATCAAATGTGCTCCATTACCGAATATCCCCTGGGAAGAACGCTCTGCCGGCTCCGGTGAAGTGGTATGGCGATCCTCCAAAAACCCCATCATTACTCGATCGGCGGTGCCAACGGCGAACAGCATCTTTAACAGTGCGGTGGTTCCATATAAAGATGGCTTCGCCGGCGTATTTCGCTGCGATGACCACGCCCGCACGATGCAGATTCATGCCGGAGAAAGCGCTGATGGAATTGACTGGAAGATCAATCCGGAACGTATTCATTTTGAATGTGATGATGAAGAGATTGGCGAATTCCTCTATGGTTACGATCCGCGTGTCTGCTGGATCGAGGACCGATATTATGTGACCTGGTGCAACGGGTATCATGGTCCTACAATTGGGGTCGGTTATACCCATGATTTTGAGAAATTTACCCAACTCGAGAATGCTTTCCTGCCCTTCAACCGCAACGGGGTACTCTTTCCCCGCAAAATCAACGGTAAATTTGCCATGTACAGCCGCCCAAGCGACAACGGACATACCCCGTTTGGAGATATTTTTTACAGTGAAAGCCCGGATATGGTTTATTGGGGCTGTCACCGGCATGTCATGTCACCGCTGAATGGCTGGCAATCCACAAAAGTAGGGGCCGGACCAACCCCAATCGAAACTTCAGAAGGCTGGCTACTGATTTATCACGGGGTATTAACCTCCTGTAATGGTTTTGTTTACAGTTTTGGCGCAGCGTTGATGGACCTGGATCAGCCCTGGAAAGTAATTTCCCGTACCAAACCCTATTTATTACACCCCCGAGAAATCTATGAAACAGTGGGCGATGTTCCAAACGTGGTCTTTCCATGTGCCGCACTGGTGGATCCAGCTTCAGACCGCATGGCAATTTATTACGGCGGTGCTGACACCGTTACCTGTCTGGCATACTCCCATATCAGCGAGCTGATCGATTTTATCAAGGGCAATTCCATTTAATTGCTCTACTTTACTGGAAAGATAAGTGGTGAGATTATTATGAAGTTCGGTTTTTTTGATGATCAATCTCTTGAATATGTCATAAACCGGCCTGACACTCCGCTCCCCTGGATCAACTACCTGGGTACGGAGGCGTATTTTGGTATTATTTCAAATACCGCCGGCGGTTATTCCTTCTATAAAGACGCTCGTCTGCGCAGGATTACCCGTTATCGCTACAACAACGCCCCTCTCGATTCTGAGGGGCGTTATATCTACATCAGAGACGATCAATCAAAAGAACCATGTTTTTGGTCACCTACCTGGAAGCCCACCAAAACTCCGCTTGATAGATACGAATGTCGCCACGGGATGGGATATACGCGTATCTCATCCGAATATAAAGGCATCCAATCAAAAACCAGGTATTTTGTTCCGCTTGGTGAAGATCTGGAAATCTGGGATTTGACAATCACCAACCTTCGCCTGGAACAAGCCAGTCTCTCGATCTTTTCATCTGTCGAATTCTGCCTGTGGGACGCGCTGGATGACGCCTTTAATTTCCAGAGAAATTACTCCATCCCTGAAGTCGAAGTGGTCGATGATGTGATTTATCACAAGTCGGAATACCGTGAACGGCGCAATCACTTCAGCTATTTTGCCTGCTCCGAACCGTTGGCCGGATACGATACCCAGCGGGATGATTTTTTAGGCCCCTATCGCGGCTGGGATGCCCCGCTGGCGGTTGAAACCGGCCAGACCAACCGTTCAATTTGTTTGGGTTGGCAGCCGATTGGCGCTCATCATGTCAAAGTAACCCTCAATCCTGGTGAGCAAAAACGGATCATTTTCATCCTGGGATATCATGAGAACGCTCCAGGTGATAAATTTGACCCGGCCGGATCACAAATCATCAATAAACACAGCGTCAAACCCGTGATCGCCCGGTACATACAACCTGTTGAGGTCGACAGGGCTTTCATCGCGCTGAAAAATTACTGGAGCCATCTGCTTGCAAAACTTGAAGTCAAGACCCCTGATGTGCATACCAACCGCATGGTGAACATCTGGAACGCCTACCAGATGATGGTCACCTTCAATTTCTCACGGTCCGCTTCATACTTCGAATCCGGCACCGGCAGAGGTATGGGTTTCCGCGATTCAAATCAGGATTTGCTGGGTTTCATGCACCTGATCCCGGAAAGGGCCCGCGAACGCATTATCGATCTGGCATCCACCCAGTTACCTTCGGGCGGAGTCTATCATCAGTATCAGCCCATGACCAAACAGGGGAACGACGGCGTCGGGAGCAATTTCAACGACGATCCCCTGTGGCTGGTTCTGTCTGTCGCGGCCTATCTCAAAGAAACCGGGGATTGGAAAATTCTGGACCAACCGGTTCCGTTCGACAATAAACCGGGCAGCGAAAAACCGCTTTATGCGCACCTGCAAAGTTCGGTTCAATACACCCTGGACCGCATCGGATCGCACCAGCTTCCGCTCATCGGGCGGGCAGACTGGAACGACTGCCTTAACCTGAACTGCTTCTCCGAGACACCGGGGCAATCTTTCCAGACGACGGTCAATCAGGAAGGTCTGGTGGCTGAAAGTGTATTCATTGCCGGTCTTTTCGTCCTGGCAGCCGCTGAAATGGAGAAAATGGCCCTGCATCTGGGGAACAGCGATGAAGCTTCTCAGATCCGCAGGTCGCGCAAACAAATGGAAGCTGCCATCAACGACGCCGGCTGGGATGGAGAGTGGTTCCGAAGGGCATACGATCATTTTGGCAGACCGGTCGGTTCAAATGAAACCCGGGAAGGAAAGATCTTCATTGAACCGCAGGGAATTTGCGTGATGGCCGGTGTGGGGATCGAGAATGGCAAGGCTCAAATAGCATTGGATTCCGTAGCAAAATACCTGGCCTGTGAACAGGGAATTGTGCTGCATTACCCGGCTTTCAGACAGTATTATCTGCATCTGGGCGAAATATCCTCCTACCCGCCCGGTTATAAAGAGAATGGCAGTGTGTTCTGCCACACCAATCCCTGGGTCATGATTGCGGAAACCCGGCTTGGCAACGGTGATCGTGCGTTTGATTATTATTCGAGGATCAATCCCTCGGTGGTGGAAGAGATCAGCGAAATACACCACTGTGAACCTTATGTCTATGCGCAAATGATCGCAGGCAAGGAGGCCCAAAAACCGGGTGAGGCCAAAAACTCCTGGCTCACCGGCACCGCTGCCTGGAACTACGTTGCCATCACCCAGCACATTCTGGGCATCAAACCCGATTATGCTGGGCTGCGCATCCAGCCTGTGATTCCGTCTCAATGGCAGGGATTCAGCGTCAAACGCCTCTTTCGCGGTGTGATGTATAACATTCAGGTGCTGCGCGTTGGATCAGGTAATGAAGTACATCTCGAAGTGGATGGAGTGCCTGTATCCGGTATATTGATCCCCCTGCCCGAAGCAGGGACAACTCAGGTGTCCGTCACCGCCAGGATCGGATAAAACAGGAAGTCCAGCATGCAATATGGCTACTTTGATGATGCAGCAAAAGAATATGTGATCACCCGCCCGGATACGCCTCAATCCTGGAGCAATTATCTCGGTTCTACCGAATATGGCGCGATCATCACCAATAACGCCGGCGGATACGGTTTTTACCGGTCAGGCGCGCGTGGACGCTTTTTGCGTCTGCGGTTTAACAGCATCCCGATGGATCAGCCCGGACGGTATTTTTATCTACGCGATCGTGATAGCGAGGAGTATTGGTCGGCTTTTTGGCAGCCGGTCGGAAAACCACTCGAAGAGTATCATTCCATCTGTCGCCACGGCACGGCTTATTCCATCATTGAATCAAAATACGCTGAGATTGAAACCAAAACAACCTATTTCGTGCCACTGGATGAACGTTTTGAGTACTGGCTACTTGAAGTGACCAATCGCTCTGCGCGACGGCGCAGGCTTTCCGTTTTTTCGTTTTGCGAATTCACCAACCAGTGGGATACCTACCAGGATCAGGTCAACCTTCAATACTCTCTGTTTATCGTTCGCGGTGAAAAAACCGATGATAACCTGCTGAGAATTGCCATCCAGGATAATCTGACAACTGAAAACGAAGAGTATACCGAGCACGACATGGCCCGGCATACCTGGATGGCGTTAACAGGTTCACCCATGACAGGTTTTGATACCAGCCGGGAAGCTTTCCTGGGAAATTATCGGGGATATCACAATCCAATCGCGGTAGAACGTGGTGAATGTTCAAACAGTCTCGTCTATGGAGGCAATGCCTGCGGCGTCACCCAAACTGAAATTGAACTCGAACCGGGTGAGACCCGCGAGATCATGGTCATGCTGGGCATCGGTGACGCCCGCACCACTGGCCGGAAGATATTGCAGGAATTTGGCAATTTCGAAAGAGCCAGGATCGAACTGGAAAAACTGAAAGCCGTCTGGCATGCCAGACTGGGGGCATTGACCGTTGAAACCCCTGATGAAGATCTCAACCACACCATCAATGTGTGGGGCCTGTATAACTGTTTAATCACCTTTGCCTGGTCAAGGGCGGCCAGTCTGGTGTACAACGGTGAACGTGATGGATTGGGCTTTCGCGATTCGGTGCAGGATGTGTTGGGCATTGTATCGGCCATCCCGGAAAAAGCCCGTGAACGGCTGGATCTGATGCTGAGTGGTCAGCTCTCCAATGGCGGCGCGATCCCAATTATCAGACCCTTTGAGCACCGGCCGGGCATGGAACCGTCGCCTGACCCTCAGGAACTGCGCTCGGATGATTGTCTCTGGTTTTTCAACGCCATTCCTGCCTATGTGACTGAGACAGGTGATTTTGAGTATTATCAAAAAATGATCCCTTATGCAGACCAGGGATGCGCCAGTGTTTATGACCACCTGCGCCGTGCATTGGAATTTAATCTTGAGCGCACTGGCAAGAACGGCCTCCCCTGTGGATTGGCGGCGGATTGGAATGACTGCCTCAGGCTGGGATACAAAGGGGAAAGTTTGTTCGTGGCATTCCAGGTTCGTCTCGGATTGATTACCCTGTCTGAAATTGCTGAAAAACTGGGAAAACCAGCTGATGTGGAATGGGCAACATCCCAATTGCAACAGCTTGATGAAAACATTCAGAAATGCGCCTGGGACGGTGACTGGTTTATCTGGGCTATCGGCGATGACGGCACGGTATATGGAACGAAGGAATATGAGGAAGGACAGGTATACCTGAACACCCAGGTCTGGTCGGTGATCAGCGGTGCGGCGACTTCAGATCAGGCTCAGCGTTGTATGAACACCGTCAAAGAACGTTTGAGCACACCCTATGGATTGATTCTTGCAGCTCCGCCTTTTCATAAAACTTCGATCGAAGTCATGCGCGCGGTGGTATTCAATGCGGGGATTAAGGAAAACAGCGGCATCTTCAACCACACCCAGGGATGGGGTATTATGGCGGAATGCCTGCTCGGGCGCGGAGATCAGGCGTATGATTATCTGCGCGCAGCCATGCCGGCAGCCTATAACGATAGAGCTGAGATCCGGGAATCCGAGCCCTATGTTCAGGGACAAACGACTTACTCGATGTATTCACCCAGAGCCGGCAACACCCGTACCTCCTGGCTGACCGGAGCAGCCGCCTGGTTCTATTTCAGCACAACGCAGTACGTGTTGGGTTTGCGCCCTGAACTGGATGGCTTCCGCATCAATCCGTGCATTCCCGCTCACTGGAATGGTTTCAAAGCCAGGCGTCAATTCAGGGAGCATCTCCTGGAGATCAATGTCGAAAATCCAAACCACGTCAACAGCGGGGTGTCTGAAATGACGCTGAACGGTGAAATCATCACCGGCAATCGAATTCCACTGGCCAAATTGCAGGCAGTCAACCAGGTCCATGTCAGGCTTGGCGGATCATTGGAGGGCTCGTGAGTAACGGCATTGATGATCAACTGATTGACGTTTGTGATTATCAGGGAATGGGATATTCTCATCTGGTCTCTTACGGCGAATGGCGGGTGGCCGTGTTACGATATCTGGAAAAATTGGAACCGACCAGGATCGACAGCATGGAAAGGCATATTGAAACGGATGAGGTATTCATACTTGTTCGCGGGAAAGCCATTCTGATCCTGGGCGGTAACGACAAAACCATCGACTGCCTGTCTTCTCACGAGCTCGAGATCGGCAAGGTTTACAACGTCAGGAAAAACACCTGGCATACCCTCTCATTAAGCCCTGATGCCCATATCATCATCGTCGAAAACGAAGGTACCGGTACAGAGAACAGCGAATATTGTTCACTCTCACCGGATTTACAGCAAGCTGTCCAAAAGTTGGCCGTCGAATTTTTTGCTTCCTGAGCGGTAGATCGAACAGGATTTGCGTGTGTTCGGGCAGATGGGATCAAATCAACCTTTTGAGACGAATGGTCTGTCATATAAAAATCGATCGATTTACTGTGTAATCCAATATCGAACCTTTCGGCTATGTCTCAAAAGCCATGGTTCAACAAATAGATGGATTGGCGATTTCTCGAAAGTACTTGCTGGAATCTCCATGATCCAGATCTGAAAAGCGAGGTATTGTCAGCTCATCCGGTCAATCATAGGATTCATTCTCTTCCTTAAGCCGTCGTTCTTCGATGGCGGGCATGACAATGCGGCGATAGGCAAAAACAACCGCCCATCCCATGATGACTGCACTGAACAAACCCGGCGCCCAAATACCCAGACTCTGCAGCAGAAATCCACCCGCTGAAGGGGCTATCACGCGAGAAAATGCTTCCAACGATCCGGCAATCCCTAAAATACCTCCAACTTCATCAGGATGAACTGATTTACTGATGGCGCTTTGGAGCACCGTATTCAGTACCCCGCCTGCCACCCCCAAAGGTAAAATGACAATCAGCAGCGCCCAGAGTTGCGTGGTAAATCCCCAGGCAAACAAAGCGATTGCCATGATCCACAGACCGGTGATAATCAACCAGTTCTCTCGGAAGCGCTTCGTTAATCGCCCAATCAAAACACCCTGAACAATAACGGTGATGAAACCCACATAAGCCAAAATGTAGCCTGTGGTCTGAGCGCTGAGGCCGATCGCCTGCGTGTAAAGAGAGAAAATCCCCTGAAAGGTGGCAAATCCCAACGCATATAAAAATCGCACATTTAGAAGAGGTCCAACTTGAGGACGGCGCAACACTTCAGCAAGAGCTGATAGGGTGAACGGTAGTTGTTTTCTCTGGCTGATGATCTCTCGTCGTTCAGCGGTCAACGATTCAGGCAACAGGAAAAAGATAGCGGTGAAATTTAACGTGGCAATGCCTGCGGCCATAAAGGCTGGCACACTGTAACCCCACTGGCTCAGAATCCCTCCGGCTGCCGGGCCGATGATGAAACCCAGGCCAAAGGCAGCGCCAAGTAATCCCAGACCTTTGGCGCGATTTTGTTCATCGGTGACATCGGCAATGTATGCCTGTGCAACGGTGATGTTTCCACCTGTCAGCCCGGCCAGGATGCGGCTGAAAAACAGAATGGCGATAATCAACGCGTTTGGGTCTTGAAATTTCAAGACTGGAGCTAAAGACTGGCCCAACCAGGGTGCAAGACCCAACAGTAAGAAACCCACTATGGTACCGGCCACTGAAATCAGGAATACCGGCCGCCTTCCATAACGGTCCGACAGGCGGCCCAGTAAAGGAGCACCAATAAGTTGTGCTGCCGCGTAGGAAGCCACCAATAAACCGGTCAGCGCCTGGGTGGCGCCAAATGATTCGGCGTAGTAAGGAAGCTGTGGAAGGATCAGGCTGAAGCCTAATAAATCAACAAAGACGATCAGAAAAACTGTTAATAAACGCGAATTTTTCATACTCAGCTTTCTTCAGTAATCACAAAGATATTAAGCGATGAAACACCAGAAAAATCTGTGTCCCCATGGTTGAGCCGCGGTTTTATGAGCAGGATCGGCGACGAACCCGCTCTCTACTGCGTTAACACACTGATTCTATTTCACAAGAAACCAATTTCAAAGCCCAGGATCAGAAAGCCGCTCTTCAGCCCCCTACCACAGGCCATAAATCGGTCCGGTGAAATAGAAAACGACCATGCCAATCGTGTTATAAAAACCGTGCGCCAGAATGGCAGCCCACAGATTGTCATTGAATTTTCGCTTCAATAAACTGAATATCACAGCATCGAAGGTTGTGACCACCACCCCGATGATCCCCTGTTCCAGATGCGCCAGGCCAAAGATGATGCTGGATATCCCGATGGTTATCCATACCCCGCTCAATCCCGATCCAAACAGATCAAACAATAATTTCTGAAAATAACCGCGATAAACCATCTCCTCACACAGAGCGGCCAGAGTCCAGGCCAGCAGAAGAAACATGATCAACTGCTGCAAATTGCCCTGCAGGGCAGAAAACCCGCTGTAGTCGATTCTCGTTCCGGTGAGGCGGTTGAGGGCAGGCATCAAAACACCGATGTCGAACAACTGCAGAAAAATCACGCTGGTAAAGGCAATACCAATCATTCCAAGCCATGATTTTGGCTTCTTAAATCCAAGAACGGAAACTTTTTCACGCCTGACCAGCAGGGAAATGAGGATCATTCCCAGGATGACCAAAGTAGGCAAGAATAGATCCAGCAGTACCACTGTGACAGCAATCACAATTTCAATCACGGTAAGGATCTTCATCCAATTTTGTTTTTCCATGGCTCTGCTCCTTTCTTGTTACCGTCTATCACTTCTTGCCTGCCCACAGGAAGATTTTGATGAAACCCTGGATCAAATCGGGGAAAGTGCCGATCAGCATCAGGATGAAAATATCAGGCATGCCCTGACGCATATAAGCAATACTGGATACCAGATTAAAACGGTTTCCATAGAAATTACCAACCTGCCAAAAAACAAAGGTGGTGATGATTACAGGGATCAAAAAACTGATTGCGATATCCCAGTTTCTTTTTGCCGGGGAAACAAGGGCTATCCGCTCCCTCCATCCGCGCAGTGACAGGAAATTACGGGTTTCCAAAACGCATAGAGCAAGCACAAAAAGACCAATCCCCCATCCAATCCATTTTACAGACCAGCCCTGCTTGATCGATGGCGGTGTATTCCCCAGCACCACCGCCTCAACGCCCGCAGTCAACTGACTGGCTGACACGAAATGGTCCACCTGATGGCCTTCGTTGGTGAGCAATACGAAAGCTCGGTCCACTTTTGGATACAGGTTCACCTCAGTACGAAAGGTTTGATTCGCCCCGCCATGGACGATTTTTGAGCCGTTATCATAAATGAACCAACCCATCCCATAAGCTCCCAGTCCGGGTGTTTGGATGCGGTGCATCATTTCAGGTGAAACCATTATAGATTGGTCTTTCATGAATTCGATCGCGAATTTTGCCAGATCCACCGCATTGGAGACGATCCAGCCCTCACCTACACCATATGCCGGAACCCCCTCCTTTGCCGGGATGGCAAAACCGAACAGGCGGGTATAGCCTCTCGGTATATCGTTCATTGCATCAGGGTCAGCGGTCGAAGAACCCATTCCAAGCGGCTCAAGGATATTCATCCGGACATATTCGGCAAAACTTTGCCCGCTTTGCAGCTCCACTAAATAGGAAAGTACTCCATAACCCATATTGAAATACTGAAATTCCGTGCCCATCGGAGCGGTGAGTTTTGCAACAGCCAGCGAACGAACCGCGTCCTCCGGTGTCGTATTGAGTGGTAAAACGATCCCGTATCCCGCATCCGAAAGCCCGCTGCTGTGATGAAGCAGATGATTGATCGTGATCTGTTTGGACGCTTCTTCATCCACCACTCTGAACCAGGGGATGTAAGCCTGCACCGGTGAATTCAGATCCAGCTTACCCTGCTCGGCCAGTTGAGCGATGGCCAACGCCGTAAAGGATTTGCTCTGCGACCCGATGAACACCTGGGTTTGCGGTGTCATCAGGTTCGAGTTACCATCAATACCGTACCCCTTTTGGTAGATCACTTCTCCATCTTCGATCACCGCCAACGCTACACCCGGCAGACCCTGTTTTGCCATCTGGCTGAGGACGACCTGATCCAATGCATTGGTATCCACCTCACCAGGAACCTCAGCGGATCCTTTTGCGTGAGCACAGGGAAACAGGAAAACAAAAATTAACACAGGCAGAAGAATAGAAATGATTTTCTTCATTCTCTACACCTCAATTAGAATCTGCAATTGACTTATTCGGAGAAGATCTTCTGAGTATATCAGGATTTATCGCCTGGAGATCGACGATGTGTTCGTTTTTGATGGTAGATAACCAACGGGCGTAAAATTAATTGAAAGCACACAACTTATACCGACATTCCAGGTTGACATACCCGCTCTGTAAAGATGCCTGTCTCGTTATAACTGATATGGGGTCATTCCTAGTAGAGGTAAAAAAATGACCAGAACCAAATCAGCAATCCGGATGATTTAGGTCTGGTCATTATGTCAGATGTAAAACTAAGCAAAAATGGCCTTTTCAGTGAAATTGCAGGATCGATCATGTGGAAGATATGAATTTTATCCTCGTGCGGTTCTTCGAATTAACAAGTCTCCTGGCACTCTACTACCCGAACCTGTATGGTAGGCGTGGTGACAGGCCCGCGGGTGATGATCCGCCAGAGTTCTCTGCCCGCACCGGCTACCATGCGACCGAAGGATAGAAAATTGACCATCAACCCATTCTTTCCATCCGTAGCTGAGGATGCCATCCAGACCACTTTTTGAGCCGGTACCCCGGGCAGATTACCCCATAAACGAATGATTGTGTTCAGGGGCAGCACTTTTTTCTCAAACCCATCCACAGCGTCCACCTGAGTGAGCATTTCCGTGATGACCAATCCCGGGTTGATCGCCATCACCTCCACACCGGAGCCTGCGTATTCTTTAGCAAGCGTTCGGGTGAAACTTCGCACCCAGGCTTTACTGGAAGCATACGGATTTTGATACGGCACGGGCATCGAATCTCCACGCCCAAGCAGATTGATCAACTTTCCAGAACCCTGCCCCAAAAACTGCCGCATCGCTGCATGCGAACCGTAATAAACCCCCAGAATATTGGTGTCGATTACCTTTTTAATCCGTTCCGGGGAGATAGACATGGTGATTCCATACGGGGCACCAATTCCCGCATTGTTGACCCAGATATCAATCCGTCCAAAAGCGGTTACGGCTCCCTGCGCCAGGTGTTCGACATCATCGAGTTTGGCCGTATCGCAGACAAATCCTTCAGCTCTATAGCCCTTTTTTCTCAGTTCAGTCACCGCCAAATGAAGCGTTTCTTCCGTGCGGGCGGCGAGAACAACATTTGCTCCCTGCTCCGCAAAGGCCTCAGCAATGGCAAAGCCCAGCCCCCTGCTCGAACCGGTAATGACGGCCGTCTTTCCATCTAATAATTTCATATCCTCTTTCATCCTTTTTTCACCTGTATTTCGCTCTTTCGCATACCACACCAGTTTCGTTCAGAGATCCCCGCCAAACCGCCTCTATGAAAATGACCATTTTTAGCTTTTCTGGATGCCTTTCATATACAGGCTGATAATCATATCAATCCGATCAGACGAAAGCGCAGAAAAGCTGAACTGGTTATGATAAAAGTAGGGAAACATCAAACCCAGTAAGCCCCATGTGGCAATGTCGGTATCCATCTCGCGAAACTCACCCTTTTCGATGCCGGTCTGGATCATGGCCCGCAGTTTTCCAAGGAATTGCTGGCGGTAGGATTCAGCAAATACCTGTCTGGCCCCCTGGCTCAATTGCGATACTTCCTGGGTTCCCAGATGGATGACCGCCCGCAATCCCGAGGGCTGATTCAGTACATATTTCATAAACTGACATAACTTATCAGAACTGGTGCCAGGTTGGTTGTTGATCGAATCGATGACAGCGCCAATTTCTTCTATTCCGTTATTGAGCACCGCGCAAAATAGCTCTTCTTTGTCCTTGAAGTGATAGTACAACGCCGGCTTTGAAACTCCCACCTCTTCCGCGATCTCTCGCATGGATAGGCCGTGATAACCATGTTCGATAAAGAGAGTTTTCGCTTTTTCAATAATCGTGTTTTGCATGCCAGATTCTTCAACAACCATCCCGGCCTCCATTATTTGGATTCGGTTACCAAATTCGACTGGTCACTTTGTGCGGTAGACAGTTCCTGCTGGCGGTTTTTCAAACCCAGGGTCAAAAATATCATAATCACTGCCACAATACCCACCAAACGGTAAGCACCGCCATAACCTGCCACACCGCCGCCCCTGGACGCCGCCACTGCACCAATAAGAGCGCTGCTGGTCAACTGGCCGATGCTGGTAAAGAGCGAGATAAGCCCCTGCGCAGACGTGCGATCTTCGGCAGATGTTTCATTCAGCATAATATAACGCATGGGAGCGCCCAACAGCGAAGAAAGCCCAAAGCCGATCACCACACCGGACAGAATAAAGCCCAATAATGTGCCTGAAATAGAGTTTGTGCTTAACATCATCATTCCAACGGCCAGTAAAAGTGTACCGGAAAAAACCATCACTTTGGATCCCACCCGATCCATCAGATTACCCACCAAGGGAGACCCAATGGACATAGCCAGCACCAAGGGCAGGATCAAATAACTGGATGTATGGGTGTTAATCACCCCCGGTAAGGCCGCAACTGCCAGAGCCGGCAGAAAAGATAGCCCGGATTCACCCAAACCTGCCCCGGCTGACAGAAGACTGGATAGTCTCACCTGGCGCCGGCGGAACAGGTTCATATTGACCACCGGATCTGCTGCCTTCCGTTCCACGATCGGAAAAATGAATACCAATACCAGACCAAGCAACAGGAACGGCAACACGCGTACTGAAACGAGACTTGAGAAGAAATTCTTTGTATCGATTTGATTCAAGCTGTAGGTCAGGGATGCCAGAAGCACGCTTAAAACCAGCAGACCAGCCCAATCAAAGCGCATCTGCGAAACCGAACTTTTGGTGGGGAGTAAACGCCATCCCATCACAATTACGGACAGAGCGATCGGCAAATTGATCAGGAATAGCCATTGCCAGGTTGTAAAAGACAGGATCACACCGCCCAGCAGTGGCCCGACCAGGAACGCCAGCCCAAAAACCGCTCCGATCAACCCCAGAGCACGGCCGCGTTTTTCCGGCGGGAAGGTATCGCCGATGACAGCACTGGCAACCGGGAAGATCCCACCCGCGCCAAAGCCCTGAAAAGCCCGCCCTATCAGCATCACGGTAAATGATTTCTGCGGTGATAACGCTACCAGGATAGAGCCAGTAGCGAAAATGACCACATCCAGAATATAAACTGATCGTCTGCCGAACTTATCAGATAATTTAGCCATCAACGGGGTTCCGATCAAATTGAACAGCACGTAGATGGTAAAGGTCCAGGCCAAAATCCGTTCGCCCACGCCAAAATACTTTTGAATAGACGGCAGAGCTGGAGCCACAATCGCAATATCCATGGCCCCCATTAATACACCCAGGAATAATACAATTAATATTCTGTTACGAGTTTTCTCATTCATAATAATCCTCTTCTTACTTACCGGTCGGTAAGTAAAAACAGTATAAACCGATGAATGAGCGTTGTCAATCAATTTTCCATATGAGTTTTATTAACTCTTTACTCTGGTGAGTCACCCTGAATACCATCACGAGATCCTCGCCTGCAGGTGATTTCTGAACAATTACTTCTCCACCACAATCAACCAATCAAACAAAAGAAAGGGTGCCATTGTGTGCACCCTTTCCTGACAAAACGAAATTTCTACAGGCCTTACTTGGCTACCACACCTGTTTCCTCAACGGCTCCGGTTCCCCCTGCCAGCGAGTTGGCATGTTTGCCAGCCAGGCGGCCAAAGGTGTAACAGCGGCCGATGGATAAGCCAGTCGCATGGAATGGATAGTCTGCGCCACCGTAGAACTGCCCGCCGAGGTTACCTACACAGTACAGCCCTTCGATGGGGTTTTTGTTCGTATCCAAAGCCTGGCCATTGGCATTGGTATATACACCTGAGCATAAGGCTGATACACGCAGGTGACGGCGAATACCATAGAAAGGCGCTGTCTTGATGGGGTTCATCCATTTAGCGTCTTTACCAAAATCTTCATCCTGGCCTTTTTCACATAACTCGTTATACCGTTCTACAGATGCCAGGAATGCGGCCTTATCTTCGATGCCCAGCTTGTCAGCGAGTTCATCGAGAGTATCAGCTCGCCATGTATCGATCAGATAAGTGAAAACACCAGTGCGCTTGGCGCCGTCATGGGATGCAGCATATTCCTCATCTGTAATAGCGGGCATGTACTTTTCCATGACTGTGGGCGGGACAAGGCCGCTGACCGCTTCATGATCCATATAATCACTGTCATAAATCTGACAATACCAGCCTTTTGAGCCCTTCTCCGGATAAGTGTAGTTCGCCCCACCTTTGTAGATACCCTGGTGCAGCATGATATCGTTCATGTAAACAAAACCGATAAACTCATTGCAGAAGCGCTGTCCCTGCATATTGACGTACAGGAATGGCTCTTCGTACATCAAACCGGCGTCAAAGTCATGCAGCATCTTGGTCTGGCCCAGGTTTTCCATCACGGCACCGGCAGTCACGGCCATCAGATGTCCGTCACCGGTTTTATCAAACTGCTTGCGGTCAAAATCGGCCACATCGGGGCACCAGCGGTTGATCATGGATTGATTATTCTGATAATCACCGGTCGCAAGGATCACTGCCTTGTTGGCATTGAATTTCACATAGCTGCCATCGGTCAATTTTCCAACTGCCCCAACTACCTTACCGTTTTCAGTGACCAGTTGAACGCCAGGGGTCTCATAATAGACTTTCAACTTACCGCCAAACTCAGCCACGGCCTCATCCAACACATATTGCAGGTAGGTGCCAATGTTATTAGGTTTGGGACCCATCCATGGGGCATACATATGGGTTTTCGCAGCACCGTAATCAAATCGACAATACCGTCCATCACTCCACTCACCGGTGAAATCCTGACTGGTATCCAGGTATATGAACAGTCCCTTGTCATTCGGTTTATCGGCGGAGGTTCCGTTCAAACGAGCCCGGTCGTACACCCAATTGACAGCTTCACCGGAATTCATCACATAAGCCTTCAGCAATTCCGGATCAGAACGCCAGTTATTCAGACTGTTGGTGTGATGGATATAGCGCAGCAAGCCTTCCGGATCGCTTTGATCGACGATAAGGCCTGAACCGCAGTTACCCTGTGAAACGACTGCATTTTGTTTTTGCAGCAATGCAACCGAACTGCCTTCTTCAGCAGCAGTGATAGCTGCCACCACCCCAGCGGCTCCCGCACCAACCACGATGATATCGGCAGTAACCTCACCGCCAAAGCTGGTGATGGGTTCAAGTTCAACCTTCGAATCCTTGAATTCAGCTGCGGTAAGGGATGAGGGAATGGCGCCTGACTGAACGGCTTCAGCAGTAGCCTCAGCTCCAGTTTGGCCTGCAGTTTCATCGACAACCCGGGGGCTGCATGCGGCTACACTGATGATGCCCAGACTGGCAGAACTGATGGCGGCGCCTTTAAGGAATTTCCTTCTTGACACTTTGCTACTCATACGACTCCTCCTGTTAAATTGAAATATCTCTTGGGGTAAATAAATCGGATGTTAGGTGGGGATTTGTTTTTCTTGCAAATTCGGTTATATTGTATTTTTTCTGAGAACCGAAAGCAATGAACAGCTTTGCATTTTTGTTCAAGATTTCGGTTATAATCTGAACACTTTTCCGTTAATGTACATTTTTCATTAAGCAATATTAACATCCGTCAAACTGGTTATCAATTTCGGAGAGTACTCATTTGTCAAAACATGATCAAACTTTTTTTCTGATCTGCAGGGGCCTCGAACAATTGGTGCAGACAAAGAGACTGGGGGATATCAGTGTAGTTGAGCTATGCCAGATCAGCGGAGTGCCCAGATCAACTTTTTACTCGCATTTTTGTGATATTTATGCGGTCCCCCAATGGCTGTGGGATTACATGATGAACAACACTCTCTATCAGATCGGTAATACCAAAACCTGGGATCAGGGCCATCGTTTGATGTTCCAGAATCTCCTTGACCATAAACTGTTATTTACCAAAATTTACTGGGAAAATGACAACAATTCCATCCTGGAATATGGTTATCGCGGAGGATATAATGCCGTCAAAGCCAATGTGACGAAACGAAAGAATCACCAATGGACGGCTTCTGAACTGGTGGAACTAGATTACGCGATCAAGGCGCTGGCTTCCCTGACAACGAAATGGGGTCGGGATGGAATGGTGGTACCGGTGGAGACTATGGTTTACATCTTCAATACCCATGTTCCTGATTTCCTCAAGAAGTTGTGCGACACATAACAAACTCTGCGATTATTGCAACAGCTCCAGCTCATCTGTGACGCGCACATGAGTATTGATTGTCTATCCCGTGGCTGGATTTTCCGGGGCACAAATAAGTATTACACCCCCTGACGGGTAAGGATACCGTGGTTCATCCGAAACACCACATCCATTTTGGGCAGGATACTCAGATCATGGGTGGCGATGATCACACAATACCCATATGTATGAGCAAGCTCAACCAAAATTTCAATAATATTCTGACTGTTTTCCTCATCCAGGTTACCGGTTGGCTCATCTGCCAGAAGCAGACGTGTATCCATCGACATCGCTCGCGCGATACCTACCCGCTGCTGCTCCCCGCCCGAAAGCATGTTTGGGAACCGGTTGAGTACCGTTTCAGGCAGCGCCACCTGTGTCGCCAGTTCACGGGCGCGATTGCGAGCTTTTTCACCTTTCAAACCGCGCAGTTCCATCGGGTAGGTGATATTTTCGGATACGGTCAACATAGAATTTCATAGTCAAATCTACTCCATGGTTGCAATCTACAGGCATTAAATATCGATTTTTGAGAAAATCGTGGTATCTGATAGTGTCACGTTGGGAACATCTTCACAGGAAATTCAAATCTTCTTCACCAACGCTTAATCAGACCGGGATAAGATAACGGAAGAATAAACAATATTCCTCAAATCGCATTTTTCGGAGGTATACGATATGCACGGATGGGGTATGTACGGGTTCGGAGGGCTGGGGATGATTCTTGGCCTGTTGATCGGCGTGGCAATCCTGGTGGGTATTATTTTGCTGATCATATGGCTGGCACGGCGGATGAATGGTCCGCATACAGGTCCCTTTGTCGGGCGCGG
>DAISXR010000055.1:0-3568 GCA_036825755.1 Anaerolineaceae bacterium
ATCTTTCAGGAGAAACCACCATGCCAGACGACCCCGGAACCCAGCAAATCATCAACCTCGCCATCCAGACCCTGTTGGATGAAGGTCTGCCGGTGGAAACACCCGTGCAGGACCTGGAATCGGTGAAACTGCTGGGCTCTCGCGCGGTGACTGACTCGCTGGGGTTGGTCAGCTACCTGGTGGCGCTGGAAGAACGCATCAACGATGCCTTTTCATCCGAAGTCTCTCTCATGAGCGACCGCGCCATGTCGCAAGAACGCAGCCCATTCCGCAACCTCGCTGCCCTGACGGATTTCATCGCCGAACTGCTGGCCGAACAAACACACTAACCTTCCTGATCACAGATCGCGGACTGG
This sequence comes from Anaerolineaceae bacterium, assembly GCA_036825755.1. Lineage (GTDB taxonomy): Bacteria > Chloroflexota > Anaerolineae > Anaerolineales > Anaerolineaceae > JAJFTV01. The sequence goes on from DAISXR010000055.1 coordinate 357, forward strand.
AATCCCCATGACCGATCAACCTAACCAAAAAGTTATCCTGATCACCGGTACCCGCAAAGGGATTGGCAAGTACCTGGCTCAAACCTTTGCCTCGCGCGGCTGGCAGGTGATTGGCTGCAGCCGGCGCGAGCCGGACTGGCAGGCCGTCGGCTACGAGCATGTGCTGGCTGATGTGAGCGACGAAGCCCAGGTGACGGCCCTGTTCCGCCACGTCCGCAAGCAGTACGGCTGCCTGGATGCCGCGCTCAACAACGCCGGCATCGCCAGCATGAACCATGTACTGCTCACCCCGGCTGGCAGCGCCCAGACGGTGATGAACACCAACTTCCTGGGCACATTTCTGGTGTGCCGCGAGGCCGCCAAACTGATGATGAAACAAAAACAGGGCCGCATCGTCAACTTCAGCACGGTGGCAGTGCCCTTTGATCTGGAAGGTGACGCTGTGTACGCGGCCTCCAAAGCCGCCGTGGAAAAGCTCACCCGCATCCTGGCGCGCGAGATCGGGGCGGCAGGCATTACGGTTAACACCATTGGGCCTACCCCCATCGACACCGATTTGATCCGCGCGGTGCCGCCCGAAAAAATTGCCCATCTGATCGACCGGTTGGCCATCAAACGGGCCGGCACATTTGACGATGTGCTTAATGTAATCGACTTTTTACTGCACCCGGACAGTGGGTATATCACCGGGCAGACCATCTACCTGGGAGGTGCCTGATGCTGGAATGGTTGTTCAAACGTTTTGATGGCGCAAAAGAGTGTGAGGCCATGATCTGGCGCGAAGAATCTTTCAGTTACGGCTGGCTGCTCGAAAAGATCCACGAATGGAAGCAGGTGCTGGCACAGGAAGAGGTGCCCCCCGGCACCGTGGCAGCCCTGGAAGGCGATTATTCTCCCCGTGTGGTGGCCCTACTGCTGGCGCTGATCGACCAGGCCTGCATCATTGTGCCGCTCACCAATACGGTTGAAAGCCGAAAGCCGCGTTTTAAAGAAGTGGCTGAGGTGCAGAAATCGTTTATCTTCAGCGATCAGGATACCTGGCGGGTGGAAACGTATCCGGTGCAGGTGAAACATCCGCTCAACCTCAGCCTGCAAATCCTGGGGCACCCGGGGCTGGTGCTGTTTTCGTCCGGCTCTACTGGTGAACCCAAGGCGGCCCTGCATGATTTCAGCAAGCTGCTCGAAAAGTTCACGGTGCAGCGGCACACGCTGCGTACCATCACCTTTTTGCTGCTCGATCATATCGGCGGGATCAACACCCTGCTGTATGTGCTCTCCAACACCGGCACCATCATCTCGATCGAAGACCGCAGCCCGGATGCCGTGTGCGCGGCCATCGAAAGGCACAAGGTGGAGCTGCTGCCCACCTCACCCACCTTCTTAAATATGCTGCTGCTCTCGGAGGGTTACCGTCATTATGATCTTTCCTCGCTGCAGCGTATTACCTACGGCACCGAGCCCATGCCCGAAACCACGCTCAAACGCATCAGCCAGGTGTTCCCCAATGTGACTATCCAGCAGACCTACGGTCTTTCGGAACTGGGTATTTTACGCTCCAAGTCGCGTTCCAATGACACACTGTGGGTCAAGGTGGGCGGCGAGGGGTATGAGACCAAAATTGTCGACAAAATCCTGTGGATCAAAGCTGAATCGGCTATGCTGGGCTATCTGAACGCGCCCAACCCGTTTGACGAGGAAGGCTGGTTCAACACCGGCGACGAGGTGGAGGTGGACGGCGAGTACCTCAAAATTCTCGGGCGTCGCTCGGAGATGATCAACATCGGCGGCGAGAAGGTCTACCCGGCCGAGGTGGAAAGCCTGCTGATGGAGCTGGATAACATACTGGATGCCAGCGTGCGCGGCGAGCCCAACCCGATCACCGGGCAGATGGTGGTGGCGCGTGTCACCCTGGCTCACCCGGAAGATCCCGTGGAATTGCGCAAACGCATCCGCGCCTCATTGAAAGATATCGCGGCACCCTATAAAATCCCGGCCAAAATCGAACTGGCTGAAAATCCGCTTCACTCCGCGCGCTTCAAGAAGATGCGCCGGGTGGAGTAACCTTAATCTTTGCGGAGAGGAATCTATATGAGCAAGCAATTATCACAAGAAGCACTCGACCTGCACCGCCAACTGATCACCATCGACGGGCACTGTGACACGCTGCTGGGTATCCAGCGCGGCTATCTGGATTTCATTCACGGCTTCAAACAACCGGAAGACCCCAAGTACACCGGTCTGGTCAGCCACATCGATCTACCGCGCATGCTGGCCGGCGGAGCCACCACACAGGTGTTTGCCTGCTTTGTGGAAAAAGAGTATCTGCCCGCTGATGCCACCAATCAGGCCCTGCGCCTGATCGATTATCTGTATCAACAGGCTGAACTGAGCAGCGATTTCGTATTCGTGAAGAGCGCTGCCGAGATCCGTGCCGTCAAAAAAACCGGCAAGACCAGCGGTTTCCTCAGCATCGAAGGCGCTGAGGCCCTGGAAGGTGAAACCTCCACCCTGCGAATGTTGTACAAACTGGGTCTGCGTCAGGTGGGTCTCACGTGGAACTGGCGCAATCAGGCCGCTGACGGTCTGGGTGAGAAACGCACCGGCGGCGGGCTAACCGAGTTCGGCGTGGAGCTGGTGAAAGAAGCCAACCGCCTGGGCGTAATTCTAGATGTGGCCCATTTAGCCCCGGCCGGTATTCGGGATATCTTTGAGTTCAGCGAACAGCCGATTGTCGATTCACACTGCGGCGCGATGAGTCTGACCAATCATGAGCGCAACCTGAGCGATGAGCAGTTGGATGCACTGGCGAAAAACGGCGGCGTGGCGTGTGTCACGTTTGTGCCCCCGTTTATCAACGACACCATCAAAGATTTCGATGATCGCAACAATGCCTCGATCGACGATGTGATCAAACATGTGGCTTATATCGCCAAACGCATCGGCGTGGAGCATGTGGGTATCGGCTCCGATTTCGACGGCTACGGCGGCTATCTGAACGGTCTGCACGATATCTCGGACATCCCCAATCTGACTGCCGGGTTGTTGGAGCAAGGTTTCAAGGCCGATGAAGTGGCGAAGATCATGGGCGGCAACTACCTGAGAGTCATCGAGCAAGTCTGCGGGTAACAAGAGCAAGCGGCGAGAAGAAGGTATCTTTCCGCCGCTTCGGCAATTACCTGCGCGTCATCGAGCAGGTGTGCGGATAACAAGAG
>DAISXR010000055.1:3668-14764 GCA_036825755.1 Anaerolineaceae bacterium
CCGCCGCTTCGGCAATTACCTGCGCGTCATCGAGCAGGTGTGCGGATAACAAGAGCAAGCGGCGAGAAGGAGCTATCCTTCCGCCGCTTCGGCAATTACCTGCGCGTCATCGAGCAGGTGTGCGGATAACAAGAGAAAAGTAAACCCATCCCCCCTACCCCTTCCCAAATTGGGAAGGGGGATTTTTTAAATGATGGGCGGATTTGCTGCAAAACGGCAAATCCGCCCATCATCATATATCTCCCCGCCCCTGAAGGGGCGGGGAAAAAGGGGTGGGGTCATTTTTTTACTGCGCCGGGACGGGCAACGGCTCCTCGAGCACCTGCTTTTTTGGGATGAACTGCACCAGCACCAGGCAGATCACCGCGATGGCCACGCCGAACAGGAAGGTGGCCGACGGCGCGATTTGCTCCCACAGGATACCACCCACCACCGGTACAATCAGCGCCGAGATGTGGTTGATGGTCTGACCTATGCTCACATTGCCCGTAATCTCATCCGGCGAAACCACAATCTTCTGGAAGTACGATTCCAGCGCCAGGCTGAAACCCATGAAAACATTATCCAGGATGAACAGCCCATACAGAATACTCAAATTGGGGATGTAGGCATATCCTAAAAAGACCAGCATCAGGCCCACAAAATTCCAGGTGAGCACCTTACGCTCGCCAAATTTGGCCACCAGCTTGCCCAACTGCGGCAAAGCAAACGTACTGACAATACTGTTGATCAAAAACAGCACCGCGCTCTCACGCACGCTGATGCCGTATACCTCCACCAGCAGGAAAATGGCAAAGGTGTAAAAAATGTGCCGCCGGCTGCCCAATAAAAAAGTGAGTACGTAATACAGCCAGTATTTGGCGCGGAAGACGACCTTGCGTTTCTCGCGCTTCATGTTGTAACGGCGGCCATTCATCATCACAAACAGGCTGCCCACGGTCACCACGCCGCCGATCACCAGAAAAGTGGTGCGATAGCCCCAGGCCTGGATGTGAATGGGTCCCAAATCAGAGCCCTGCACAAACAGCCAGATCATCACGGTGCCCAGCACCGAGGCCAGCGATGAAAGTCCGCTCAGCTTGCCCATCGCTTTTGGCGCTTCTTCCTTGCTGGTGCCCATCAACAACAGACTGCTGCTGCATGGATAAAAGAAGTGAAAACCGGTCGACATGACCAGCGTGCTTACCAGCAGCAACGGAATGGTGCTGGAGACGCCGGTCATCACAATCCCCACGCCCAGCAGCAGCACGCTTATGCCCATCACGCGCATTTCAGAGAGGTACAGGGTTAAAAATGCCAGCACAAATCCCAGCAAGCCGGGTAGCTCGCGCACCGATTGGATCATGCCAATCTGATCCGCCTGGGTGTGCAGTTCTTCAACAGCAAAGTTGTTGAAAACAGCCTGCCAGACGTTAAAACCTAAATAAAGGAAAAAATTGGCGAAAGCAAGCGTACGGAATAATTTTTTGGTATCACCCATCGAAAAATCCCTGCCTTTATTGGAAAATGAATTCGCAGCCAGGCTTTGCAGTGAGCAAGCCCGGTTATTACTGTGAAATGGCTTCGGTGAAAAGCTTTTCGTAATCCTGCACCACACGCTTGAGGTCAAACCGGGCAGCGAATGCGCGGCTTTGCACCCGTGCACTACGCAGGTGTTCGCGGTCCGACAGGAGTGAACGCAGCGCCTTCTCAAACCCATCCGTATAATCCGAATCGACCAGATAGCCGTTGACGCCCTGTTCCACCAGATCGAGATTGCCGCCAGCCTTTCCCAGAACCAAGGCGAGCCCCATGGACATGGCTTCCACACCCACCACCGGCAATCCTTCGGTACGGGAAGGCATAAACATGATATCGCTGCGCTCATACTGCTTCAACACCTGTTCGGGGGGAATCCAGCCTGAAAAGGTAAACCGCTCCTGCAACTGATGCTGCTGTATCTCAGCTTCCATATCAGGCCGCAGGGCTCCGTCTCCCACCAGTGTACAATGCCACGGCAGATCAGTGAGGCGGGCCAGGGTGCGGATGATTTGCAGCGGGTTCTTCTGGTCAACAAATCGACCGGCGAACACGATCTCCGGCACCTCGTGCGGTTCCAGGCTGGTTGGTTTAACCGTCTGCAGATCTACGCCGTTGGGTATCACGTCAATCGCGACCGGATAATGTTTCAACGCCAAATCACGGGTAAAACCGCTTACCGCGGCAATACGAGCGGCATTTTTCCAGATGGGCGGGGTAAATGGTCTGATCCATCTGAACCACTGCGCGGTCTTATGCGGTGAACCGCCCGGCACATCGCCCAAATGGGTTGTCAGCACATATGGGATTCGCGTACGGCGGCTGATCCACCAGGCTGCGGCCCCGTTTGGAACAGCAAAATGGACATGGATGAGATCCGGCTTCCATTCTCGAGCCAGTCTTGTTCCCTGAACGGCTCCATTCACCATATAGCTGAACATGGTATCCAGACCCGCCTGGAAGGTGTGTTTACGCTGCGAATCGATGCGTCGGATGGTCAGATTTGGTTTTTCTTCCAGATAGGGAAGGTCATCAAAATGCGAGGTGATAACCTGAAGCTCATGCCCGCGCTTTGCCAGCCCCTCGCAGATCACCTGGGCGACCTTTCCGCCACCGCCCCCGATGGGAGGGTATTCATGGATGACTACAAGGATACGCATGGATGATTATCCGCGTTTAGACGTGTTCCAGTTGTTTTCTGAGGGGTTCGCGGTCGTTGACCACCCGTTTCACCTGGTAGGTAGGCTTGCCCTGTGATTCATGATAGGTTCGCATCAGCAGTTCAGCAATCAGCCCCATCAGAATGGATTGGAAGCCGAAAATCATAAACATCAAGCTGGCGAAAAACAGCGGTGAATCAAACGGCGAAATGTTGACTGCCAGACGGCGGATGAGTAAAAACAGCAGCACTAAACCGCTGATCAGGATAAAGAACATTCCCGATCCGCCGAACAGGTAAATGGGTTTGCTGGCATACGAGCTGAGAAATTTAACCGTGAAGAGATCCAGAACCACTTTGAGGGTTCGCTCCAGCCCGTATTTTGCCTTGCCAAACCGGCGCGGATGGTGATGCACCACCACCTCGGTGATACGCGCGCCCACCGATGAGGCGTACACCGGGATGAAGCGATGCATCTCGCCGTACAATCGGAAACCACTGATCACATCCTGGCGGTAAGCTTTGAGAGTGCAGCCGTAATCATGCAGGGGTACACCGGTTACGGTGGAGATCAGCCAGTTGGCCATATGCGACGGCAAAGTGCGGGTGAGATAGGTATCTTCACGGTTTTTGCGCCAGCCGCTGACCACATCATAGCCTTCATCCAGCTTTTCGAGCAGCATGGGTATATCGGCCGGGTCGTTTTGAAGATCGGCATCCATCGGGATGACAATATCGCCGGTCGCGTAATCAAAACCGGCCGCGATTGCGGCGGTCTGACCGAAATTGCGGCGCAACTCGATCACCCTGACGTGTTCCGGATCCTGCGCGGCGATACGCTCCATCTCAATCAGGCTGTCATCTTTGCTGCCGTCATCCACAAACACAATTTCCCAGATGTATGAATGCGGAGATAATGCCTCACAAACCGCCCGATACAGCAGCGGGATGTTTTCCTGCTCGTTGAAAACTGGAATGACCACAGAAAGGGATTCAAAAGAAGCCATAAAATAAATTGCCCGTCCAGATAGAAGAGTCAACCCATTATAACACGTGTAAACTGAAGGTCTGCGCCGTGAGCCGTTTATGGATCTGCGGTGAGCTGGCTGGACCACACACCCAGATTGCTGGGGTAAATGGTTTGATCGTCTCTGGAGAGAGCGCCTTTGTACTCCATGATGCCCTCCTGCACCTGCCAGCCATCCAGATTTAGCGGGATCACGCCGTCTGCTGAGATCCACTCGCCGTTATACAGCCGGGCGATGTGCAGGTTGCGCCCGGTGGAGGTGCCGCCGGTACAGGAAGGGTGGCCCAGCCGGTCGCCAATTGAAAGCCAGTCACCCACTGCAGGGGCGCCATCCGGGAACACATGCAGATACAGGATCACCCACCCGGTTCGGCCGTTGCCGTCCCCGTCCAGATCCTGCAGCACCAGACCGTCTTCCGAGCGGATGATTAATCCATCTGCCACCGCAACCGCCCAGTGTTGCGAGGGTGTGCATCCGGCAGTCTCGGCAGGCGGTGCAAAATCGATGGCAGCCCACGGATAGCCCGTTCCCCAGCCGGAATGCGGACCGGCAGTGTACGCCCAGCGCAAACCGGAGAGAAACGGTAATCGAAGATACGGCTGCCGCAGATCGGCCGGTATGAGCGACCATTCCACTGCCGAATCCCAGCTCACCGGGCCAAACAGGTTCTCATAGGTTTGCAGGAAGCCGCCGTTGGTGATAGCCTCTTCATAGACCGTGGCGGATTGAAAGCGCGAAAAGTAAGATTGGATAGCCACCGTGGCAGCGTTTTGCCACGGGCTGGGATTGACCGTGAACCCGCTTAAGCTGGTGTACTGAATAAACACGCCCTGCCGCCAGCCGTAATAGGCGTTGTTCAGCACATTGGCAGCCCATGAAAGCTGACGCCCCAATGTCTGCCGGCCCGGATCGTAGTTCCCCAGTGAAAAACTGTTGGGGGTCTGGGTGCCGGTGAGGGCATTCAAACGGTACTCCAGCAGAGCCAGCAGCAGGCGGGAATTTATGGAATAGTTGGCAGCCACATTGTTCACAAGCTCAGCCCCGCTCACCGGCTGTTCGCCGGACCGGTCTGCATAATCGCGCAACCAGCCGTCGGTGGAATCCAGATACGTTTGCACATCAAAATCCGTGGTTGAGGGCCCATTGATGAACAATGAATTGGGCAGAATCACCACCCCCGCGTCCCAAAACGGATCTTCATTCAGGCGGATGGTCAATTCCAGGCCGGGTTCCAAAGTGGTGGATTGCCCGGGCGGCAGCAGGATGGAATTATCAGCCAGGATATTACCCACATTGGTACGAAAACGAGCTGCTAGAGCCGGCAAAGTATCACCGGCCTGCACGGTATAAGGCATCATATCGTACTGCGCATACGCTTGGGTGGGGATCATCGGCAGGGCTTCATCGATGACAGGCGTCTCCTGGGTCTCAGGGGTAGGTGTAACCTGCACATCCGGCGTGGCTTCCAGCGGCAGCGTGGACAGACCGGTGTTTGGGGTAGGAGTGACCCGGCTTAAATTGGGCAGGTTACAGGCAAACGTGACCAATGCCGTCAACAAAAACAGCACCCAGCCTGCCTTAAGTCTCTTTGCGGTATGTTTCACAGGTTATTCCCGCCCGTGGGGGTGATCACTGCCCTGCGGCAATGTTCCTTCGCGGTCATAAAAACTATTATACTTACGAATTAATGGCGGGCTTCCGGTGAGGCTGTTCCATTTTGCCGTGCAGGAAGATCCACCCACGTGAGCAGACTCTGTTACATCATTGACCCTATGTGCACGGCAGCCTTTTCAGAGCTGCCAAAAAGGAGACTGTATGACCGGTTTAAAAGGTACTGAGTTGAAGGCGAAGATCGCCCGCGGAGAAAAGGTGATTGGCACCTGGTTGAGCATCACCGACCCGGCGGTCACCCGCATGTTCACCCAGCTTGGCTTTGATTTTCTCTTGCTGGATATGGAACACAGTGTGATCAATCAGCATGATCTGCAAACCATGCTGCTGATGTTCGCCGACACGCCAACCTGCCCCATCGTCCGGGTACCCTGGCATGAGCCAAACTGGTCAAAATGGGCACTGGATGCCGGCGCGGAAGGGATTCTGTTCCCCAACGTCACCTCGGCTGATCTGGCTCGAAAACTGGTGGCACAGTGCAAATACCCGCCGGTTGGAGAACGGGGTTACTTCCCAAAAATCGCCTCCAATTTCATGCTGGATATCGACGAGTATATGGAGGGCATCAATGAACGCACCGTGGTGTGGATGCAAATTGAAAGCGTGGAAGGCATGCAGCACATGCAGGAGATCATGCAGGTACCCGATCTGGATGCCGTGCTGATTGGTCCGGCAGATTTATCCTTCTCGTTGGGAGTAGGCAATCAATATGACAGCCCGGCTTTCAATAATGCGCTGGAAAAGATTTTTGATCAGGCCGAAAAAGCGGGCATGCCGGTGGCCTACCACATGTATGATGTCTCCGAACAGGCGCTGGCCAAAGGACGGCGGGCTGCCGCGTACTCGTTCGGTTTTGATATTCTGTTTGCCCGGCAGGCTGCTTCACAAACGTTGAGCAGTGTGCGCGCCGGGATCGAAAAAATGAGGGATTAATGAAAACACTGCGGATTAATGAGAAACGATTTCTGGAGGATTTTGCCACCCTAAGCCATTTTGGCGCCACGCCGAACGGCGGTGTGGACCGTCCCAGTTTCAGCGATGCCCATTTACAGACGCTGGCGTGGTTCCAACAGTATGCCGCCGGGATGGGTCTGACGGCACACGTGGATGCCGCCGGCAACCACTCCATCCAGCTGAATTGCGCGGGTGAAAACGCTCCGGTTTTGCTGATGGGCTCGCATCTGGATTCGGTCTATGACGGCGGACGGTTTGACGGCGCCCTGGGTGTGATGAGCGCGCTGGAAGTGCTGCACACCCTCAAGGATGCCTCGCTAAGCCTGCCTTTCAACGTGGAGGTGGTCAGTTTCACCGATGAAGAAGGTACGCTGGTAGGCATGCTGGGCAGCAAAGCGTTGATCGGTGAATACCATCCCGTATTGCTGGAACAGGGCACAGTAAGCAAAGATCTCATATTGGCAGCTTTTCAAAAGGGCGGGTTGGATCCTGAAACCTTTATCGATGCAAAACGCGATCCGCGCTCGCTGTACGGGTATCTTGAACTGCATATTGAGCAGGGCGCCAGGCTGCACCGCGAGCAGATACAGATTGGCGTGGTGAGCGGCATTGTGGGCATGTGCGCCCTGCGTGTGATTTACACCGGCAAAGCCAACCACGCCGGCACCACCGGCATGATGCATCGCCAGGACGCCGGTCTGGGCGCCAGCGCGTACAATCTGACCGCGCATAAAATGGTACTGGAGAAATACCCCGGCTGTGTGGTGACGGTGGGCAAGATGCGGTTTTTGCCGGGCGGGGTAAACATCATCCCGGCCCAGGCGGAGTTCAGCGTGGATTATCGCAGCATAGACCGCGCCCAACTGGATGAGCTGGAGGCGAATTTGATCCAACTGGCAAAAACCCTGGCAGAGGAATATGGCCTGGGTGTGCAGGTGGAGAGAACACTGCGGCATGAGCCGGCTCTGATGGATGAGCGCTTCCGCTCGGCGATCAGCGCAAGCACCCGCCAGCTTGGCCTTTCAGCGGTTGAGATGCCATCTGGCGCCGGGCATGATGCGCAGAACATGGCGGTGGTTTGCCCATGCGGGATGATTTTTGTTCCTTCGCAGGATGGGATCAGCCATTCACCGTTTGAGCGCACCACAGACAGCGATTGTATGAATGGCGCCAATGTACTGCTGCAAACGGTGTTGAAGCTGGCTGAAGGATAGGTCAGAACTATTGGTATCGTGGTGAGAATCAACGGCCGACGCTACAAGCCGGTCGTTTTGTTTACAAACCCGTCAGATTTCTCTGTACATAACTCGTTACCACCTGATCCAGACCCGCATTACGGATGCTCATCATCAGCAAGGCTCTCATCAACGGGTGCTTGCGCAGGGAGCTGTACGCCTGCAAGTATTTGCTCACCCGCGTATCATCTACCATGCCGAGTTTACGTAAAAACATCACCAGTTGGTCGGGAGATTTTGAGTTGATATACTCCTGCGCCGCCCGGTGATACTCGCGGGTCTGTTCCGGTTGAATGCCCAGTTCGGTTAAGATTTCATTGTGCCGCCCCGACAGGATACATGGGGTGGTCATGCTCTGCAAATAATAAAGTTCCACCAGGATGGTCATCTGCTGTCTGGAAAGATCATGAGAAGAAAAATTCTTTAACTGACGCAGCGGAAAGGCCTGCTGTATCAACGGATAAAAATCCACCTCATCAGTCAGGCAATGTACCTGAAACCCCAGTAAAAAGGATCGCAGGTTGGGATAAAGCGCATCCAGTTCCATGAACTGCCCTTTTTCAAGATGAGTATGGCTGCGCTTCATTTGCGCCAGATAGCGGATATCCGGCGCTACCGCCCCCCAATAGTAATCATCTACACGGTCAGGGTGAAGAGATGTTTCCAGTTTAGAGGCAATCACAAAGTGCGAATAAGGGCCCACGTTGTTTGCTCCACAGAGGATATTTAGTTGATGTACACAGTCTGGCTACCCAATTTTACATCAGAACAACTCTCGATGGACGATCACTCGCAGGCGTGTACAGAAAACTGACGATCAACCTGCCCGCTGCCCTGCCACTCTGCTCAAACTGCCGGCTGTTTGTTACAATCTTAATATTGAGTATGAAGGAGGATAGAAATTGTTATGACAGCAGATACTGCACAGATCATCACTTTACGCAATCTTCTGCTGAGTGAAATTTTCGGTGCTTTTGGCCTGCCGCGTGAAGGCTGGCTCAGACGCCATTTCTGGCCGTTTTTCTGGCTCCCGGCTGAAGTTTTTGCCAGGGTGAGCATGCGTTTCGATCAGATGGTTGCCAACCAGGGACTGGATGCTGCAGCGAGCTGGATCCTGCCGCGCCTGGTAAAGAACGTGCTTACCACCGGCAACCAGCACATTCCCGATGAAGGACCGATGCTGGTGGTCTCCAACCACCCCGGCTCGGTCGATTCGCTGATCATTGCGTCACAAATCCACCGACCCGATTTTCGAATTGTAGCCAGCAACATCCCCTATCTCATGCACATGCCGGCTACCTCGCAGCGTATGATTTTCACCCCGCGTGACACCATCGACCGTATGGGTGTCATCCGCGAATCCATCAGCCATCTCAAAAACGGCGGCTCGCTGCTGATTTTCCCCAGCGGGCATATGGATCCGGATCCCTGCATACATGACGGGCTGCAGGCCAATTTTGCAGAATGGTCGCGCAGTATCGAATTGTTTTTGCGTAAAGTACCCGATACACAACTGGTCATCTCGATGGTCAGCAACGTGGTGGGGCGAAATTTCTTCCGAAACCCATTAACTTTGCTGCGGAAAAAACTTCAGGACCGCCAGAAACTGGCCGAATTTATCCAGAACATGCAGCAGCTTGTGCTGCCGGGCTCGGTCAACATTACACCACGCATCTCGTTTGATCTTCCGGTCACCATGGAGAAACTGCATACCCGCATGGATCAGTCGCTGCAAACCATGCAGTCGATCGCGGATCGAGCCAGTATGGCGTTTGCCGAGCACATGAACTCGCGCTTTCGTACCTGGACGCCCTCTCGCCCCTGATTCTTCAGCCCGTTCAATCCCCTGGCTGAAAACCCTGCCTCCGTCAGAGGTATAATGAGCGTTGTCCAGCCCCGGGCAGCGATCTCCTTTCTGCCGGGTTTTCCGGACCTCGCAGCACAATCCCAACCCAATACCAGGAGCCAGATATGAAAGACTTGATCAGGAAATTGACTGAAGCCGACGGCCCATCAGGGTATGAAGACCGTATTCGAGAGTTGATCACCAAAGAGTGCGAGCCGTATGCAGATGAAATCCGCAGCGACGCGCTGGGCAACCTGATTGTCCGCAAGGGCACCAAAGGCGCCAACGGAAAACGCATCATGATCGCCGGGCATATGGATGAAATTGGGGTGATCGTGACCAAGGTGGAAGATAAGGGCTTTCTGCGTTTCTCACGCGTGGGCGGCCTGCGAACCCTCACCTGTATCGGCAGCCGGGTGCGGTTTCTGAACGGTGTGGAAGGCGTGATCTACACTGAAAACAAGATGTCGAAGGAATACCCGGAATTTGAGAAGTTGTTCATCGATGTGGGTGTCGACCAGGCCGCGGACTGCCCGGTGCGGGTGGGTGACATGGCGGTTTTCGACCGGCCTTTCAAAGACCTGGGCAACGGACGTATTCTCTCCAAAGCACTGGATGACCGGGTGGCCTGCGCCATCATGATAGAGGCGCTCAAGAACCTGCAGCCTAACGGCAACGAGCTGTACTTCGTCTTTACCGTCATGGAAGAGATCGGCCTGATCGGCGCGGGGACATCGGCGTTTGGCGTGGAACCCGAGATTGCTCTGGCGGTGGATGTTTGTACTGCCGGCGATGTACCCGGGGTACCCGGTTTGAACATGGGGTTGGGCAAGGGCCCCGCCATCAAGGTGATGGATGCCGAGGTGATCTCACACCCGAAGATCGTGCGCTGGATGGTGCAGACCGCCGAGAAAAGTCAGATTCCATACCAGATGGAAGTGATGACCGGCGGCGGAACCGATGCCGGCGCCATGTACAAATCGAAAACCGGCTCGCTGGCCGGGTGCATTTCGATTGTCACGCGCTATATCCATTCACCGTCCGAGATGGTGGATATGCAGGATGTGGAAAATTCGGTCAAGCTGCTGCAGGCGCTGGTATCGCAGCCGGTGGTATTGGAGTAAAGGCATGGGGCGAATCATGAACCGCCCAGTAAAACCGTCAACGAATTGTCGGTAGGTATTCTGCCTGCCGACGAAAACGAATCATCGAATAGAAAGGTCAATCTTTTCGCAAATCGTTTTTGTATCCAGCTAATTACTTGACCGGTTCTCTTTTCAGCTTTTTGGTCTGTACAGGTATAAATATTCTTTGGGGCGGTTCATGAACCGCCCCTACAATATTGTTACAGATTTCACTCATTCCTTTATTAATGGTTTTTTGTGACCGGAAATATTTCATCAACACCAGAATGATCGAGCGTCTCGTGTCCTGTTAATGCTGGAGGTTGGTTCTCGTCCAAACGAGAGAAATACACTGCACCGTCTTTATTCGTTTATTCGTTTTATGCTAACCGCAGGTTGGCAAATTCGTTGACGGTGATCGCGGGGCGAATCATGATTCGCCCCTACCAAAATCTCAGACACGATTTTGCCCGGCTGTTTTTATTCCCCTCCTTGGAGGGACGCCCTGTGGGCGCGGCGCGCAGCGCATGGCACTTTGTGCCACGGTGGTAAAAACCGGCG
>DAISXR010000055.1:14864-22434 GCA_036825755.1 Anaerolineaceae bacterium
TGTGGGCGCGGCGCGCAGCGCATGGCACTTTGTGCCACGGTGGTAAAAACCGGCGGACGCTGTGCGCCGCTACAGACAGAACGTAAACTTGTTTCAGTGGAAAATTTACCTTCTCAATGGTTCCGGCGGGCGCATGTTATTCGCCCCTACCAAACAAATGCCCTTTTCTCCCCGAGCCGTTTTTTATTTCCCTCCTCGGAGGCGCGGTGCGCAGCGCCGGGGTGGTAAATTCCGGCGGGCGGATGGTATCCGCCCTTACTAAAAACCCAATTGCAACAGTCAGGGGAGGTTCATGAACCTCCCCTGACAATATTTGCCTTCTACTTTTTCAACCAAACGGGTGAATCCCCTTATCGCTTCTTATTCCGGCCGGCCTGCCGGGCCGCGAACGGCTTGTTCTTGTTGGGTTTGCGGAACTCAGCTCCCTTGCCGGTGACAATCTCTTTCTGCGCTTCCTTACCCTTCAGCCCCTTCTCCACATACAGTTCCTCACCCGTAAAGGGATCCTTCTCGGTGTAGTACATCAGGCTGGAATAGGTGGACGGCGTGGGGGTGAATACCTGCACCTGCTCTGGGGTGAGATGCAATTCGGTGCGGGTAAAGCGCTGCATCAGGTGCATATCGCGCGGGGTGCAGCCTGGATGCGCGGCGATCAGGTAATAGGTGAGATACTGTTCCTTGCCGGCCTGTTTGGTGTGTCGTTCAAAATCCGCTTTGAAACGCAGCAGCGAGCCTGTGCCGGGCTTACCCATCAACTTCAGCACGCTGTCTTCGGTGTGCTCGGGGGCCACCTTCATCTGCCCGGAGACGTGTTTGGCCACCACCTGACCCAACCAGGCATCGCCTTTCTTTTCATCGGCCTGCAGCAGATCATAGCGGATGCCGGAGGAAACCTGCACCTTTTTGATGCCGTCAATGCGCTCCAGCCTCTGCAGCAGCTTGAGCATGGGCCCATGATCCGGCTTCAGTTGATTGCACACGCGCGGGTACATACAGCGTCGGTCTTTGCAGCTTCCGCTTTTCAACTTCTTTTCGCACTCAAAACCATACATGTTCGCCGTGGGGCCGCCTACATCCAGCACATACCCTTTGAAACCGGGCCGCTGGACTATTTTCTCCACCTCGGCAGCGATCGAATCCGGGCTGCGCCACTGCACCGTGCGGCCTTCATGCACGGCGATTGCGCAGAAATTGCACTCGCCATAACAGCCGCGATGGGTAGAGACCGAGAAACGGATGGTTTCCAGCGCTTTCACTTTACCCATCTTCTCGTAATACGGGTG
This sequence comes from Anaerolineaceae bacterium, assembly GCA_036825755.1. Taxonomy (GTDB): domain Bacteria; phylum Chloroflexota; class Anaerolineae; order Anaerolineales; family Anaerolineaceae; genus JAJFTV01. The sequence continues at coordinate 16,148 of DAISXR010000055.1, forward strand.
CTGGGCGTGTTCGTACGGAAGGGCGTACACACCGTCCAGTTCGGGTTGCGTCAGTGAGAGGCTGGGCGGATTCTGGATCAGATAACGCCGGTCATATTTTTGCGCCAGACCGCTGGCATTCAGGGGATCATTGTTGCGGTAAAACTGGTGGAACATCTCCGTGAAGGCGTCTTTGTTCTCATACACCTCCTGAAACGAAGGCAGTTCCACATAGCCCTCCGGCACCTCGGTGGATGCGTAACAGATGCCGCGTAAACCACGCACGTCGGCTCCGTTTTTCAACCCCGCTGCCAGATCCAGCACGGTGCGTTCGCCCATGCCGTATACCAGGTAATCGGCCTTGGCGTCAAACAACACCGATTTACGAACGCGGTCGGTCCACAGATCGTAATGCGCCAACCGGCGCAGGCTGGCCTCAATGCCCCCCAGCACAACCGGCATAGTGTCTTTGAAATAGCGCCGGATCAGGTTGGTATAGGCGATGGTAGCTCGATCAGGCCGGCGTGTGTTCTCGCCGCCGGGGGTGTAATCATCGCTTCTTCGCTTTTTGAGCGTGGCGGTGTAGTTGGATACCATCGAATCAATGCTGCCGGCGGTGACCCCCCAGAACAGCGCCGGTTCACCCAGACGGGTGATATCCTGCGGCGTGGACAGATCAGGCTGGGCGATGATGCCCACCCGGTAGCCGGCCTGGATCAGCACCTTGCCGATCACGGCCGCCCCAATGAACGGGCTGTCGATGTAGCTGTCGCCGCTCACCAGAACGACATCCAGCTTCTCCCAGCCCAGGGATTTCATTTCATCAACTGTTGTTGGTATAAACACGGTTCTCCATTTCCAATCAGGGCACATTTTACCCGAATTATCCAGCCTCGGTGTCACCGGATTTGTATGACAATTCATCCCACCCGGCAACTTTTCGAGTATCATTGAGGTATCCATGAACGACACAACCCGCCAGATGCTCAGTGTGGGGATCGACATCGGCACCACCACCACACAGTTGGTTTTCAGCCGGCTGACGCTTTCGGATCAGGCCGTACCGGGGCAGATCCCGCGTGTGCAGATCCACGACCGCCAGGTGATCTACCGCAGCCCGGTGGCGTATACTCCGCTGGTGGATGCGCAAACCATCGATGCCCCTGCCCTGGCCGCCATGATCCAGGTGGAATACCAGCGCGCCGGGGTGAAACCTTCCCAGGTGGAAACCGGCGCGGCCATCATCACCGGTGAAACCGCTCGCAAGAAAAACGCCGATCAGGTGCTGCAGGCCATCGCCGGTCTGGCTGGTGACTTTGTGGTCACCGCTGCCGGTCCGCATGTGGAGAGTATGATCGCCGGGCGGGGTTCCGGGGCGGCGGCCTATTCCAAAAGCCATTTCAGCACCGTCACTAATATCGATATCGGCGGGGGCAGCACCAACAGCGCCACCTTCCGGCAGGGCGAACTGACCTCCTCGGCAGCCATGAACATCGGCGGTCGTCTGATGGAGCTCGACACATCCAGCGGGCGCATCACCCACATCACCGGCGCGGCCGCGCACATCTTAAATCACCTGCGGCTGCCGCTGCGCACCGGCGATACGCCCACATTTGCCGATCTGACGCGCATCACCGCCTGTATGGCCGAGATGACCGTTGAACTCATCGAAGGTGGCCGTTCTACCCTCTCCAACCGGCTGTATCTGACCGCCCCGGCTCCGCTCAGCGCGCGCGGCAAACCACTCATGTTTTCCGGCGGGGTGGGGTACTACTATTACGAAAACCCGTTGCCCCGCACGGTGCAGGATGTGACGCTGCACGGCGACCTGGGGCCGCTGCTGGCGTACAGCCTGCATCAAAATCAAACCCTGCAGTCGTATCAGATCCTGCAGCCGGCCGAAACGCTGCGGGCCACCGTGCTGGGCGCCAGCTCGCAAATGGTATCACTGTCCGGCTCCACCATCTGGGCTGAAGAGGGCGTGCTGCCACTCAAAAATGTGCCGGTGGTACGGCCTCAGCTCACCGGGTTCGATCTGACCCCTGATGTGATCCATCTGGCTGTGAACACAGCCCTGCAAAACCAGGATGTGCACCCGGCTGAAGATCGCTTCATCATTAACTTTGAATTGAAGACCCATCTGGATTATGATGGATTAACACGCATCGCCAGGGGACTGGCTTCGTTCAGCGAAACACTGCCGGGCGGTAAACCCCTGCTGGTAGTGGTGGAGAAAGATTACGCCCAGTCGCTGGGTCAAACGGTGAAGGGCCTGCTCCCCCACCGTCCGCTGATCGTCATCGACCAGGTGGGTTTACAGGAAGGCGATTTTATCGATATCGGAGCGCCCATGCTGGATGGGCGGGTGGTTCCGCTGATCATTAAGACACTGGTGTTTTACCAGTAAGAGCCGGGTGATATGCTGCTGCGTACAAAACTGTTCGGAAAGACCTATGAATTCCCCGACCTGCGCATTTTAATGGGCAAGGCCAACGAGGAAAAATCGGGAGACCATCTGGCCGGCCTGGCAGCCGATTCCACACTGGAGCGCGCTGCCGCCAAACTGGTGCTGGCCGAGGTACCGTTGTGGGCGCTGCGCGACTGCCCGGCCGTGCCGTACGAGCAGGACGAGGTCACCCGCGTGATCCAGGACGCGGTGGATGAAAGCGTGTACAGCGAGATCCGCTCCCTCACAGTGGGCGAACTGCGCGAAACGCTGCTGTCCGCTTCGCCGGAGAGCGGGCAGATCGAGCGAATTTCGCGCGGGCTCACCTCCGAGATGATCGCCGCGGTGACCAAATTGATGTCCAACATGGATCTGGTGTACGCCGCCCGCAAGATCGAGGTGGTGCGTCACTGCAACAACACCATGGGCGCGCGCGGCACGCTGGCCAGCCGCTTGCAGCCCAACCATCCCACGGATTCGCCGGAGGGCATCCGCGCCGAAATCTACGAGGGTCTCTCGTACGGCTGCGGCGATTCGGTGATCGGCATCAACCCGGTGGATGACAGCTACAGCTCGGTGGCGCGCCTGCTGGATATGACCTACGACGTGATCAAAACCCTGCAAATCCCCACCCAGAACTGCGTGCTGGCGCACGTCACCACCCAGATGCGCTGTCTGCAAAACGGCTCGCCGGTGGGGCTGGTATTCCAGTCGATCTGCGGCTCGCAGAAGGGCAATGAATCCTTTGGCATCAGTGTGGGCATGCTGGACGAGGCTTATGATCTGGCGAAAAAACACTGCGTCACCGAAGGACCGCACTATATGTATTTTGAAACCGGTCAGGGTTCGGCCCTCTCGGCTGACGCGCACAATGGCTGGGATCAACTCACGCTGGAAGCGCGCAACTACGGGCTGGCCAAACGCTACACACCCTTCCAGGTGAATACTGTGGTGGGCTTTATTGGGCCGGAATATCTGTATGACGCGGCTCAAATCCAGCGCGCCGGTCTGGAAGACCATTTTATGGGTAAGCTGACCGGTATCTCGATGGGCTGCGATGTGTGCTATACCAACCACGCCCGCACCAACCAGAACAACAGCGAAAACCTGGCCGTGCTGCTCACCGCGGCTGGATGCAGCTACATCATGGCCGTCCCCATGGCCGATGACCCCATGCTGTCGTACCAATCCACCTCGTATCACGATACCGCCGCCCTGCGCGAGATCTTCAACCTGCGCCCGGCGCGCGAATTTGAGGCCTGGCTGGAGAAGATGGGCATCATGCAGAACGGCCGGCTCACCGCCACTGCCGGCGACCCGAGTATTTTCCTCCAATATGGATAAAGGTTAATTAATGGAAAAACCGGTTTCAAGCACAGACCCCGAACGCATCGAAAACCTCATCCAGACGGTGATGGATGAACTGCGCCGCGCCGGTCTGGTAAAACCGGGCGGGCAAACCACTCAACCGCCTGCTTCCGCACCGGCTGCCGCCCCATCCCCATCCAAACCGGTGTCATCCGATACCCTTCACATTGATCTGCCGGATCCCACTCGCGATGAAAACCGCCGCACACCCGGTGTGAAAAATCCGCAGGATGCGGATGGTTTGAGCGCGCTCATGTCCAGTACCACCGCCCGCATCGGCGCGGGACGGGCTGGCGCGCGTTTCCGCACCGCCTCCTGGCTGCTGTTCGAGAGCGATCACGCCGTCACACAGGACGCCCTGCTGCGCGAGGTAGATCCGACCCTGCTGCAGCGCATGAACATGTTCAGCGCGCAAACCTGCATTACCGGCGGCAAAGAAGAATACCTGCTGCGACCCGATTTGGGGCGCAGGCTCAATCCCCAGGCAACTGAACTCATCCGCCAGAAATGCACCCCCAAACCCAACATCCAGATCTGCGCCGGCGACGGTCTGAGCGCCGCGGCCATCGAAGCCAATCTGGAGAAGATCATGCCTGTCATGACCAGTGGGTTTCAAAACGCCGGCCTCACGGTGGGCACGCCCTTTTTCATCCGCTTCTGCCGGGTGGGTGTGATGAATGATATCGGCGATTTGCTGCAGCCCGATGTGCTGATTTTGCTGATCGGTGAGCGCCCGGGGCTGGGGCGCGCCGATTCGATGAGCGCGTACATGGCGTACCGCCCGCAAAAAGGGCATTCGGATGCCGACCGCGATGTGATCTGCAACATCTATGATACAGGCGGAACCAATCCGCTGGAGGCCGGCGCGTTTGTAGTACAGATGGCCCGCAAGATGATCAGCAAACAGGCTTCCGGTATCAAACTGCGCCTGGCTGAAACCGGAAAGGAGAAATAGCATGGCTGTTCTCGACCCGCTCCCCGCCAGAGCGCTGGCAGTCCGGCTCATCCCCAACACAGCGCCCGGTCTGGCTGAAGCGCTCAAACTACACCCCGAACACCGCAGTATCGGGCTGATCACCGCCGATAATGACGATGCGTTGTATGTATCGATTGACGACGCTACCAAGATGGCGGATGTGGAAGTTGTGTATGCACACTCCTTTTATGCCGGCGCGCGTCATTCATCGGGTTTACTGTCCGGCGAGATCATCGCCGTGCTGGCCGGCCCCAACCCCGCCGAGGTATCCGCCGGGCTCAACGCCGCGCAGCAGTATCTCACCACCCGGGCGCTATGGTATTCCGCCAACTCCGATGACAGCATCGCCTTCTTTCCGCATGTGATCTCGCAGACCGGTTCCTACCTGTCCAAATTATGCGGCATCCCGCTGGGTTCTTCCGTGGCATATTTGATCGCGCCGCCGCTGGAAGGCCTGTTTGCAATGGATGCCGCCCTCAAAGCCGCCGCCGTGCAGGTGGTCTCATACACCCCTCCGCCTTCAGAGACCAATTACATGGGCGTCATTCTCACCGGTGACCAGGCTTCTTGCCGGGCAGCCGCGGCAGCCTTCCAGCAGGCAGTGCTGGATGTGGCAGGCCAACCCATCGATTTCTGATCCAAATTCGCGTTCATCCTCTTTTTCGAATAATCCGCCAAATCGCCGGTTTCATGCAACATCAACCGGATTTTTGCTGTGCTATAATGATGATGAGGTTGATTGTTAAGCAACCTGAATCATTGGATCAGCCGCGTCGGGGTCGTTTCTTCACTTACACATACAACTGTTTCCCCTTTGCAGTTTGAAGAGAGGCGAAATGTTATTTCAGGTAAACGATGTTGTTGTACACGAGGTATACGGCGTTGGCAAAATCACAGCCATTGAAGAATTAAGCTGGAAAAAACCGGATAGTACTTCTTATTACGTGGTATTGATTGGAGATGCCAAAATATGGGTGCCCGTTGAAAATGAGGTCACCAATCATTTACGTCCCATCACCCCCAAAGCAGATTTACCCACCTACCGGGAAATCTTTCAGGAACAGCCCTCCGAACTCGACAATTCCCGCTTTGGTCGGACAAGTTACATTCAGGAAAGCAAAAAACACACCTCGTTTCGCGCCCTGTGCGAAACGGTTCGCGATCTTTCATCGCATGGGCATAAACAAAAACTGGCCGCGCACGAAAGTATCTTTCTGCAGCGGGTTACCCAGCAACTGGTCGAAGAATGGGCCTTATCCGCTCAGATCAGCCCCGAGCAGGCACAGGCAGAGATCGAGCATCTGTTGGGCAATGATCCCGTCCTGCCAACAGCAGTCTGATTCAGCACTCACTTTCATAGATCGATGAATCCTCCTGGCATCCTCCGCCAGGATTGAAATTTGATTGTATCAGGCAGGCAGTCTTGCATTACAATTTCCTACACTCCGGGGTTACCCGCCTGAAAGGATGAATATGAAAAATTGGCTGCCGGTTGTGACGGTTACGTTCCTCATCGGG
>DAISXR010000056.1:0-5953 GCA_036825755.1 Anaerolineaceae bacterium
GACCGCGAAAAACTGCAGGAACGTCTGGCCAAACTGTCCGGCGGCGTTGCCATCATCCGTGTTGGCGCTGCAACCGAGACCGAGCTGAAAGAAAAGAAACACCGCGTGGAAGATGCCCTTTCGGCTACCCGTGCAGCCGTTGAAGAAGGTATCGTCCCTGGCGGAGGTGTAGCTCTGATCAACGCCATGTCTGCCATCAAAGACTTCAAACTGGAAGCTGATGACGAACAGATCGGCGTGAACATTGTCTACAAGGCCCTGGAAGTTCCGATGCGCAAGATCACCGAGAATGCCGGTAAAGAAGGCTCCGTCATTATCGAGAACGTCCGCAGCGAACAGAAAGCCAAGAACAGTAAGCAGATTGGCTACAATGTCCTGACCGAAGAGTACATGGACATGGTCAAGGGTGGCGTGATTGATCCCGCCAAAGTGACCCGTGGCGCTCTGGAAAATGCTGCCTCCATCGCAGCCATGATCCTGACCACCGAAGCCCTGATCACCGACATCCCCGAGAAGGAAGCTCCGGCTCCTGCACCTCAACCTGGAATGTACTAAATCTTTTCCGATTACTTCAAGAAATTTGTTTTCAAATGCCGCACTCTTCAAAGAGTGCGGCATTTTTGTTCTTTCAGGACATTTTTTATCAGTTTTGCGGCATACCCTGCACACTTGATTTTTCATTCAATATAATCCAAATATATCCTGTCTGTATTATCAGTTAAATAAAAAAAGGAGAACATGATGGTAGACAAAGTCAAGAATGCCGCATCGCGCCGCGACTTCCTGAAAATGACAGCTTTTGCGAGTGCGGGCATGGCTGCCCTGGCAGCCGGCTGCGCCCCCCGATCTGCTGCCCAAAACAGCGACACCGAGTGGTCAAAGGAAGCGGATATTGTGGTGGTTGGCGCGGGAACCGTGATTGTAGCCGCGCTGGTAGCGGCCAAAGAAGGCGCCAAAGTCCTCGTGATTGAAAAATCACCCGCGTTCGGCGGAACCACCGCCCTTTCCGGCGGCGGGTTCTGGGTACCCAATAACTATGCCATGAAAGAGCAGGGTATCGCAGATAGCCGCGAAGGCGCTATTTCCTATCTTCAGCGCGTGACCGAGGGACAATCAACCGATGAGTTGATCACAACTTATGTGGATTCTGCTCCCAAAATGGTTGAGTATCTGCGAGATCAGTTTAATTGGAAATTTGTCACCAATACCAGCCGGAATTTTGGCGATTATTATCCCGGAGAAGGTTCCGTACCGTACGGGCGTACCCTGTACATGGCCAATGAAGACGGCTCGTTGCAATACGGCTTTGGCACCTATCAAACCTTTAAAGCCGCGCTCGACGAACTGGGCGTTGAAGTGTTGTTCGATACCGCCGCTACCGATTTGATCACCAATGAAACCGGTGAGGTAATTGGTCTTGTCGCGCAAAGCGGTAACTCCGCCATGAACATTAAAGCCAATAAGGCTGTCATTTTAGGCACCGGCGGCTTTGATCATAATCGCACCTGGGCCAAACATTTCCTGCGCGGACCCATTTTCTTCTCGAATGCCGTCTTCACCAATACTGGCGACGGGCAAATGATGGGTATGAAGCTTGGCGCATCTCTGCGGAATATGAATGAAAGCTGGGGCCTGCCCGGTTTTCTGCTGGATGCCGATAAGTTTCAGGGTGAAGCTGACTGGCAGATGTACCGCGGAAAGCCCGGCGCCATCGTGGTCAACAAATATGGGGAGAGAATCGGGAATGAAGCCTGCCCTTACGAGCAGTTCCAGCGCTCCTTCTGGTACTATGATTCGGGTCTGTTTGAGTACCGCAACACCCCCGCCTTCTGGATCGCGGACAGCAAGTATGCGGAGTATTATCCCTTCCCTGGCTCCAACTACCAGGTGGGTGTAATCCCCGAATGGGTGCAACAAGCTGATACACTGGAAGAGCTGTGCGACAAGCTGGGTGTGGATACCACCGGTTTGCAGGCCACACTTGAGGTGTTCAACCCGAATGCGGAAGCAGGCATTGACCCGATCTGGCACCGCGGCGAGAACCCGTTCGACGTGGACACCGCCGGCGACTATATGGGCCGTACCGATCTCAAAAATGTCACCCTTGCACCGATTGCCACCGGCCCGTTCTATGGTGCCCCGTATTACCCGGGCACCTGCGGCACCAACGGCGGCCTGGAGATCAACACCAACGGTCAGGTGATGCATCTCAACGGGCAACCCATTCCGCGCCTGTATGCGGTGGGCAACACCTCCGGCAGTGTGATGGGCGCAGCCTATCCAGGCGGCGGATCCACTTTGGGAGCCGGCTTTACATTCTCTTATCTGGCAGCCCTGCACGCGGTGGCATTAACCCCGGTGGGCGAAGAGTAAATCATTCAGCACTCTCCTGTGCATCTTTCAGGAAATAAAAGGAGTATTGGAATGACCGAAGAGAATGAGGGCAAGGTAACCCCGCCACAGAAACCGAAAAAACAAAGGAGGCCTGTCAGCCCGCGCATGGCCAGAACCAGCATTTTGGTGAATATTATTGTGCTGGCGTTGATTATCGTCGGAGCGGTCAGCGCGTTTCTGCTGCATCAAAGTGATACAAACCCCAAATTCTGCGGCACCTGCCATAACATGGATGAGCATGTTGAATCCTATCTGACCAGCGATCACCTGGATAACGTGCATTACCAGGCCGGCGTACAATGCAAGGAATGCCATTTTGAGTACACCGTCACCGATGAAGTGGTCAGCGGCGTCAACTTCCTGATCGGGAATTATGATGATCCGATTCAAAAGCGCAAGTATTCAGATGATATGTGCATTGAATGCCATATCAGCCTGGATTTCCAGGCCGTGAAAACGGATTTCTTAAGCAAGAACCCGCACAAGAGTCACTGGCCCGATCTGAGTTGTTCGAACTGCCACCAGTCACATGCCAACCAGGTTGATTACTGCAGCCAGTGCCATGATAACGGCGGGCAGCGGATGGTAGAGGATGATGAAATTATCCCGCGTGCCGAAAACCCGTGGGACGATTCAGGCCATTAAGGCTCATAATTAATCACCTCAAGTTTTCAAAAAGACTTCCGGCTACAACCGGAAGTCTTTTTCCAGGGCTACCGGCTCCCGCTCATCTCTGCAGAAATGAAAGCTGTCTCACCGGAAATGCAGGGTGGTGATAAAATGTAGCCAATAAAAGTTGGTAGAAGGAGTGAATGATTATGCCGTTTCGAATTGGTTGGCCTGAACTGCTGATTATCTTATTGATCATGATGGTGCTATTTGGCGGCCGTTTGACGAAATCAGCCGGAGAGCTGGCAAAGGGTATCAAAATCTTCCAGAAAACAATGAAAGAAGATGAAGAAACCAAAGAGAGCAGCAAAACCGCCAGTGTTGCTGAGAAGATCGATACCACGGATAAACCGGAATAATTTGCTGAAGCCGTACATCGTCGGGTAGATTTCTGGCGAATACTGCCTGCACAGAAAAAATCGGGGTTGTTTTGAGCTGTCTGTTCACACCAGACAGGTTAAAACCCCGATTTTCTGTATTCTGTGATGAGGACGCTTTATATTGTTTTCGCCTGGACACGCGCCAGGAACTTCGCTTCATCGATAATATACCGTTCGTGAACAGCCTCACCGATTTGCTCCGCTTCATCCCAGGCCTGCACTTTAAACACCAGCCGCCGGCCGTCTATCTCAACCAGTTCAGCCAGTGCATGCACCTTCATCCCTACGGGTGTGGCGGCCATGTGCTTTACATCAATTCGCCCGCCTACGGTCGTCTTTCCTTCCGCCAGGTACCCTTGCAGAGCCTGAACTGCGGCGCTTTCCAATAAACCCACCAGCGCGGGGGTGGAATAAACCGGCACCAATCCGCTGCCCCACTTTGCGGCGGTATCCTCATTGCTTACGGTGATTTCAACTTTTCCTGTTATGCCTGTTGTCAGCTCCATGGCTCTCCCTCATTTTATGTTCAATAGTACGATTATAAACGCTTCGAGGAACCGTCTGTATCTTTTGAAAGGATGAGCGTCTGTTTGATCTCAGCGATGGCGCGGGTGATGTGAATGTCGCGCGGGCAGGCTTCCGTACAATTGAAGACGGTTCGGCAGCGCCATACCCCATCCGGAAGATTGAGAATACGCATTCGCTGCCCGGCGGCTGTATCACGGCTGTCAAACAGAAAGCGGTGGGCATTCACCAGGGCGGCCGGACCCACGTAGCGATGGTTTGACCAGTAAGAAGGGCAGGAGGTGGTGCAGGCGGCGCACAGGATGCATTTGGTGGTATCGTCAAACCGCTGCCGATCCTCAGGCGACTGCAACCTTTCCCTGCCTTCCGGGGCCGGTTGATCGTTGATCAGGTAGGGCAGAACGGAGCGATACTGCTCAAAGAACGGATCCATATCCACCATCAGGTCCTTAAACACCCGCAGACCCAGCAGCGGTTCCAGAGTAATCTGACTGGAACCCACATCCTTTACCAGCACCTTGCAGGCCAGCCGGTTCCGCCCGTTGATGCGCATGGCGCAGGAACCGCACACCGCATGCCCGCAGGATCGACGATACGCCAGGCTGCCATCAACACGATCCCGCACCTGTTCCAGCACATCCATGATTCGTTCGTTCGGGTCCACCTCCAGCGGATAGGACTCAAAATGCGGGCGGTTATCGAACTCGGGATGAAAACGTTTTACTTTCAGTTCAATTTGCATACCGGCATCCTCTTAGTAAGTACGTTCTTTCAGCTCAAAGTGGGTCATCCTGACCGGTTTGTACGCCAACCGCACCGTGCTTTCTTCCAGCCAGGCCAGTGTATGCTTCAGCCAATCCTGATCATTGCGGCGCGGATAATCTTCGCGGGAATGGGCCCCACGGCTCTCGCGGCGTGCCAGCGCAGAGCGGCTGGTTACCAGCGCCAGATCCAATAGATTACCCAGTTCCCATACTCCCATCAGCTCCATATTGTAACGGCTGCCGGGGTCTGATACCTTCACATGGCGATAACGCTGGCGTAATTCTTCAATTCTCTGCGCGGCTTCCTGCAGACCGTCTTCCGTGCGAAACACACCCACATCCCGGCTCATCACCTCACGCATCTCGTTACGAAGATCAGCGGGCTTTTCCGATCCATCGGCTGTGCGTAAAAGGTTGAGCCTGTCGAGTACGGGTTCAGCGGCGTCTTTGGGCAGTGGCTGAAGCCCGGCTCTGGCCGCGTAGGCGGCTGCATCCAGACCCGCGTGTTTGCCAAACACAATCAGATCCAGCAGCGAATTGGTCCCCAAACGGTTTGCCCCGTGCACCGACACACAGGCGGTTTCACCGGCAGCGTACAACCCCGGCAACACGGTATTGTTTTCATCGATCACCACCTGCCCGAGGTGGTTGGTGGGGATGCCGCCCATGGCGTAATGCGCGGTGGGCTGCACCGGGATGGGCTGCTTGAGGGGGTCGACGCCCAGATAGGTCTCGCAGAAATCCACAATATCCGGGATTTTCGACAAAATCTCCTTGCCGTCCACCTGGTACGGCGAGCCGTCCGGCCGCGTACGCCCATCAAGCTGCGCGTAATGGTTGACCGTCTCCGGGCGCACATCCAGGTGCAAATAATTCTTTCCCTCAATCCCTCGGCCTTCACGCATCTCCAGGTACATAGCCCGGCTGACCACATCGCGCGAGGCCAGATCCTTAACGCGAGGGGCGTATTTTGGCATGAAGCGTTCGCCCGAACCATTCAGGAGAATACCCCCCTCTCCGCGCACCGCTTCGGTGATGAGTATGCCCAGCTTCAGGATACCGGTGGGATGGAACTGATAAAACTCCATATCCTCCGCCGGTATGCCGCGCCGCAGGGTGACGGCCACGCCGTCGCCGGTATAGGCAAAGGCGTTGGATGTCACCTGCCACATCCGGCCATGCCCTCCGGTGGCAAAAATGACCGCTTTGGCGTGAAACAGA
>DAISXR010000056.1:6053-8611 GCA_036825755.1 Anaerolineaceae bacterium
GTATCAAAGGCATGCCAGTCCGGATGATCTTCTTCCAGGTTCCCCAGCGCCGCCCCCACCCCGCCCTGAGCTGCACCGGTGTGCGATCGGGATGGGTATAGTTTACTGATCACAGCCGTTTTGGCTGTTTTTGAGGCATGCAGCGCAGCCATCAACCCGGCTCCGCCCGCGCCCACAACCACCACATCAAAGGTTCTGGTTTGCATTGATCCCCCTACATTAAGGCCGGCCTACGCCACCCACAATCGCCATGGCTCCGATCACACTGATCACCAGCCAGGCAGCCAGCAGCAGGCGTGAAATCGTCACACGAACGCGGTCACCGCGCAGATAATCCATCAGCACCTGCCGGAAACCGTTCATGCCGTGGGTGAAAGCCAGTACCAGCAGGAAGGCGTCATAGACCCTCCAGCCTAGGTTGGACCACCGCACGGCCACATAATCCACATCGATATTCTGTACACCCACCAGAATATCCTGGATGAGCACATGGATAAACACCAGCGGGATCACCAGAACACCGCTGAAGCGCATCCACATCCAGGCTTTTCGTTCAAAGTCACTCAGCGGCGGATTGGAGGTGTTTTTCTTTTCGGAAACGGATAATGTTTGATCCATGCATACCTCCTAGCCGCCCAGCAGGCCAAAATTGTGAATGAGGATACCGCGCAGCATCACCAGCATAGCCGGGATCCACAAGATCAACGCGACCGTAAGGGTAAACCGAACGGAGTATCTTTGCATAGAGATGTTCCAGAACCGCGGCACCAGCACATCAAACACCGCCAGCCGCAATCCGTTAACCCCATGATAAATAACGGCAAAAATCAACAGGATTTCGCCAAAGCCAAACAGAGCGCTGCGGTAAAAACCCATCACCTCGTCATACAAATTGGGAGCAAAAAAAACCAGCGCGGTGTCCAGGATATGGATGGATAAAAACAAAAGCGTTCCGAGTCCTGTAATACGGTGCAGTAAAAAACCAATATGGCCTTCGCGTCCGCGATAGGTAGCATACCCTCGCAAGGCTGTGAGAAAATTTGCCACTAGCACCTCCCTAAGCAAATCGATTCGATTATTTTATGTTGCGCTGTTTCATTTTAACATGAAAAAACGCCCGATTCTCTGGAATCAGAAAATCGGGCATGATTAACTAAAAGTATGACTATCTATGGAAAGATGTTAGGCAGCCCGTCACACCAGGTTGGCCCACAGGATGTTCTCCAGATCTTCAATGGTGTAATTTCGTTCGAACATCTCCTGTTTGATAATATCGCCAATGGAGACCACGCCGATGAGTTTTTTATCTTTTAGCACCGGCAGATGACGAAAATGCATGGTACCCATGACAGCCATGCCCTCATCAATGGTCTGGTCCGCCTTGATAAAATAAACCGGTGAAACCATCACCTCTTTGATGGGTGTATCGAGCGGGATGTCCTCGCGAACTGCCATCAAACGAGCAAAATCCCGTTCAGAGTACAGCCCGACGATTTTTTCACCATCCATGACCGGAACAAATCCGATGCGCTTTTCAGCCATCATCCGAAGTGCGTCGAGCAGGGTTGCATCAACCTGTACGGAATACACTTCTGAGTTCTTTTGATTAAGCAGATCCATAATGGTTTCACTCATGACATCCTCCCGTACGATCCAGACGCTGGATTTATGATGATTATCGTAAAACTGGAGCCGTTTGTCAAGCTGTTTTTGTGATTTTCTTCCCGTTCAGTATGACATTTCGCGTAATTAGAAATCCGCGTACATCTGCGAACTGTATCCTCAAGAACAATCCGGCTAAAAATCCCCTGTGATACGCGGTATCGATTTCGGCTATAATGATTCCATCTTCATCGTCTTAACAATTCCACATCATCAGATTACAGCGAGGTCCTGATGCCCCCCGAGGACGAAATACTTCTGCGAGATCGGTACAAGATTCTTGGCCTGTTGGGCCACGGCGGTATGGGATCGGTTCACCTGGCGTATGATACCGCGCTGGATGTCCAGGTAGCGGTCAAAAGCAACCGAAATTCAGAGGTCAGCAGTCAGGAGCAGTTTCTGCGCGAAGCCAGGCTTCTGGCAACTTTGCGTCATACCAACCTTCCACGCGTGATCGATCATTTTATTGTGGGCGATACGCAGTATCTGGTGATGGATTTTATCCCCGGCCGCGATCTGGAGACCATTCTTAAGGAAGAAGGCATTCCCCCTGTAGATCGCATCCTGGATTGGTCGCGCCAGCTTGTTTCCGCCATCACCTACCTGCACAACCAGAACCCGCCCGTCATCCACCGCGATATCAAGCCGGCCAATGTGAAGATCACCCCGGATGGGCAGGCGATTCTGGTGGATTTCGGCCTGGCCAAAGCCGCCGATCCCACCCAGGCTACCGCCGCCGGAGCGACCGGTTATACCCCCGGTTACGCTCCACCTGAGCAGTACGGCGGATCGCACACAGGCCCCCGCTCCGATCAATACTCGCTGGCCGCCACCCTGTACAAGCTGTTCACCAATCAGAAACCGGTCGAGAGCATCAAACGCCTGCTGGGCGAGGC
>DAISXR010000056.1:8711-21636 GCA_036825755.1 Anaerolineaceae bacterium
AGCTGTTCACCAATCAGAAACCGGTCGAGAGCATCAAACGCCTGCTGGGCGAGGCTGTGCTCACCCCCATGCAAGGCCTCAACCCAGCCGTCCCGTCTCACATTCAGGCAGCCATTGAAAGAGCCATGTCGCTCCAGCCGCAGGACCGGTTTTCATCAATGCAGGCGTTTTTGCAGGCTCTCAGTGACCCAATCAGTCAGACTGTCTCAACACCCACCATCGCCCTGGGAGAGCAGACGGTCATCAAACCTACTGCCACCGTTCAGACCACTGCAACACATAAGGAAACCGGTCATACCGTTGCATCAAAAGACGGAATAACAAAAAATGTTCCGGTCAAAAAAAGCTCCAGGCTGCTGGTCACCTGCGGGATTATTGCCGCGGCCGGATTGGTGTTGACGCTGATCTCCGCAGCGATCTGGTTCGCCTTCCTGCGTGATAAATTTCCTCAAATCCTTTCGGCTGTCCCCACCGCCACCCAGGAAATACTGGTTGCGGCGGTTGAAGATACGCCGCAAATGACCATGACCGAACAACCGTTCATTGAGCCCACCGCAACCGAAACTTTGCCGGCACCTTCAGCTACCTTTACCACTGAAGCTCCTGCCGCGACGAATACTACAACCCCCACCGTCGAAGTTCTGCCGGAATTTTTGGTCAACGAGAACCGGGTGGTCTTCGTCAGCGATCGCGCGGATGGGTCCACCTGGCAGTTATGGACCATGCAGATCGGGCAGACCCATACCAATGAGATCATCGCCATGAATCTGCAGCAAATCACCTTTGATGAGGGCGATAAAAGTCAGCCGGATTGGTCACCTGACGGCAGTAAAGTCATCTACTGCGCTCCGGCCTCCGAAGGGGCAAAAAATCAAATCTGGCTGCTCGACCTAGCCGAAAAAAACTCGCAACCGATCATGCTCACCGATCTGGCGGGTTCCAATTTTGACCCGGCCTGGTCACCGGATGGCAAACGGATTGCCTTTGCCAATTTTGGCCGGTACACCGATGTGTACGCGCTGTATGTGATGGATGCGGACGGTAAAAATCTGAAACGCCTCAGCATTGATTATCAGGAAACCGACCCCGAATTTACCCCCGATATGGAGTGGCTGCTGTATGTTCTGCATGGAAACGGCCACCAGTACTTCTACTGGCGCAACCAGCTCGAAGATTATGCAGCACCGGCTCCGTTTGATCCTACCTCGCACTTCGGGCGCATGGGTGAGGTGGATGAACCGGCCATTTCGCCGGATGGAAGTTACCTGGTATATACACGCCAGGATGGCCCTGCTCGGCAAATCTGGTCTGTCGATTTCAGTTCACGCGGGGCCAGTACCCTGCTGCTGACCGACGGTTACTTGGCCGAGTACGAACCGGCCTGGTCGCCGGATGGGCAGTGGGTGGTGTTCACCTCCGAGCGTGATGGCAACCAGGAGATCTATGTGATGACCTCGGTGGGTTTGCTGCAGACTAATCTGACGAATGATCCGGGTGTTGACCTGCAGGCGGATTGGTTCACCGGCCTTCCTCAGCAGTAAAACGAGACAGATGCTTACAAAAAACCCGCTGCTTGAAGCAGCGGGTTTTACTTTTGTTATTCTGGCCGGGTTGCCTGCGGTTTCTTTACCCGGGCGGTCTTGACTATCGACGCCGCCGGACGCAGGGTGGGTCGCCCTGCATTGGGGCTGAGCAGGAGGCTGAGACGGTTCAATGCATGCCCATCATAAATACGTGTTCCGCAAATATCGCAAATCCAGGCCGGGAAGTCAGGTACGGTGATCATTTCATCACCCAACCAGGTAATATACGTCACAAAGCGCCGGTTTAACCGACCCATCTGACATTCCTTACATGTTAATACTGGAGTCCCCTCATTAGCCTGCATGGTTTCACCTTTATTCTTCTACAGCCGCCTGAACTACTTGGGGTTGTGTTAATAATTTTATCTCATTTATTGGCCAGTATACGCAAATTGCCCGACCAATCATGTTTTCCATGGGGACAAATCCCCATTCATGTGAATCGTAAGACGGATTACGGTTATCACCCAGTACAAACAGCGAGTCTGCCGGAACCACCCACTCGCCTTCGTAGTCAATGGTAGTCGCGAGGTATGGCTCAATCAATCTGTGATCGTTGACATACACCTCGCCGCCTTCGATCCGTACAGTATCCCCTTCAATCCCGATTACGCGTTTGATGTAATCTTCCGTGGGATTCTGTGGGAAGTGAAACACCACCACATCACCGGTTTCAAGACCGGTGAACTTGTAGATCACCCGATCCACCAGCAGAAATTCGCCTGCCACCAGCGTGGGCTGCATGCTGATGTTATCCACCCGCACCCGTCCCACCACAGCATCGATCAGGAAGTACAGAATGAGAGCCAGAACCACCGTTTGCAGCGTTTCCAGTACAATCGCTTTGGTTCCCCATTCTTTTTCCTTTGGAGAGTCCTGCGGTGCAGGGATTTGTGTGAGGTCGTTTTCGTTATTTAACTGATCAGACAGACCGTTCCGGTCTGTGGTGGTATCGTCATCAAATCGATTATCCAATATTGCTCCAATTCATCTTATTATCGTCACAATTATAATCTTCTTTCAAAGCGTTTCAAGATTGTTAGAATTGTAAGGTATACGAAAAGGTGCTGCCCTTTTACATGACAGCACCCTCTTGAGCAAGATTGTTTTCGTTATCTGCGCGCTTTGAGCACCAGGCGGATGGGTGTCCCCAAAAATTCAAATTCCTTGCGGATGCTGTTTTCAAGATAACGAATATACGAAAAATGCGCCAGCTTGGGGTCATTCACATGGATCAGGAAGGTAGGCGGATTGCTGCGCACCTGGTTGGCATAGTAAATCTTGAGCTGCTGGTTGCCGCGGCTCGGGGAGGCATGCCGTTCCTGGGCGTTTTGCAGAATGCGGTTGAGCTGCCCGGTGGTGATACGAGCTATCCGCTCTTCCTGCACGCGCAGCGCCATGGGCAGCACCTGTTCCACCCGTTGGCCGGTTTTGGCCGATATATACAGTATGGGCACATAGCTCATGAAGTTCAGATCCCGCCGGATCGTCTCATTGAACTGGTTCATGGTGTGGTTGTCTTTCACAATCAGATCCCACTTGTTTACCACCACCACGGTGCTTTTCCATTCCTGCAGAATATACCCGGCAATATGAGCGTCCTGGGCTGAGATGCCGCTTTCCGCATCGATCACCAGCAGGGCCACGTCACAGCGTTCGATGGCCTGCATGGCGCGGATCACGCTGAACTTTTCAACGCCCACCTCAATTTTCCCCCGTCGGCGGATACCAGCCGTGTCAATCAAAGTGATGGGGATATCCTGAAAGGTGATTTTGGTATCCACCGCATCACGGGTTGTGCCGGCAATCGGGCTGACAATAGAACGGTCTTCGCCGATCATGCGGTTCAGCAGGCTTGATTTGCCCACGTTGGGCTTTCCAACGATGGCAACTTTAACCGAATCATCATCTTCCTCTTCTACATCCGGGAAGACGGCCACCAGATCATCCAGTAAATCACCGGTTTCGGTGCCATGCAGGGCTGAAATGGGATAAGGATCACCCAGACCCATTTCATAGAACTGCGGGGTCATTTTTCTCAACCGTTCATTATCCGTTTTATTCACCACCAGAAAAATGGGTGGAAACGGCTTCCCCTCTTCATCAATAAGCTGATTCTTTCTGAGGATATTGGCCACTTCAGTATCAGCCGGGGTGACGCCCGCGTCGGCATCCACCAGAAACAGGATCACATCGGCTTCCTGAATGGCAATCAACGCCTGGCTGCGTATCTGGTTAATGAAGTCGGAGGAGCCAATCGACAGCGGTTTGTCGCCTCCAATGGAGGGATCAATACCACCGGTATCCACTACGTTGAACAGGCGTCCATTCCATTCAGCTTCTGCCATCAACCGGTCACGCGTCGTGCCGGGCACGTCATCCACAATCGCCATCCGCTCCCCTACCAGACGGTTGAAGAGAGTGCTTTTTCCTACATTAGGTCTACCAACAAGAGCAACAACAGGTTTTTTCATATCTTTCTACTTTTATGGGAGCGGAGTTGATGCCCCGCTGGTACCGGTTGGTGGCGGGGTGATGGTTGCACGCCCGGGAGCGATGCTCACCTCGATCGAACCGGGTAAGATGGATTGGACCACAATATCGTCCAAATTAATTTCAATAATCGGGGTGCGCTGATACACACCCGCACTCAGACCTTCCAGGTTGATCGTCACTCGGATGTCGGTTGTACGCAGGGCATCCAGTACCGGAAGCGGGCCTGAAAGGATCACATCGACTGTTTGCGGAGAAAATTCAGCGATGAGACCTGGCCCCAGATTCTCAGAAATGACCCGCATATCTTCCAGGGTGATGCTTCCCTCAATGGCAGCCACGCCCACCTGCACTTCAACCTGTTGATACCCAACCGCCGATACATCCGCCGGCAAATTGAGCGACAGAGAGATATCCCGGTCGTCTTTTAACCCATTCAAATCCAGCGGCAGCGTTTCTACATACCCGGGCAGGCTGTCCACCAGACCGGGATCGTTGGAAAATACCGTCACCGCTGCCGGGAACACCGAAATATTGGTGACGCGGTAACCGCTGGCGACCTGCCCGGTGGTGACCACTTTGACCACCACATTGCGATACCCACCCAACTGTGTGACATCCTGATTCACCTGAACAGTTTGAGGATTGATATTCACACCTTCGATGGTCTGCGCGTTGTTATTGACTGCCTGAAGTTCGATCACCCGGCTGATGTTTTCCGCGGCTCCATCCACATCCAAAACGGCGCGCAGCTCGTTGATCTGATCCACCAGCACGGCCGGGCCGGATACGGTTGCCTCGGAAATATCGGCCTGTGCGGTGTCAGCCCGGAACCCGATGGCCGGGGTTCCACGTACCACCACGCGCACCGGCAGCGTTTTGCTCACAACCCGGTCCAGGTTGATGGTGATGGTAGCCGGTGTATAACTGACCACTTTAACGGGGATGATGCCGATTTGTATGCGGGTTTCCACTTCATGCTCACCCGGTCCCAGATCAGACAGATCCACCAGAGCTCTGACCAGAGAGGGATTGTTCTCCAGTTGGTTCCAGATGGACTGCGGCGCGCTCAACGTCATCGTGAGTTGTTCGGCCGAACGATCTACAATCACCAGGCTGGCATCCTTACCGATAAATTCAATCGGAACAGGACGCGCATACTCCTGCTCAACGGTGGGATCAGAATCAGACACGGCGAAAATCCATACCGCAATGGAAAGGACTAACGCCAGGATCAGGTTGGGAATATTCTTCACAATCACAGCCAGCAGATTCTTCACCTAACCATCCCCCTTCTTCTTTGGATCCGGCAGACCGATAAACTCACGGATGGCTTTCACAGCACTGGGCGGGCCTTCAGGGTTGCGGTAGAACGCAAACAGGATGTTTTCCAAACGCTCGCTGTCGAGCCGCCGTATCATCCGCCCTCCGTGTGCGATGGAGATGGAACCGGTCTCCTCAGAAACCACCACCACAATGGCATCGCTGGCCTCTGAGATACCCAATGCCGCACGGTGGCGCAAACCCATCTGCCGTTCGGGTGAGCGATTGAGAATACCGCTGGCGGAAAGCGGCATCACACAGGCTGCCGCGGTAATTTTTCCATCGATCATCACCACCGCTCCATCGTGCAGCGGGGTGTTGGGGTAAAAAATTTGCAGCAGCGTTTCAGGGGTCACTACCGCGTTAAGGATGACGCCTGTCTGGGTGTAATCCTTCAGGCTATCCTTGCGCTGCAGCACAATCAACGCGCCGTGTCGCCGGGCTGATAAACGCGCGCTGGCTGTGATGATCGCCTCAAGCGCGGATTCCATCACCTTCATCTGGTTTCGGTGGCTGCTCCAGAAAAAATCAGTAGAGCCGGCCCGCCCCAGACGTTCAAGCGCGCGGCGGATCTCCGGCGCAAATATAACCGGGATGGCCAGCAGCAGTGCCGGCAGAGTGGTTCGCAGCAGCCAGGAAAACGCCGGCAGGTTGATCAGCGTGGTGAGCAGAGAAAGGATCAAAATCACCAGAAATACGCCGCGCAGCAGTACCACGGCCTGGGTATCGCGTACCATGATCAAAACCACAAAAATAACCAACGCTACCAGAACAATATCCAGCACACTGTTCCAGGTTAAGCGCTGGAACAGAAAGAGCAGGTCATTGAACAGATCGGTTAAGAAGGTTTCCATGATACCCAGTTACCGGCAAAGGTAAAATAATGACTCCCGGCGGTCTTGCGAAATATCTCCGCCCGTGTTTACCAAAAGGCTTTCCCTTTGGATAAGAAATGAACTGGTGCAAGATGCAGTCCACTCACTGCTGCCGTAAAATCAGGGTTATAACGGCAGATCGTTTACAAGGCGCTAGGCCTGCTCTTTTGTGATCGCCTCTATCGCATGGTCCTGAAATGCGGCAGGCAACTCCTGCCCAGGAAACAAACGCTGCCAGGCCCGTTTCACCTGCTGCCATGTTTCTTCCAGGGTACCGCTGTTGTCGATCACTACATCAGCGTGCCTGAGTTTCTCTTCCTGAGGCGGCTGGGCCTGAATCCGCTGCAGGGCATCCGCCTCGCTCATTTTCCGCTGCAGCACAAGACGGTTCAACTGCGTTTGCTGGTCAGCGGTCACCACCCAGATACTGTCACAGTCCTGGCCCAGATACCCTTCGATCAGTTTGATCGCCTCAATCACCACCACAGGCCTGGATGAGCTGTTGATCAGCATATCCACTGCTTCGGAGACCCTCGGATGGATGATCTCTTCCAGCGCCTGCAGCGCTTCAGGGTTGGAAAACACAATTCTACCCAGTTGCTTGCGATCTATCTCTTCAGCCTGTGTCAGAATCGCGGAGCCAAAGTATTCTACCACCGGAAGATAACCGCTGGAGCCTTTCTCGATGATGCCATGCGAAACCGCATCGGCGTCGATCCCAAGCGCACCCAGATGTTCCAGCATCAGGCGAACAACACTTTTTCCGGTTCCGATGTTCCCGGTTAATCCGATAATGGTCTTTCCAGCCCAGCGTTTTGCGTTGTTTTTCAAAGCGTTCCTGTCTTTTTGCGAACCAGTCTTTCTTTTCAATTTTATTCTCCGCCTGTGAGAATGTCAAATCCGAGGCGATACCGGGGGCAGATTCTCCTTCCAAAATTGTGATCTGGGATAAAAACTCCCCATCCGTATGGATGGGGAGCAACGATATACAAGTTGCTGAATTTACAGCGCAGATTACTGCGACAGCCAGACGTTGTTCACTGAGGTGACCACCTTCAACCACCACATGGTGATCGACCAGTCATTCACTTTTGAGGAGGTAATTTCATACCCCACCGCGAAACCCATCGGGATATCAGAATAATCTTCATAGATTTTGCGCGTGGCGCTTTGCAGGGTAGCCTGGCGCTCATCCTTGTCGACGATGGTGTTGGCCGAATCCAGCAGATCAAACACTTCCTGGTTTGCGAAACCCCAGGCAGGAGCCATGCCGGTCGATCCGTAGAAGCTGTTCAAACCGCCCTCGCCGCAGAAGCCGGACCACATCATGAGGGGTTTCTGGGTATCGGCGCCCATGGCATCTTCAATCCAGGTGCCAAATTCCACTTCCATCATGTTGATATCAAAACCGGCCTGCTCAAGCTGGGTGGTGGCCGCGGTCGCCAAACTGGGAGCGGGTGTCAGGTTCCACACCTCGAAATCAAGCACCAGCGGGGTACCGTCTTTTTCCCAGATGCCATCGGCATTCTTGGCCCAACCGGCTTCCGTCATCAACTGGTCAGTCTTGGCGGTGTCAAAAGCGTACAGTTCGCACAGGGTGGGATCGTATCCAGCCACACCGGGGCCGGCGATGCCGCAGCCTTCCACATACATGCCACCAAATTCATTACGCATAATGGCTGTGCCATCTACAGCACGTGAGATGGCCTCGCGCACCTTCACATCCTGCAGCAGCGGGTTCTTCTGGTCAAACTGGATGTGATAGGAGTACGGACAGTTCCCCGGATAGATCTTATAGTCGGGATTATCCTGAAAACGAGCAAATTCGGCCGCCGGCAGGAACATATGGTGAATATCACCGGCTTCCAGCGAGATCAACTGGGTGGCTTCATCCGGGATGATTTTGAATACAACCTCATCCAGATTCGGTTCGTACACGTAGTCTTCATTCTTCCGCAAGGTTACATGATCGTCGGCCACATACTCCACAAACTCAAATGGGCCGCCGCCAATGGGGTTCAAACCCCAGGTGTCGCCCCGTGCATCCACGGCTTCCTTGGGCAGAATAGCCGCCGAGCTGAGACCGCGCCCGGAGGCGAAGAGAATAGCATCCGGTTGGCTGAGAGTCAGTTTGACCGTGTAAGGATCCACTGCCTCGACCGATTCAAATGTGTTCAGCAGGTCGACCGAAATGCTGCTGCCCTCGATATTCACCATACGGTCAATAGAGTATGCCACATCTTCGGCGGTGATTTCACGCCCCTCGCCCTCAGCAAAGATATCATTTCCGTCATGGAAGGTCCAACCCTTGTTGAGGTGGAAAATGACCACCTTGCCATCTTCCTGCAGTTCCCACGAAGAAGCCAGTTCAGGAATGGTCGTCTCATTTCCCTCACTATCCTGGGCAACACGGAATAAGAACACATGCACCAGCGAAGCCACGTGGAAAGAAGCATCGTCATTGATAAACGGCGGATCAAACTGCACAATGGCCGCTTCCACCAGGTTCAATGTGCCGCCCTTTTGTACCACGGGTTCGGTCGGTGCTTCGGTACTTTCAGCCTTGGGCGCTTCTTCAGCGGGGGCTTCAGCAGGCTGGCAGGCGCTGAGCGCAAAAACAAATACCAGCACCAGGCTCAACAAGACAAATCCTTTTTTCATCATTTCCTCCATAAACAATACTTTTCAGGTGGACAACACACGATAGTGTCACAACGGTGTCACATTAGTGTCACAGAAGTGTTTCAACACGTTTTCTTTTTGTCCTGTGCTCCCTCCTTGTAGATTCCTGCGCTCAGGTCGGCTCTCACCCTGGTAAACCTGAACATTGGATGCCAGTTCACAACTCATTCACAGTGCTTACTCTTCCCATGCGAAGCTCGCAGTCAGCGCATGGGAAGCCCTTCACCCGTGAGAATGGATCGATTGTTAAGATGAAACGGATATCGTTGTACGCTGACAGGCTTCAGCGTGGGATTAAACCTTCAGTACTCGCGGGTCAAAGGCATCGCGCAGGGCGTCACCCACAAAATTGATGGCCAGTACGGTGATCATGATGGCCAGCCCGGGGGCAAAGGTCATCATGGGCAACGTGCGCATGTAGGTACGCGCCTCTGACAGCATGGCGCCCCATTCGGGTGTGGGAGGCTGCGCACCCATCCCCAGAAAACTGAGAGACGATGCCGCCAGTATGGCCGCCGCGATACCAAAGGTGGTTTGAACAATAATGACTCCCAGTGTGCTGGGGAGCACATGCCGGAATATGATGCGCCGGTCTTTGCAGCCGATCACGCGGGCGGCCACCACAAATTCCTCCTCCTTCAGCGAGAGGAACATACCGCGGATCACGCGCGCATAATCGATCCACACCACCCCGCCCAAGACCAGCATCATATTGGTAAGGCTGGGCCCTACAATCGCCACAATCGCGATGGCGAGGATCAGGAAAGGAAAGGCGATCACCACATCGACGACACGCATGATGATGTTATCGACCACACCCCCAAAATACCCGGAGATGGCCCCCAGGGTCACTCCCAGCAGCAGGGCAATCCCCTCTACAATAAAGCCCACCGTCAACGATATGCGGCTGCCGTAGATCAACCTGCTGAGCACATCACGGCCCAGCTTGTCAGTGCCCAGCAGGTGTTCGGCAGATGGTGGCTGCAGCGAATTGGTTAAATCCAGCGCAATCGGATCAAATGGTGCAAAAAAAGGCGCAAAGATGGCCACAATGACCAGCAAGGCTAGAAGTGACATCCCCACCAGCGCGAACTTGTTGTGCACCATCTGGCGCAGCTTATCCACTATGGGGTTGACTGGTTTTAATTCTCTGCCTCTCGTTAATTCTTCCAGGGTTGTCATGGGGCTCCTTTAGGTATACCGGATGCGCGGATCGAGAACGGTATAAAGAATATCGACCAGCAGATTTGCCAGGATGAAGGTGAACGAAAAGATCAGCACCGTTCCCATGATCACCGGATAATCACGACGCCAGATGGCATTCACCGCCAGACGTCCGATCCCGGGCCAGGCAAAAATGGTTTCAATGATAATCGCCCCGCCCAGCAGCCCGGCGAACTGCAGCCCCATGATGGTGATGACCGGGATGAGCGCATTACGGATGGCATGTCGCACCAATACCGTGCGTGATTTCAACCCTTTGGCGCGTGCCGTGCGGATGTAATCAAGGCCCAGCACCTCAATCACCGACGAGCGTACCATGCGTGAAACAATACCCATCAAACCAATGGCCAGTGTCAGCGATGGCAATACCAGATATTCCAGGCGTTGGTATATGGGGCCGTCTCCTCGGCCTGAAATGGGCAGCCAGCCCAACCACAGGCCAAATACCAGAATGACCATCACTCCAAACCAGAAACTGGGAATGGATACCCCAAACAACGCGCCTGCCATCAATACGTTATCAAACAATGACCCGCGTTTGATCGCGGCGAAAACCCCCAGTGGCACCGCCACCACTACCGTCATCAGCATACCCAAAGCCGCCAGTTCGAGCGTGGCCGGAAAACGCGCCGCGATTTCGTCCAAAACCGGTGTACGGGAGGTGATGCTTTGGCCCATATTCCCCTGCAAAAGATTGCCAAGATAGCGTCCGTACTGCACCATTACGGGGTCATTCAAACCCAGTTCCTCACGCAGGCGTTCCACGGTGGCAATATCCATCTCGGAAAGTTTTAAGCCATACTGTGAGGTGATTGGATCACCCGGCGCAAGCTGGATCAGGATGAATACGATCAGACTGATCCCAAGCATTAACAGCGGCAATAACAGCAGCCTTCGAATGATATAAGTGGTCATTCAGTCTCCTACGTATCGGGTTATACACAACCAATGGCTAAGTACCCGGTTGTCAATCTCTTCAAATGGATGGAACTACGCGATTACCCAATTATATACGAACAGAGATGGGTATCCAAGAAATTTTAAGCTGTCAGTTTTGGCAAGCCGGAGCAAACTCACTCCGGCTTTTTTCTTAACATACAATGATTTACGGCTGGGGCGCGAAACATTAATCAACAAATTGAGAGGCCAGCAGTAAAGCACAACCCAACTGCACACCAGCCAATTTTTTGATCGGGATCACTTCATATGCCAGCGCTTTTTCCAGCATGGCGGCTTTTTCAGCAAAATAATCGCGTAAAGCCTCATATGTATCGATCAACGCCGGATCATCTCCGCTGACAGTCATTTGAGCCTTGAGCATACGCACCGCGGTTCCCAATCCCAGCAGCTCGTAAAAACGGGCGCCCAGTTCATTGTCAAACTTTTCCGCCACGCTCGCGCAGACATCCAAAGAGGGATCGCTCTTCGCCCAGTTTTCCTGAGCGGTGTAGTGTGCCTCTGCGGTCTCCAAAAAATTCTTCGTGGTTTCACGGAAGGCGGTATTCAATGTGAGCATGGGCCAGATGGGGTCCAGGATTTCCTTCATTTTTTGAAGATGTTTACGGTCTTCCTGAACACTTGCCAGAATCAAAGAACGTTTGTTTTCTGAGGTGAGGGTGGTATCGTTGATGGCCGAATTGTAGAAATACGGCATCTCGCATACCAGGAACAGCGGATCGGTAAACCGGCGGGCATATTCGTAACTGCTTGAACCGCTTTTGATGATTTCGGCCGGGTCCTCATTGGAATTCTTCTCCAAAAAGTCATAACCGTCCGCGGCGCCGATCATCCCAAACACGGCATCGTTGAACTTGCGGGCATACGGCACTTCAGGTTCACCCAGGTGCAGCGGCAGATCCTGGCTTTGCACCAGCTTGAAAAAGCCCGGGTAAAAATCAGGGATATCATTTGACAGATACATGTACACCCCGCCAAACCCGGAGTTGTGCAGTGAGAACATGAAATCCGGTTTCACATCCTCAATCAACTTCATCAGGGCGCGCGTCTCGGGTAGGGGCCGGTCAAACTTGAGCGTCTTGTACTCAATCGGGAAACTCCACTCCACCTGTTCGTAACCGGGCGGACGGTAATAATGCTGGGCATAGTTGGTCACCGTGAAAGGCCCTTTGAACCAGCCTTCATTCAGGCGGGTGCCATCCACATCAATGCACTTGACCACATACCAGGTGTAATCCAATTCATTACGGAAGGCGTCATCAGTAGCCAGTTTTTCGGTCAGAAATTCCAGCATCATGGAACCGATGGGTTCGTTGGGATGTGGCATGGCGAACATTAAAGCGGTGCGCTTGCCGGACCCAATCTTGAGTGCATAAATGGGATCATCGGCGCGTGAACGTCCGATTTCCATACACTTCACCACATCCGGGTACTGCTCCGACAGCCGGTGAGCGCTCTGGTTGAGTTCATCGACAGTCAAAAATACCTTGTAGTCGGGGACTTCGTTGAGTATGCTGAGCACACGATCCAACTGCATGGGTTCACCTCCGTATTGTTCAGTTATGAATTGTTGATATCAGGGAGAGACGACTTTTGAAGCATAACACAAATGAGGTAACGGTTCAACAAATAGTCAGGGAGCAAAGCAAATCGACTTTCATGATCTTTCATGATCTTCTTGACAATCATCCATCCTGCATGTACAATACTGCCACATTCAATCGTGGATGTACGCCGAGATAGCTCAGTTGGTAGAGCACACGACTGAAAATTGTGGTGTCGTCAGTT
>DAISXR010000057.1:0-10484 GCA_036825755.1 Anaerolineaceae bacterium
ATTTCGATCATGGTGTAACTATATCATTTTTGTAGAGCAAATGCGGCTGGTTTGAGGGTGTACCGCGGACTCACTCTATCCTCTTCGCAACGCAAAGGTCCACCCCCTGCACCTGCACGCGATATGCCACCGGCTCATCCGGGTAGAACAGAATATGCTCCCAGCGCAGCGGCAGCACCGCCAGAGCGCCGTGCGGCAGCGGCTGTTCCACGGGGAGGTATTGCACGCGCAGGTTCGGACCGGCATACATCTGCACCAATTCAGGCGTCAGCATCACGTACACGTCCACCGGTTCGCGCTCGCCGGCGTTCATTTGCTCGGTCAGGGCCCTGTAGCAGGTCAGCCAGTAATCCACCTCGTAGCGGTGGGCGGCGGCCTGGATGCCCCCGCTGGCCCGGTTGTAATAGGCGTACTGGTACGGGTGCAAAGAAACATCATCAATGAGGCCCGGCGCCAGAAGCAGCAACGCGATCAACACTTGAACCAGCCGGCCGCGCAGCCGGGCGTACAGCCAATCCAGTGCCAGCCCGCTCACCAGAAACGCTGCCGGCAGGATGAACAGGAAGTGCCGGTAATTATCGTACAGAGGCGGCCGGATGAGCATTACGTACAGAACCGGCACAAAGAACCACGCCAGCAGTAAAGCGATCTCCAGCCGACGGGGTCCTTTTTTGATGAACCGGTATGCGGCTGCAATCAAACCCGCCCCCCACAGCAGTATCGCCGGCTCGGTGAGGGTCATCAGCAGCAGCCTGGGCAGATACCCGGCCGGCAGATCACGTGAACTGATCAGCACGCCGTCATACAGCACACCCTTCGCCTCCGGAAAATCGGACATGCGCCGGAAGATACCTACCAGGTTGGGCAGCGTATCCTGCCACAGGTATGGCCACAGCGCGAAAAACAACCCCACAGAGATCAGTCCGCCGATTAACAGGACCGGCACAGCCTTTCGTCCGAGCCTGTCCGCCCACAGCGCCGCCACCATCAGAGCCGCCAGCCCCCCAATCAAGCGCAGATTGCAGGCAAGCGCTATAAATACCACGGTAGCCACAAAGTTGAAGGCCAGCGCCCATTTGCGTGGGTAAGCCCGGTAAGCGGCCTTCAGCCCCCCACCTGCCGGCGTCGCTTCCACAAAGGCTGCCCGGGCGTGATCCGCGAAAAGCAGGCCAAAGTAGAAAGAACCCAGAAAGAACACCAGCAGAGGGGTATCCTTGGGGTTAATCCAGGCATCGCCAAACAGAACCGGCTCGCTGGCGTACAGTAAAGTGATCACAAAAGCGGCCGGGCGGCTCACCCAACGCAGAGCCAGCCGGTAAAAGAATAAGACCCCCAGCAGAAAGCATCCATACGTCACCAGATGCCGTACATCAATCTCCATTGCCCGAGGAAAGAGCGGCTTCAGCAGCGCCAGCGCGCCCCTGGCGGCCATCAGATAAGCCGGGCCGTAGTAGCGTAAATCGCCCGGCCCCAGCACCGCCTCGTGATCATACGTTCCATCCAGCCGGTCGGTGACGGAATAGGCGTTCAGCGTGGCCTCGCCGTACTCGTAGTATTGGGGCTCGTCCCAACTGGCGCCGTAGTCATCCATGATCACCAGGCCCAGCAGCAAAGCCGCCGCCAGCAGGATGAGAAGGGGAAAATCAGGGTGTTTCACAAATCGTCGCAGTTGATCCATAACGGCATCCATGACCGTGCTTAATTTTATCCTGTTCAGGCTGAAGGGGTTCCCATTTTGAGATCTTCGGATGCTGCGAAGTATAAAAAAACAGTCATCCGGCTCGAGCAGATACCGGATGACTGAAAAACGGTTGATTCTGTGAGGTTACGGTGCGGGGGTGTTTTGCAGCGGTTCCTGCCAGGTCACCTGCCACGGTCCGGGGATCCGCGCCAGTTCCTGGCCTCGCACCAGAACCGTCAACACACCATCCGGTACGGGATCAAAATACGCCAGGAAGGTGACCATATTCCCATTCTCATCCGGCATGCCAGAACCTCCGCCGCCTCTGCGTGTGTCTTCATGCCCCTTCAGGTCAATCGAAAACGCCAGCGTTGGGTCATAGACGTATATAAATTCATAACCGTTTACTCCGCCGTATTCCCCTTCGATCTTTCTGGCCGAAATAAAGTGGACTGTCCAGTCTCCCAGAGCCACGTCCTGATCCAGATCCCACACCGTGTCAGGCTCCGGATTTTTCCCGCTGTCAAACTGGAATTCAGCTTGCGGCAAATAAGACCCTCTGGCAGGGAGTGAATGTACCGTCATGGTCAGGGGCCATTGGATGTGCTCATCGATCACCTCGCAGGCCCAGGTATACGTATTCTCAGGCAGCGAGGAAGAATCGGGGACCTCAAAGTCACCCGGGGCGAGGCCAAATTGAAGCTCATCTCCGTTTGCATCGGTGAAGGTCACGTCATCCAGGTAGTTGCCATCCATTGAAATGGTATACCCCTCAGGCGCCGACGCGCTGATGGTGCCTGACAGGATATAGCCCGTCTGGGTGGGGATGATACTGATCAACTTCAAACCATCCAGCGGCATAACCGTTTGCTGGCTGTTCTCAGGCAAATCAGTCTCGGCTGTCCGTTCAGCCCCCGAGAATGGCGCGGTTTCCACCACAGGTGCCACTGTAGCCGGAGCGTCGAGTACCGGAGCCACCGGCATGGCAGATGCCGCCGCTTTGAAATGTAAGGGCACTTCCCACTGTTGCGGCACCTGATCCGCAGAGGTGTATTCAATACAGGGAATGACCAATGTGGCTTCGGTAAGTTCACCGGGCAGGGATACAAACTTTACTTCCACCGAATACGATCCGCCTCCGCGCACCACGCTGGTCTGGCGCAGTTCAGCCTGACTGCCGTCAGGCAAGAGCAGTTGAGGCTTTTGATCTGTTTCGTTGCAGAAGTGGTGTTCATCCATTTGGTGTTGATCAATTCCCTGAATTTCAAAAGTCAGAACAGCTTTTTCCTGGTTTGCCAGTGCCTTTTCCATAATAAGCGTCACCTCGCCCTGGTTCATACTCACCGGCTCCGCCAGTTGGCGAATTTCTTCACCTCGCACCAGCCCGAACCCCGGAATGTAGCCAATCCAGCGTTGAATGGCCGAAACCACCGAGGGTGAAGCGATCAGAAACACAAACACTGCCAGCATTACCACAACCGTTGTGACCATCAGCTTCATTGAAAGTTTCATTTTGACTCCCTGATTCTTCAAAGTTTGTTTATGAATCTCGGACAAAATACGAGGAGTCAGATCCTGCCGGGAAGAGAGTTGGTCCTGTGCCACATCCAACAAAACCTGTGAATAGTCTTTTCTGGTCATCCTTTCCTCCATTCCGGCTGAATCATCGAACGCAAACGGTTACGCGCATGATTCAACAGCCATTTGACGGTGCCTGGCGCGACATCCAGCGATTGGGCCATTTCCTTTTCGCTCATATCCAGAAAATACCGCTGTACAACAACCGCGCGCTGGCGTGCTGAAAGTCTTTGCAGCGCGCCGGCAATCTCGGCTTTCAATTGCGCGTATTCCACCTGTGCTTCAACAGACACGGCCTCAGACAGAAGATGTTCCAGTTCCTGCGTTTCCTTGTTTTCATCCAGGTGCATCCCGGAGTGATCTTTCTTCATTGTGGAGATGGCCAGGTTCACCACACTGCGCATAAAATACGGCGCAAAAGGCCGGTTTTCATCAAAATGGCGCACGTTTTGGAAAAAACGGATAAACGCGTCCTGCACCACATCTTCAGCCGCGGCTGCCTGTTGCATCACCAAAAAAGCAGCACAGAGAGCTTTAGCCTGGTATCGCGCAATCAAATGCTCCAACCCGTTTATATCCCCGCTTTTCAACAGGTTGATGGCTTGCAGATCATCTATACATGACTCCATCATTTTGTGAGCTTTCACCAAAAATATACGGTTCAGGAACAAAAAAGGTTGGGTTGTGATTTGGGTGGACCTGCGGTGAACAATCAGAGCCACTTTTACGGCAATATGCTCCGGGTAAATCACATTCAGGATCAAAAATGACCCTTCAACCGGTCATTTTGGTTGAAGGGTCATTGTAATACACAGTCAGAATTTCTTAATGGGTGATTTCCACCTGCACAGCTCTTACCACGGTGCGGTACAGGTACTCCCGGCTGTCTTCATCATACAGTTTGCACGTGACCAGAGTCAGCCACGGGAGGTCTTCATGCTGGAAGATGGCATTGTCCTGCGGATCGGCGTACACATCCACCGTGCGCACCTCATAAACATACTTCAGTCCAGCCAGTTGGATAATGATCTGGTCGCCGTATTTGAGCTTTGACAGATCGAAGAAAATCCCCGGCAGGCCATTCTGGTCGACCACATGGCCGGTCAGCACGCTGTTGCCTTTCCAGGTGGGAAAGGCGGTGCTGTTCAACCAGCCCACCTGCTGCCCCAGCCAGGAGATATCCCACCCGCTTTCCTGCGGATAGACGCCCACAATGGACTGGTCGATACCCAATGAAGGGATCTCCAGCCGCAGCGTGCCCAGATCCAAATACGTGTTGAGGGCGTTCCGCTCCGGCAGCGCGGTCACCACACCCGGCGCGAAACCGGTTGCAGGAGCCGCCACATCCTGCACGGCGGCGAACAAATCAAACAGACTGAAGTGGGTTGTCTCGGCGCAGGCCTGGTTGCCATTCACTACCTCGGTGGACATGAAAGACCAGGCTTCCTGAATGGACGGGGTGGTTCCAATCCGTATATCTTCCCCATTAACCGCTTTGACCTGCTGACCGGTGATCTTGTAGCAAACCTGCACCGGGCTGTTGAAGGTCTCCAGCAACTGGTCCTGACCCTGATACAGGTGGACTTCGATCTTCTTCTTCAGCGATTGGTATCCCTCCGGGGCCTGCGGGCCGCCTGTAAGCAATTCAACCGTCAGGTAAGAATGTGTTCCCAGCGGGATCACACCGGCCGGTACAACTACTTGCCCATGATTGTAGGTGAAGGTCATCCCTGACGGGCTGATCACCTTGAACAGCAGCGTGCCGGTGGAATTGGACACCGCGATGCGCACAAAAGCATCCGGAGAACTGGCGATTCCATCCGAGGCGGTCAGTTTCACCAGGAAGGAGCCCACGTCGGCGTCCGCAGGGGTACCCGAGAAGGTGCGCGTCTCGCTGTCAAACGTCAGCCAGGCCGGAAGAGTCTCTCCGGTATCCAGCAGCGCCGTGTACGTCAGCGCGTCCCCATCGGGATCATTGAAGAGATTGGCCGCGAAGGTGTATGAAAAGGCCTGTCCGGACACGGCGTTCTGATCCACCAGGTGATACTTCAGAAAAGGCGGCTGATTTTCAGCCGTACTGCTGAAGGAAAGAACAAAGTCATTGGCAGTCTGCCCACCATCGGCATCAAACACGGTCACACGGATGGTCAGCAGATCGGTCGTTCCGGGCGGCACCGTGCCGCTAAATGTTCGCGTTTCCGGATCAAAACTCAGCCAGGTTGGCAGCGCGCTGCCGTCGCTCAGCAGAACTGAGTATACCAGAGGCTGCGATGAATCGGGGTCAGTGAACACATCCGCTTCAAGGGTGAAGCTGTACTCCGCGCCGGGTTCAATAACCTGATCCGGCAGAGGGTAGTTCTGCACCGGCGGAACGTTATCCGCCGTTGAAATGGAGATAAAGAAGGTGTCGCTGGCGCTGCCGCCCTGCCCGTCATCGGCGGTCACCTTTACCTCAATGGTGCCCTGGTCTGTTTCAGCGGGCGTACCCGCGAACAACCGCACGTCACCGCTGAAAACCAGCCAGGTTGGCAGCGCTGAGCCATCTGCCAGGCTGGCAGAGTAGGTGAGTGTATCGCCATCCTCATCTGAAAAGATGAGCGGGTCAAAGGCAAAGGAGAAGGCGCTGCCGATTTGGCCGGTCTGATCCGGGATCAACGCGTCCAGCGCAGGCGCGTCGTTCACATCGGTGATGGTCAGGGCAAACGAGTTTTCCGCCTGCAACCCGGCTTCATCTTCCACACGGATACGCACGGTATAACTGTTCTCTTCCTCATAGTCGAACACCGCCGCTGTCCGTAATTGAACCCCGGAGATTTGGAACAGCCCGTTGTCATCACTACCGTCTCCATCAACCAGTTCATAGATAAAGCTGTCCGACGAATCCGGATCCGTGTTGGTCAGCATACCCACCACCGTACCGGCAGGCTGGTTTTCATCCACCTGGGCATCATCCAGAAGCACCCCGGCCGGGCTTTCATTGACATTGGTAACCGTCGCCAGGATAACCTGTGTGTCAGACAGCGCCCCATCACCGGCCTCAACTTCAACCTCATACACATTGTCCTCGTTAAAATCGGCTTTGGTCTCAAAGTCAGGTGCGCTTGTAAACGTGAGGACCCCGGTAAGCGGATCGCAGGAGAATTTATCCTGATCCGGTCCACCGAGGATGCTGTAAGTAATTGTGTCGAGCTCCGGATCGGTGGCTGTTACCGTGGTAACTGCCGTGCTGTTTTCAGATACGGTCAGATTGGCAGTATCGCTACCCCCGTCCGAGTTGATTACCGGCGATTCATTGACATCGGATATCTGGATGGTAAATTCTTTCTCATACCATGCTCCGCCTGCATCAGTGCTGCGGACGCGAATGCTGTAAGACGAATCGGCTTCATAATCGAATATTTGGGCCGTCTTAAGAGCTTCTCCGGTAATCTGGAAGAGATTGTTATCACTCGAACCTGTTCCGCTGACCAGTGTGTAGGTAAAGCTATCCCAGCTATCAATGTCGATAGTGGAGAGTGTTCCTACCGTTGTTCCGGAGGGTTGATTTTCATCTACAGAACCGTTGCTCAATAAAATATCCAATGGCGCGTCGTTGCCGTCGGTGACCGTGATGGTGAATACCTTTTCAAAAGTCAATCCGCCCTGATCGGTGGTACGCACACGAATGGAGTAGCTGCTCTGGAGCTCAAAATCGAAAGCAGCACCGGTATAGAGAACATCCCCAATAATGTTGAAAGAACTGTTGTCGGTGCTGCCGATCCCAGATACCAAAGTATACGAAAAGATATTGTCGGCATCCGGGTCGGTGGTGGTGAATGATCCAACCCCTGTTCCGGAAGCCAAATTTTCCGGCACCGAGCCCGGCGAAAGCGCCAGATCAGTGGGGTTCTCGTTGACGTTCTGGATGGAAATGGACATGCTCTGGAAATCCGAAAGGCTGCCGTCGCTTACCTCAACCCTCACCTCATAAAAGTTATCCGCGTTCGCATCCAGCCGGGTTTCATAATCCGGTTTCGTCTTAAAAGTCAGAACTCCGCTGGATGAATTGAGGTTAAAGAGAGCAGCATCTGCACCGTCCAGGATGGAGAACGACAGGGTGGTATCGGCATCCGGATCCACAGCCGTCACGGTGGTCACCGAGGTGGAATTTTCCGGCACAAAAAAGCCCGCCGTGCTGCCGCCGCCATTGGAGGTGATATCCGGCGCTTCGTTCAGGTTCGTAATCGTAATGGTAAAAATTTCTTCATACCATAGCGAGCCCTGATCGGTGGTGCGCACGCGGATGGAATAACTGCTTTGGGTCTCATGGTCAAATTTGATTCCGGTGTACAGAACGCCGTTCGAGATGCTGAACGAACCATTACCGGAACTGCCATCGCCGGAGACCAAAGTGTAGGTAAAGGTATTGCCGGCATCCGGGTCGGAGGTGCTGAAGGCTCCAATGGCGCTCCCCGCGGGCACATTCTCAGCGATCAAACTGCTGGAGATCGCCATATTATAAGGGCTGTCGTTGGCGTCGGTCACCGTAACAGCAATCTGCTGCGTGTCGATCAAAAAACCATCGCTGGCCTGAACTGTCACTTCATACACGTTATCGCCGTTCGCGTCTGCTTTTGTTTCATAATCCATCGGGCTCTTGAACGACAGCGCCCCGCTGGACGAATTCAGGTTGAAACTCGATGAATCGACGCCGCCTGCCAGAGAATAGGAAAGTGTCGTACCGGCATCCACATCGGTCGCCGTAACCGTGGTGATGACGGTCGTATTTTCTGCAACAGAAACGCTGGCAGTTGCACCCCCGCCGTTGGAGGTGATGACCGGGGCTTCATTCACATTGGCCACAGAAATCGAGAAAATTTCATCAAACCACAACCCATCCTGATCTGTTGTACGCACTCGGATGGAATACCCTGATTTCGTCTCAAAGTTAAAGGCTGCCGCAGTGAGCAAACTGGAACCGGAAATACTGAAAGCCGTATTATTGGTATCACCGGTTCCGTTTACCAATGAATAAGTGAAAGTATCACCGGCATCCGGATCGGTGGTGGAGAAGATGCCCACAGATGTTCCGGACGGCTGGTTCTCGTCTACGCTTGCGTTTGAAAGGCTGATGTCAGTCGGCGCGTAATTATCCGGTTCAATGGTCACCAGTACCCGGATGGTGGCGCTTCCGCCCGATGTATCGGTTACCTTTACGGTAAACGAGTCGGTACCGGCATAATCGGTGGCCGGGACATACCCAATACTTTTGCTGGTTCCGGTGCCGCTGGCCGAAGCGGTGCCGTGCAGCGCGGGCGTGGAAACGCTCCAGGTCAGCGTTTCCGCATCTGCGTCAGAGGCATGCAGCGTGAGGCTGAACAGCACAGGATTCCCGTTGACATTCATGTTCACTTCAACCGGGCCGGTTTCGCTGAACTCCGGCAGGGCGTTCGGGTTGGATGTGAAATTAACCACCACCGAATCCATCAACTGCAAAGTGGGGTCGCCGGGCATACCGCCGTATTCCACCACATAGCCGACAACGCCTGAATTGTTATAAGCGTAATCGTTCCACAACCCATCCGGATAAAAATGCGCCATATCTTCCCCATGCGCAGTGCCATTGGGGTAATCGTTGGGTTCGCCGCTGGCCCAGTTATAGTATGTTCCAGCCGGCTGAACCGCGTCTGGACCCACACCGGAACCATTGGCGCAGGTATCGCAGTCCCAGCCTTCCTGGCGGAAGAACAACAGCCCCTTCCCGCCATCCATCAGCCCTTCCGGGCCGGTCTTCCAACGCCAGACTTTATTAACATCCGCGTCAGAGGCTCCCATCCAGCCCTGGCCGGTCAATTTTGCGGTTACAAAGGTATTTTCCACTGCGGAGGTGACGGTCACCAGGTAGCCCTGCATCTCGTACAGGCCAACCGGGTAACCGGGGTTCCCGTAATTCGCCAGGCTTGCGGCCCGTGTTTTGGCGTCTTCCCAGCTAATCCCGGAAGCATCCACCCACTCATAGAAGTGACCTGTCGCATCGGAGTACAGTGTGTTTCCACCCAGGACAAACAGAATGGTGCGAGGCTGTTCATCTACATCACCCGATGCATAATTTGCGTAATAGACTCTACGAAAGGCTTCCTGATAATCAGCGCCGTTTCCGTTCCCGGTCAGTGTTAATACACCGGTGACATCGTTGTAAGAAGATGTGAACTGGGCGTCATCCAGAAACATCAGATAATCTTCACCGGAGACAAAATTGTTGGTGATGATGACAGTGGCGGATGTAAAGATATTGCCGTTATCATTCACCGTGATGAACGGGTCAACCAGAATTGGATCACTGTCATACACCCGCGGCGTATCACTGGCTTCCACAATGGGCGCCAACGCGCTCACCTGCAGGGGAGGCAGGAAACAGAAAAGCAGTGACAGAATGATAAATAATGAAAATAACCGGAATAAAAAATGATTGGTCTGTCTCTTTTTTGATTTCTCTGCGCGGGGTGAAGGGTTGTGAAACAGTGATTGTCCGTTGAAATGAAAACGTTTAGCCGGACACAAGATGGTATAGGGCGATTGATTTCTTCTGTGTAGATCCATAGACTCACCAGGATTGTAGAGTATTCACTTAATTTGATATTGCTGAAGCAGCTATTATATCAAAATTCCATTCACGAACAGCCATATCACTTCATTATTTCATATCCCATCCGGCTGTGGAATAAAAAAAGCAGGAATCTTCCTGCTTTTTCACCCGTCTTTTTCAACCGTCGGAATGATGTTTTTGACTATTTTCAACCGGGAAACCCCTTTTTGCGCATTTTCTCCTTCAACGCCTCCACCGGGTCGATTCCCTGGGCGGCGGCAAACACGGTCAGCATCATCAGCACGTCGCCGATCTCCGAAGGGATGTGGCGTTCGCGGTCCGGGTTGTTGCGGATCCACTGCCCCTGGCTGGATACCAGTGCGTCGCCCAACTCGCCCATTTCAGAAACCAGAAACAGAAAAGCCTGGTTGGCATCCGGCTGGGTAAGGCCTCGAAAAGCGTAGTAACGCTGAACAAGGTCCACCAGCCCGCCGGGCTGAGTTGCGGGCGACGGAGCGGGTGATTCGGGGTTTGTTTGGGTCATGAGAGCTCCTTGCATACGAGAGTATTGAGCACTATTGTACCTGTTCAAAATCGTTCCTGCCCTTTTTCAATCAACTAAAAAATGGTTGCCCCATCCCCCTGTATCCCCCTTCCCCG
>DAISXR010000057.1:10584-21174 GCA_036825755.1 Anaerolineaceae bacterium
GCGCCCGTTTGCATCATTTCAGATTTTTCTCCCCGCCCAAAAATGGGCGGGGTCGGGGGTGAATTGAAATTCCAGATGGACAAATATCATAACCCCTCCCGATGAGTCCTTGCAAAAAAACCTCAACCTCGCTATAGTTAGGCATCTGTTACCTCTCTCCAAAGGAGTCTCTTATGCAGCCTGAAAAATCCCGGCGGATCGGCCTGATCGTCCCCTCCAGCAACACCGTCATGGAACCTGATTTCTACCGCCGGCTGCCTGCCCATGTTACCCTGCATACCGCGCGTATGTTCCTGGAAGACGTGACCGCTGAAACCGAAGCGCGCATGCTGGATGAATTCACCCTGCCCGCTGCCCGTGATCTGGCTACCGTGCAGCCGGATGTGGTCATTTTTGGATGCACCAGCGCCGGCGCCCTGCGCGGCAATCCGTTTGAAGAAGAATTCATCCAGGAAATATCGCGTGTCAGCGGCGCTCCCACCATCGGGGTGAACCAGTCTGTACGCGAGACGCTCAAAAAATTGAATGCTCAGAAGATCGTGGTCATCACCCCGTATCTGGATGAACTCAACCAGCGTATACAGGCCAGCCTGGAACAGGCCGGTTTGGAGATTCTGAATATCCAGGGGCTGGGTATCCGCGAGAACACCAACATCGCTCGCGTACCCGGATCGCAAATCCTTGAGTTGGCCCATACCGCCGTGGGAAAGTTGCAGCCGGATGCGCTGTTTGTTTCCTGCACCAACTTCCCGGCTGTGGATGTGCTCAACCGCCTGCGCGGTATGTATCCCTTCCCGGTCATCAGCAGCAACCAGGCTGTGCTGGACCGCGCCCTGGCAGAATTGGATCGGTTAACCGCCTGATGATCGAAACCCAGACCCTTCCGTCTGCCAACCGTCAGATCGCCCGCGCCGCCGGCACGGTGGCCGCGGCTATGGTGATCAGCCAGATTACCGGGCTCATCTCCACCAGCCTGGTCGGCTCCACCTTTGGATCCGGCATCGAGAGCGAGGCCTATTTTGCCGGTAATCGCTTTGCCGAGATCCTGTTCAACCTGATGGCAGGCGGGGCGCTGGGCTCCGCATTCATTCCTACCTTTACCGGTTTGCTGGCCCAGGAGCAGCGTGGTCGCGCCTGGAAGTTGGCTTCCTCTATCGCCAACCTGGTTCTGCTGGTACTCACCACGGTGGCCATTCTCTCGTGGGTTTTCGCCCGCCCGATTGTGGATCATGTTCTGGCGCCCGGTTTTGACGCCGCCAAAGCGGAGCTGACCGCGCAAATGCTGCGCATCCAGCTTCCGTCGGCCATCATCTTTGGCCTGAGCGGGTTGGTGATGGGCATCCTCAACGCCCACCAGCGCTTCCTCCTGCCGGCTCTGGCCCCGGCCATGTATCGGCTGGGGATCATCTTCGGCACACTGGTGCTCTCCAAATCCATGGGGATTGCCGGCGCAGCCTGGGGTGTGGTAATCGGTTCCGCCCTGCATCTGGTCATCCAAATCCCGCATTTGGTGCGGCTGCCCGGCCGGTCCATGTCACTGTCGCTGGGGATGGACATGCCCGAGGTGCGCGAGGTAGGCCGCTTGATGGCTCCCCGCCTGCTGGGGGTGGCCGTGGTACAGCTCAACTTCTGGCTGAACACCTATCTGGCCTCGTTTCAACCGCAAGGCAGCCTGGCCGCCATTACCTACGCGTTCCCGCTCATGATCATGCCGGAAGCGGCCATTGCGCAGTCGATTGCTATCGCCGCGCTGCCCACTTTTTCAGCCCAGGCGGCGCGCGGCAAGCTGGAAGAAATGCGCTCTTCGCTCACCGCCACCCTGCGCGGCGTTTTGCTGCTGGCCCTGCCGGCCTCGCTGGGGTTGATCCTGCTGCGCGTACCCCTGGTGAACCTGGTTTATCAACGTGACGCCTTTACCGCCGAGTCCACCGCGATGGTGGCCTGGGCGCTGTTGTGGTATGCCGCCGGTCTGGTGGGGCATTCGGTGGTTGAAATTGTCAGCCGCGCCTTTTATGCCCTGCACGATACCAAAACGCCGGTGTTTGTGGGGGTGGGCGCCATGGGGCTCAACCTGGCCTTCAGCCTGCTATTCACCTGGCTGTTTGCCCGCCTGGGGTGGATGCCACACGGCGGTTTGCCGCTGGCTAACTCGCTGGCTACCTTTTTGGAGATGGGCGCCCTGCTGGTGCTGATGCGCCGCAAACTGAACGGTTTGTTTGACCGCAGTGTTCTGGTCATGCTGTTGAAGGCGGCGGTTGCGGTGCTGGGTATGAGCGCGGCGCTGTGGGGTTGGATCACACTTCAACCCGGCGGCTCGCTGATCACCACGCTGGGGGGCGTCCTGCTGGGCGGCATCGTGTACATCGGGCTGCTGGCCTTGCTGCGCATGGATGAACTGAAAAGAGGCTGGAGCTTTGCCAGACGGTTTCTGGCAGCCCGCCTGCATAAGTAAACCTGCTGTTCCCACCCTGGGGCTCGTGTGGAACCGGGAAATCCGTTGTCCGGTATAATCAAGTTTGGCAATCTTTTTCCATTATTGAGCTATACGCATGCATAAACACCGGTTGATCCAAATCATCGAATGGGCCTTATGGGGCTTGTTGATCCTGCTGCTGCCCATCTCCAGCCTGCCGCTCATCGTGAACCGGCTGGGGAGTACGGTGGGACCGGCTTCGTTGATCCCCCTGGCCCTGCTGGGATTGATCTGGTGGCTCCCCTATCTGTACCGCCGCGGTACGCTTCCACGGCAAAGTATCCCGTTGTTTGCCTTCCTGGCAGCCGTTCTACTGTCCATCGCCGTTTCGTTTTTCCGTGAGATTCCACCCTTTCAAAACAGCCAGCCCTGGCGTCAGGCGGTGGAAGGGATCATTACCCTGCTGCTGGGTTTCGCGTTTTATCTGCTGGTTTCCGGCTGGCCCATCACCGAAAAGAAAATCACCTTTACCCTGCGCTTGCTCAACTACGCCGGGCTGGTGATGCTGGCCTGGGCGGTCATCCAGCAGTTGACCTGGATGAAGACCGGTCATTATCCCGCCTGGGTGGGCGAGGTACAGGCCTTCTTCACCACCAGCCGGCTCTACAAAGGACGGGTGACCGCATTTGCGTTTGAGCCGTCCTGGCTGGCGCACCAGCTCAATATGCTGTACTTGCCATTCTGGCTGGCTTCTACCGCCAGAGGGTTCACCGCTCATCGCCGCAAGATTCTGGGGATCAGTTTTGAAAATGTGTTGTTGGTGAGCGGCGTGGCGGTACTCTATCTCTCCAAATCGCGCCTGGGGTTGCTGGCCTTTTTGTTGTGCATTGGTCTGCTGCTCTTCCTCTTAAGTATTCGCGTCGTCGCCCGCCTGCAAACCCGTTTTAAGTCGCAATCGGCAAAACGGTGGACGGCAGTGATCTTCTATTTCAGCCTGCTGGTGCTGGCCGTTCTGCTGGTGGCGGGTACCGGCTTTTATCTGAGTAAAACCGATCCGCGCATGGCGGAATTGTTCGATTTTTCCACCCTTCGCGATAAAACATTTCTCGACTACGCCGAAAAGCTCGCTTTCGCGGCCCGCATTGTCTACTGGCAGGCCGGCTGGAACGTGTTCAACGAGCATCCGCTGATCGGGGTGGGGTTGGGGAATGCAGGCTTCTTTTTCTATGACCATCTTGACCCTTCAGCCTGGGAGTTTTCCGAGGTCCGCACGGTGATGTATGATTTCGCATCGCCCCCCAATGCCAAAAACCTGTGGGTACGGCTGCTGGCAGAAACCGGGCTGGTGGGGTTTGCCCTGTTTACAACCTGGCTGGTGGCGATGCTGGCCACCGGGTTGACTTTGCTCAAGCGGGCTGGTAAACAGGCCCAGGTAACCGGGCTGGCGGTGGTGCTGACGCTGGTGGGTCTAACGCTGGAAGGGTTCAGCATCGACACCTTCGCTCTGCCGTATTTTTGGGTGACATTGGGGCTGGGAACAGCTGTATACGCGCATCATCAGAACACAAATGCAGCGGATGGTTCCGTAGAAAAACACGATTGATCGTCATCCGGTTCAAATAACGGATGAAAAGGGAGGGAGCATGCGAATCACCCTGTTAGATGGGGATATTGCCCAGAGTGGCGCCGAGTTCAAGCCATATCTGGATACCCTTGAAAAGGCCCTGTGCGATAACAACTGCCAGGTTACCCGCTTCAGGCTGTCCGAGATGAAAATCGCTTACTGTACCGGTTGCTTTGGCTGCTGGTTGAAGAAACCCGGCCAGTGCGTGATCGATGACGATGCCGGCGCTGTACGGCGGGCTATGATCAACTCGGATCTGGTGCTGTTCTGCTCACCGGTCAGCATGGGCATGATCAGCTCGGCGCTGAAGAAAACCCTGGATCGTATGATCGGATTGGTTCTGCCCTTTATGGAATTTGTACAGGGTGAACTGCATCACCGCCGCCGCTATGAACAATATCCAAAACTGGGCCTGATCCTGGGGAAATACGGCGATACGGACGATGAGGATATTCAAATCATCGAGCAGTCTTTCCGCCGCCTGGCGATCAACTTCCATTCGACATTGAAGGTCAGCCGTCTGGCTGGCGCACCGGTTGCGGAGGTGGTGAATGAAATTAACC
The DNA here is from genome assembly GCA_036825755.1 of Anaerolineaceae bacterium. Classification (GTDB taxonomy): domain Bacteria; phylum Chloroflexota; class Anaerolineae; order Anaerolineales; family Anaerolineaceae; genus JAJFTV01. The sequence continues at coordinate 15,185 of DAISXR010000057.1, forward strand.
GTCTTTAACGGCTCAGGACGCGGCAAGCATGGCAACACCGCTGTTCTGGTGGACGCCTACGTACGCGGGTTTACCTCACTGCCCGGCAATACCGCCGAGATTCATACACTGATGCAAACCAGCAAAATGGATCAATTTACGGCGGCCTTCGCGGAAGCCGAGCATGTTCTGCTGGCCTTCCCCCTGTATACCGATATGGTGCCGGGTGTGGTGAAGGCATTTCTGGAAACCCTGCAGCCGTTTTGCGGCCGCCCGGGCAACCCGTCCATCACCTATCTGGCTCAGTGCGGTTTTCCTGAGGGCGTTCAACTGCGCGCGTTGGAAGCGTATCTGGAGAAACTGAGCCGTCGTTTGGGCTGCCGGCACGTGGGGATCATCCTGCGCCCCAGCTCCGAAGGCATCCGCGAGACGTCTGGAAAAAACCTGAGTGCGCTGCTGAACCAGTTTGAGCAGTTCGGAAAGAAGTTCGGAGCGACCGGTCAACTGGATGCGGAGAAACTGGCCGCGCTACCCCAGCCGGAACGCCTGCCAGGCTGGGTGGTAGTTTTGTTTAAAGTATTCGGCTTCACCGGTCTGCTGGACAGTGGCTGGAAAAGTGATTTGAAAAAGAACCATGCCTATCAGGATCGTTTTGCCCGGCCTGATTTAGACAATCCGTAGAATGCCAATCTCTTGATTGGCATTCCGGAGATTGGCAGCCAGCAGCCTGATGCTATAATTTTTGTATGGAACAAAGCAGCCCCCCGGCGGAATCCGTTCGCATGGTCAGGCAGGGCACCCTGCAGACCGGCCAGGCGGATATTTCCATCCAGGCCAATCTGCCGCCGGATGCGGTGATACGAATCACCGCCGAGTATGTTGATGCTTCCGGCAACTCGTCCGGATCCCTTTCACTGGGCGACCATCCTTATATTGCACCTGCAGTTCCCACCCTCCCTAAGCGTGCCAGGTGGTTGAGCCGGGTTCAAGGACTCACGCTCGAGCAGGTACTGTTTGGGGCGGCTCTGTTTGTGTATCTGCTCACACGGCTGTTCCGCATCGCCGATTTCCCGATCTATTTTTTCACCGATGAAGCCGTACAAACCGTGCTGGCCGCCGATCTGGTGCGCGACGGTTTCTATTCGTATGACGATGAGTTTCTTCCCACCTTCTTCTACAATGGTTACCAGTACAACCTGGGTGTCTCGGTGTATTTGCAGGTGCTCCCATACCTGCTGTTTGGCAAAACCGTCTGGCTGACGCGCGCAGTGGCCGCCAGTACCACTCTGCTGGCTGCCGCGGCGGTGGGTTTGAGCCTGACTAAAGTGTTCCGTCTTCCATACGCGTGGACCGGTGTACTGCTGCTGTCCATCACCCCGGCCTGGTTTTTACACTCGCGCACCGCTTTCGAAACCGGTCTGGCGGTCACTTTTGTTGCCCTGTTTCTCTACTTCTACCTGCGCTACCGCACCGGATCACCGGGGTATCTGTATCTTGCTGCCGCGAGCGGCGCGCTGGCTTTTTACAGCTACAACCCGGCCCGCGCGGTGATGGGCGTATCCGCCTTGCTGCTACTGTTCTCTGATATGCGCTACCACTTCACCCAGCGGCGCACCGTGCTGCGCGCCTTCGTGCTGACGCTGCTATTTGCTGTGCCACTGCTGCGTTTTACCCTGCAGCACCCCACCGCCGTGCAGGATCACCTGAACGTGCTCAATTCATACTGGGTGGAACAGATCCCGGTGGTGGAAAAAGTGCTGCATTTTCTGAAAGAATATGTGCGCGGGCTGAACCCGATGTACTGGTATTTTCCCAACGCGGTGGATCTCGAACGCCATCTGATGAAGGGCTACGGCCACGTGCTGTGGTGGACGCTGCCGTTTCTGCTGATCGGGTTGGTGATTACCCTGAGCCGGATCAAACAGCCGGAAAGCCGCGTGTTGCTGATCGCCCTCCTGTCTGCCCCAGCCGGAGCCGCGTTGGTGGCGGTGGGTATCACCCGCACTCTGTGCATGGTCATCCCGCTGGCGCTGATCAGCGGAATTGGCCTGAGCTGGACGATCACCCAGGCAGTTCGTTTATTCCCCAGGATGAAAACCTGGCTGCCCGGGCTGGTATTCGGCTCGCTGTGTTTATCCAATGTGTTGATGACCGCCGATGCGCTCACAAACGGGCCGCTGTGGTATCAGGACTACGGTCTGGCGGGTATGCAGTGGGGCGCCAAACAGCTCTTTGCCGAACTGGACCGCTACACCGCGGAACACCCGCAGGAAAATCTGATCGTCTCTCCCTCGTGGGGCAACGGCACCGATGTGACCGCGCGCTTTTTCTTCCCCTCCACCCCGCCCTTCCAGATGGGCTCAATCGAGGGATATTTCAATGAGAAGCAGCCGCTGGATGACAACACCCTGTTTGTGATGCTTCCGTCAGAATATGAAGACATGCTGGAGAGCGGCAAGTTCACCCGCGTCAGCATCGAGAAGTCCATCCCGTATCCCAACGGCGAACCGGGCTTTCTGTTTGTCCGGCTGGCCTACATTGATCAAATCGATGAGGTGCTGGCCGCAGAACGCGCATCTCGCCGGATGCTGCGTAAAGATGATGTGTCTGTGGGCAGCGAGATCTGGCGGGTGAAGTATTCCACCCTGGATCTGGGGAAAATCGAAGATGCCTTTGACGGCGACCCTGAGAGCCTGCTGCGCACCATGGAGGCCAATCCGCTGGTGGTGGAGATCGATTTTCCGACGCCAAAGACCATTCACACCGTGCAGGTAAAGGTGGGCGGGCCGCCTGCGGTGGTTGATCTGTATTTCACCGATGAAACCGGCGCTGTCATCCCCTATACGCGCACCGTGGTGGAGACCTCAGCCCCCAAAACGGTGGAATTTCAACTGGATAGTGAAATCCGGGCTGTCCGCCTGCGTGTTGAGGTGAACAGCGTACGCGACCAGGAACCCGCTCATGTACACCTGTGGGAAATCGGCATAGAATAAAGTGTCTTTTTGAAAGGCTTGCCTGCCTTTCAGAAAGAATCCGAAAAACCTAAACTCATGACCCGTCACGTGACTCCCAACCCCTCTCTGCAATCTGACCTCCAATCATCACGCGAACCCTCCGGGGGTTCTGAGCGCACGTCCAGAACACTGCTGCTGCGGATTCTGGTAATCGGGTTTGCCGTATTATCATGGTTTGGGTGGGTGCGGCTGTATGCTGTTTTAGCTCATCAGGCTGTGCTTATACGCTACCTGACTCCCGGGCTGCTGGCTTACGTAGCCGCGGGCGGAGCCGCGTGGGGATTGGCCGGTCTGGTATCGGCAATCTGGCTGTGGTGGGGGCTGAGGTATGCCCTGCCTGTTTCGCGCTGGACAGCGCTGGGCTGTTTTGTGTGGTACTGGCTGGATGATCTGTTCCTCACGCAATCCGCACTGTCAACAATCAACCGGCCCTTCATGGTTGCCGCCACGCTTCTGGCGCTGACCTTTGCCTGGTGGGTGCCAACCCTTCCGAAAGAACGTTTTTTCCTGAGCCATCGCGGCCTGAGAAAACCGTAAGGTCGCGCGCGAAAGGTCGCGCGCTTATTCCCTTCTCTGACAAATGTGAGTATAATTGCCCATTTGCAGCCACAATTGCGTTTTGGCTGACCATGCGGATTGGGCAAAGTACCCCGGCATGGCAAAGGGTGATGACTGATCGATCGACAGTCAAATAACGGTTACAGTTTTTGAGGTTGAAGGGTCAGGCATTCGAAAGAAAAGGAAATAATGGTAATCGAACGGGAAGTCAAGTTTTATCTGAGTGGGATTAAAGGGATACAGAGGCAATTACTGGCAGCAGGAGCTGAAATCATCCACCCGCGCGTTCTGGAGCGGAATTTTCGTTTTGATTATCCGGACGGCAGCCTTACCAAAGCAGGCAAAGTGCTTCGGCTGCGCCAGGATGATCATGTGCGGCTCACCTATAAAGACCGCGCCAGCAATGAAGATGTGATCAGCGAACGCGAAGAACTGGAAGTGCAAATCGACGATTTTCACACCGCCCAGGCTCTACTGGAAGCCTTGGGGTATGAGGTCACCGTGCAATACGAGAAATATCGCACCACTTACCGGCTGCATGATGTGGAAATCGATTTGGATGAAATGCCGATTGGGATTTTTCTGGAAATCGAAGGCCCGGATGTAGATTCCATCCGCAAAGTCGCCGAAATACTGCACCTCAACTGGGATGCGCGTTCGAACGCCAGTTATGTAGGTCTGTTTGAGAAGGTGTGCCAGGGCGGCGCGCAGGGCAGGTATCTCACCTTTGATCAGTTCAAAGACCGCGCCTACACTGCCGGAGATTTTGGATTGATCCACGCGGAGATGGAAACCCGCTAGCGACATTTCGCCAGTTGAAATGAAATATCAACAGCGGAAATGGTAGTCCATTAAAGGATAATCCTCAGAGGACGGAGCAGTCATCCGTCCTCTTTTTATTCATTTTGCGAGGCAAACTCCTGCCTGAGTGAGGTTTTTTGTTATACTGGTCACAATCCGGAAACAACGGCAGGCAAAAGCTCATGTCATCTGCTTCTTATCCCACATATAAACCCGTCGGCGACAGCGCCATCCTGGCCGTGTTTGGCGACAGCATCGATCTGAAGATCAACCGCCGCGTCCACGCGCTGGATCAACTGTTTTCCGCACAGCCTTTCGATGGGCTGATCGAGACGGTTCCCACCTACACCTCGCTGCTGATGTACTATGACGGGCTCAAGGTGGACTATGCCCGCGCGCTGGATATAATCCGGCAGCGTATAGATCAACTGGATGAAGTCAAAGAGCAGCCGGCCCGGTTGATAGAGATTCCCACCCGTTACGGCGGAGAGTACGGCCCCGATCTGGATTTTGTGGCCAATCATAACCATCTGACCCCTGAAGAAGTGATTCAGATCCACACCAGCCGTGATTACCCGGTCTATATGATGGGCTTCACACCCGGCTTCCCCTATCTGGGCGGGATGGATGAACGCATTGCCACCCCGCGGCTTCAGTCGCCGCGCACGCTGGTGAAAGCCGGTTCGGTGGGCATCGCCGGAAGCCAGACTGGCGTGTACTCCATTGACTCGCCGGGCGGATGGCAGTTGATCGGCTGGACCGATGTGAAATTGTTCGATCCGGATGGCAGCCAGCCCATTCTGCTTGCCCCCGGTGATGTGATTCGCTTTATTCGCCTGGAATAACCGCATCACAGGCACTCATTAAAGAGAACTCGAGAGATACGATGACAATTCTGGTCCACTCAGCAGGTTTCATCACCAGTGTTCAGGATGCAGGCCGTTTTCATTACGAAAAGTTCGGCATTCCCTGCACCGGACCGATGGATCGTTTTGCGCTGTATGCTGCCAACCGGCTGGTTGGAAACGATGCCGGTGCTGCCGGTCTGGAGTTTGGTGTGATGGGTCCGGTGCTGGTCATGGGTGATGACTGCGTGATTGCTGCCACAGGCGGCGGGTTCACACTGTTGATCAACCGCCAACCCATGCCGCTGTGGATGTCGATCCGTGTCCGGCGCGGCGATACCCTCTCATTTTCCCGTACCGAACCGGGCAATTGGGGATACCTGGCCATCAGCGGCGGGATTGATTCCCCGGTGCTGATGGGTTCGCATGCCACCTATTTGAAAGGCAAAATCGGTGGATATGGCGGCGCGGCACTGAAGAACGGTGTTCTGCTGCCGCTGTATGTACAGCCTGAAACAGCCTATCTGCTGGCGGGCCGCTTCATCCCTCCGCACATCCGGCCGTGTTACCAATCCGACCCTGTAATCCACGTGGTGCCCGGTCCGCAGGAGGATCGCTTTACGGCTGCCGGTCTGGAGACCTTTTTCAGCAGCCCGTACCGCATCAGCCCCACCTCTGACCGAATGGGCTATCGGTTGGAAGGCCCGCAGGTGGAACACACCCGCGGAGCCGATATGCTTTCAGATGGCATGGCTTTTGGATCCATCCAGGTGCCGGCCAGCGGTCAGCCCAT
>DAISXR010000058.1:0-2924 GCA_036825755.1 Anaerolineaceae bacterium
ATGGGCGTATCCAGATCGATCCAATCTGCCAATCCCATCAGGTGTGACATGGCGCTCACGCCCACCGAGGTCTCCACCATGCAGCCCAGCATCACTTTCATGCCGTAGGAACGGGCACGTTTGAGCATGGCTGTGCCGTTAGTGAGGCCGCCGCATTTCATCAGCTTGAGGTTGATACCCTGCACACCGGTGGCATGCAGACGGTCAATATCGTCGATGGTTTGCACGGATTCATCCGCCACCACCGGAATATCCGTTTCAGCCTGAACGATGCCCATTCCTTCAATATCGTCTTTGGCGGTGGGCTGCTCGATCAATTCCAGGTCGAATTTTTTCAGGCGCTTAACCAGTTGAATCGCATCTTCAGCCTTCCAGCCGGCGTTCGCGTCGATACGCAGTCGGGCATCCGGGCGCACCTTGCGGATGGCCTCCAGACGGGCTTCATCCACATCTTCCTGGCCGGGCGCGCCCAGTTTGATCTTCAGGAACGGGTAATCACGGATACTGGCGGCCATACGGGCCATTTCTTCGGGCGTATCGATGCTGATGGTATAGGTGGTGATCATGGGCTGCGGTTTGGGGGCGCCCAGCAGCTCATACAGCGGTTTGCCTTGCAGCTTGCCCAGCCGGTCATGAAAGGCGATATCCAGGGCCGTCTGGGCCGGTTTGGGCGCGCTGTGATCGATCCAGCCCGGGATGGCTTCGACGCTTTCCGGGAAGGGTTCCTGTTTCAGGGCAGCCGTGTCCCAGTAATCGGTCATGGTCTTGAAATCGATGCCGTAATAAAAGGGGATGGTTCCCTCTCCCCAGCCTTCCTCGTTCTCCAGGCGGATCCAGAAGGCGGGCCGGGTGGTTGAACTGCCGTAGGAAACCGTAAAAGGATTCTTCAGTTTCAATGTAAGCTCAGTCCAGTTAAGGCGTTTGTTCATTTTAGAAATCCTTGTGCATGGGATTGTGGATCGAAAAGCGGCGCAGCGGAGCGTACATCTGCGGATTAATTGTACACTGAAGCGGCCGGTTTTGCTGTATCAGGAACAGAAAAGGCAGGAAATGAATTCCTGCCTTTTGAAGAAACGTTTACACTTTTAGGATCCGGCTGTTCAGGGCTGCCCTGTTACCTGATTTCTTTCCATTTGCCGGTTTTCTCGTCTTTTTGATATTCTTTTTTCACCGCAGCCCAGGCCACCTTGTGGGCCACCTCTTCGCGAGAGGCATCTCCGCGGCGCTCTTCAGGCCGGTCATACTGCTCGTAGGCGCTGTTGAAGGCCTTCATATAGATCTCCTGCGCGTGTTCGGGCAGGTTGTCTTTTACACTGTCTGGTAAATCACTGATCTTCCGGTACGGCATATTCCCCCCTTTCTACCCGGTATGGGCAAACCAGGAAGATACTGTTATTAGCATAACAGAGTGGGGGAGAATCGACCAGAAGGGTCATTCCTTCTTCAGTATCTTCTCCATTGTCTTCCCCTTTGCCAGTTCATCCACCAACTTGTCCAAGTAGCGGATCTCGCGCATGGTGGGCTCTTCGATTTCTTCCACCCGCACACCGCACACCACGCCCTTGATCAACGAGCGGGCCGGATTGGGTTGGGGTGCTTCTGCAAAGAAGGTCTCCATGCTGGTCTGTTTTTCGATCTGGGCGTCAACTTGCACCTGGCTGTAACCGGTCAACCAGCCAATGATCTCATCCACTTCCGCTTTTGTGCGGCCTTTTTTCACCGCTTTTTCAACCAGCAGGGGGTAAACGCGGGCAAACGGCATGGAATATACGCGGGGTTTTATCATGCGGCTGATTTTACCCCACGCCTTGCGCGGTGGAAAGTATGATATTTTGGCGACCGGTTTGTGTTACGGCCTGTTTTCCTCTGCCCTGGCTTTCAGACGCTGAAGGGCAGTTTCCATTGATTTATCCAGGAAGTGAGGATCAAACAACTTCATCAGGCGGGTCAGCCAGCCCGAAAGACTCTCTTCCGTGATGGCGCGCGTTTTTTCGCCATGCTCTTCAAACATCCAGTTGTGGATGGCGTACATGCCCAGAGAATTACCCGTCCAACCGATGCGAGTCTCGGATTCCACCGTGTGCAGGCGGGAGTGAATGGTCATCCCCTGGGCTTTCCAGTGGAAGGTTGAACCGGGTTGCAGACCTCCATTCATTTTCACAGAAGTGATGTTGGGCTGCCATTGAGGCCATTCTTCAATATTCGCCTGGGTCTGCCAGACTTTTGAAACAGGGGCATCGATGATGATTTCTTTCCGGGCGAAAACGGGAGCGGCTTGATTGATTTCCATTATTGTCTCCAGATCAATAATAAAATGCGATTAACGAGGTAAAGCGCGCCAAAGGCAATCGCGAGATTTGTTTTGCCGGCGCTGTACAACGCCAAAATGGCCAGGGCAAAGAGAACGACCTCAACGATATAAAACCAGGGAGGGCTTAATTGCATGGTGGATTTGGGCGCCATCAGAATACCCCATACCACAGCGAACAGCACCGGGCTCCCTATCCCTAACAGGGTTCTGGTCGCCGGGGTGGTGCCGGTTTTAAATCCCCAATACCCCAGGATGACAAGAATAAGTAATTCCAATAAAAATCGAAGGCCGAGATTTGACATTTTGAGAATGTCCATGATTTCCCCCTTTTAAAATGAATCACAACATAGTATTGTACTGAATCAAAACGCTGTCAGGTAGGGGGAGAGATAAAAAAACCTGGTACATCGCTTGATATACCAGGCAGGTCTGTTGTCGGGGCGAGAGGATTTGAACCTCCGGCCTCTTGCACCCCATGCAAGCGCGCTAGCCGGTCTGCGCTACGCCCCGAACACTGTTACGGTCGAAGATTATACGGTGCTTTTCCCTCCTTGTAAAGAGTAATCAGGGTAAACCGGCAGTCCTGTTTTTCCTTCTCCCGGCTTGATATACT
>DAISXR010000058.1:3024-19103 GCA_036825755.1 Anaerolineaceae bacterium
ACGGCTGTTTTTCTATGGCTGGCAATCCGCTCCACCCGACGTTACATGCACGATCTAACCAGTTTCAAAGATCGGACCGAGAACAAACTGAAAGCCTGGCAGGAATCATTGCAGATATGGGACCGCATGTATTACTGCTTCCGCGATGACTGCGCTTTTGATCCCGAGACAAAAACAACCGTGGATTCGTCCGATTTTCACAGTTTTCTGCGAAAAGCCGGAGAGCAAGCTTAGGCAAGCACCAGCAGAATCACTACAGCTACCAGGATACGGTACCAGCCAAACGGGATCAGGTTGTTGGTGCTGACCAGTTTGAGGAAAAACTTGACGGCCAGCCAGGCTGAAACGAACGCCACCACAAATCCCAGACCGAAGATAAGGATATCGGAGGATTGAAGCGCACCGATGTTTTTGTACAGGTCATACAGGGCGGCCGCAGCCAGGGCCGGTACCGCGGCAAAAAACGAATATTCCGCCGAGGTGCGCCGGTCAAGCCCACGACCCATGCCGCTAAGTATGGTGGCTGCCGAACGGGAGACGCCCGGCCACAGGGCCAGGATCTGGAACAGCCCAATGACCAGCGCGTCGGTCCAGGTGATGGAATCAAGTCCGGTGTGTGTGCTGCCTTTGAGTACTTTTTCGACGATGATGATGGCAATACCGCCGATGCCCAGCCCGATGGCCACGGTAAGAGGGCTGAAAAGTTGCTCTTTGATGAAATCATAGCCCAGAGCGGCGATTGTGAGGGCCGGAACCGATGTAACCACCAGCAGGCCGATCCCGCGCAGGCCGGCGAACCCCTCTTTACGTTTGAAATCCAGCAAATGAATAAAGCGATCCCAAAAGAGGATGACTACAGCCAGAATGGCTCCCAGTTGAATAAAAACCTCGAAGGTGGATGCTCGAGCTCCCTCAAAATTGAGCAGGGAACCCACAACAATCAAATGACCGGTGGATGATACCGGTAAAAATTCCGTCAGGCCCTCAACAATGCCCAGAACGATAGCGGTGATGATTTCAGTCAACATTTATTACTCCTACGTCCGCATTCTACCCTGTCTGAAGTGAAAAGGGCAGAGGCGGAGCCTGATCAGGGGATTTTCCCCCATGCGTAAAAGGTGGGGACAAATAAAACGCGCCATCCCTCTTCCCAGGCCTTCAGGTCAAGAGACAGCAGATCATCCAATTCATTCTCGGATAGATTTCCCGATAAATCGGCGCGTAATATTTCGTGCTCGGAGACGGTACCGGAAAGGTCTGCAGGGGCAGACCACTGCCCGCCCATCAGTCCACTGTGAACATCCACGCAGCCGGCCCGCACCAACAGCGAGGCGATGGTGCGGCCGATCTCCGGGTGTGCGCCCTGGCGCTTGAGCGCCTGTTCCTGCAGAGCGCCCAGGCGGGCCAGCGGCAGTGGATAATCGATGCGGGCGGGGTAATCCGGCTCGGCAAACAGCACAATGTTCCCACCGGGGCAGGTGACGCGCATCATTTCACGCAGCCCGTCCAAAGGGCGTTCCAACCACAGCAGCAGAAAATGCGCCACGCTCAGGTCAAAACTTTTGTCAGCATATGGCAGCCGGTAGACATCCCCGACAGAAAACAGGGTTCGCGGATCATAACCGGACGCTTTTCGTAGAAAAGCCGGCGAAAGATCCAACCCATAAACCTGCGATGGCCCATCCTGCCATAAATCAGCAGTGATGGCGCCGGTCCCGCAACCGGCCTCTAAAATACGCGCACGGTTTGAAATGCCCAATTGACCGGCGAGATACCGGCGCACCTGCCGTGTCCAGCCAGCCTGTTGCAAAAAACGGGCGTGCCAGCGATCGACACCCAAAGCGGGGGCTTTATGCATCTTTCAAACCAGGTTTATCCCTCTACCTGGCCGGCCTTTGACCAGATTTGATCCCAGGGATCGGTGAGAATGTTGCCCAACACAGTCGGTTTTCCCTGGCGCGGCAGCACATCACCGTCGGGTTCCACGTACAACCAGGCGCGTCCTTCACCGGAAACATATTCTTTATCCTGATCCATTTCGAGGGAAACCGGGTTGAGACTGGAGTACGGTACAGGCAGGTCCCATACCAGCGTCATGTTGCGGTAATCCACCTCGTTGCGTACCTGCTGAAGCGTGCTCTCGAGCGCTTTGCTGTGGGCGCTAATGGATAAATTGGTCACGCCCATTTCCTTAAGCTTGTCCAACCGTAAGCGGCACACATCCATATCATCGTTGCTGATGGTCAGATGCACGGTCACAAAGATATCGGCGGCCAGTAAATCACGCAGCGCCTCCCAGGCATAATCTTCTTCGGGACGCAGCACCAACATGACATGATCCAGCCCGTTGTTCAGCAGTGATTCCAGATAATCATGATCTGATAATCGATAACCGCTGGTGAGCAACCCGGTCACCTGGCCGTTTTTCTCGGCTGCTGCTAATAGCTCTGCCAGATCAGGGCGGATGGTGGGCTCGCCGCCAGTGAAGACCAGATGCGGGATGCCTGCCTGCCAGGCTTTATCGATGATGCTGATCCATTCGGCGGTAGTCAGTTCGCGAGCCACACGTTCTTTAGGTGAGGCGGGTCCGCCTTCGGGATCGACTGACTGATAGGTGAGAGCGCAATCCAAACGGTACGGAGCCAGAAGATCTTTCTGATAGGGCGTGGTGCGGTCAAAGCCCAGGAATGTGACCGGATCGAGATCGGGTGTGTCGATGAGGGTCTGAATACTGGTTTGGAAGTTTTTGTAATCTTCCAGGACCTGTTCAGGGCGGATGTTGTAGCGCCGGGCGATGCGTTTGGTGAGAACCTCTTCCGGCGTCTGCTGGATCATGTGATAGGCGTACTCGGCTGCGGTCTGGTTCAAATGTAAGACGGTACTGGCATTCACCAGCAGGATACCCTGCCCATCATTTTCTAGGCGCAAATGCAGGCGGTAAGGGTACTGTGCATCCGCAGGAGCATGATACTGGTAAATCCCTTTTTCAATCGGTTTATGATGAGTAAAAAAAATATCTTTGATATCGTCGATAAGAGACATAGACTCCTCCTCAATCGGGCTGTCAATCAGGCATCGATCATTTGAATGGTATGAGGCGCTTCAATTCTTCCTGCCTGGGCTGCCAGAGGGCATCCGCCGCCGCACACCGCCAGCAGGCTGCATTCTTTACATTCCTGAGCCACATAAGAACGATTCCGCAGGCTCAGGGCCAATTCGTGGTTCCAAATATCCTCCCAGGGTTGTATCAGCATCTGCCCGACAGGCTGATAGTATGACTGACAGGGCAGCACCTTACCGTCCGGCTCAACACACATGTTGTACAGCGCCGCGGTGCAGCCTTTGACACCCAGTGTCTCGAAATCGTAAAGCACGGGGTCGAAGTTGCAGTACTGGGTGGGGGTGTACCAGGTGAGTTTCTGGTTGTTTCGCTCCACCATCTCGCGGGCAACCACCAGCAGATCCGGGAGATCCCTTTCCTGCAGCCCGGTGTTCACCCCCAGGCCATGCCCGGAGTAAATAAGAGCGTTCAAACCCACCCGTTTTACGCCCAGATCTGCCAGAAACTGCAGGGTTTGCCGCAGGGTTTGATAATTATGGGTCAGCATGGTGGTGTTGGTCATCACATACAGGCGGGTATTCAGCGCATTGCGGATGCCTGCCACGGTCTCGCGCCAGGCTCCTGGATGGTTGACCATCGTATCGTGGATGGCTTCGTCATGCGACTCGAGCGTGATCTGGATATGATCCAGCCCGGCATCCACCAACTGCTTTACATATTGCGGGTCGCTGAGTTTGCGGCCATTGGTGTTGATACCCGTGATCTGCCCATTGCGTTCCGCGTGGGCAATTAATTCGGGTAAATCCGGCCGCAAAGTGGGTTCGCCGCCGGTGAAAATGATATGCGGAACGCCTACCTTCCATAGCTCGTCGATGACCGCTTTCCAGCCCGCGGTATCCAGTTCCACACGCTGGCGGTGAGCGGGGTTGTAACAATGATGGCACGCGTTGTTGCAGCGGTAGGTGAGCGCAAGATCCATGCGGTACGGCGCTTTGAGATCGGTCTTCGAAAAAGGCAGGACGGTATCGAAGATCGGTTCGAGGTTTTCCAACTCCGGTTTTTGTTGGGTGATTTGTTCGAGAATTTCCAGCGAGGCCTGATCCAGCCCACTGACGCTGCTCACCAGTTCGGCCAGGTGTGTGCAGCTTGCTGAATTCAACTGTTGGGTCAACGCCTGCCGTGAGGATTCGGGAAGATCAGCCAATACGGGGATGAGAGCGATCAGGGTATCTTCATCTGTTGCCTGCAAATCCTGTAACAGATGAGATAATTCCAGGTGATTGATGCTCAGACCGGCACTTTTCAGGGCTGTCACCTCTTCATGAGTCAGCCTGTCAAAATCAAGGATCAGCCTCGATAGCTGTTCGTATGCAGGCGAGATGATCAAATGGATTTGATCGGAAAGATCGGAAAAATCCCGCTCGGCCTGGGTACTGGATACCTGATAGGCACGAACAATCGCACGGACAGCCTGTTTCTCAGCGACCCCTTCCAGCACGAGATAGGCCATAAAAGCTGCGGTCGGGTTAAAATGGTACACCCGGCTGGCGTTGACCATCAGAAAGCCACTGCCGTCGCCGTCGATGCGCAGATGCACCCGGGCCTCGCCCTGGGCGGTTTTGCGCCGGTAATGGTATAAACCGGCCGAAGGGGGCTGGCGGTTGGAACGCCGATGAAACAGGCTGCGAAAATCCATGATATTTATACGGTCCTGAATCCCTTTACTTAACGCCCACCGCCGGCACAGGCACAGGCGCAACTCGCGCAGGCACATGCACAAGCGCAACCGCCGCTGCTGTGTCCGCCGGAACTTCGCCCGGATGTTTTGGGTACCGGGTTGGTTTTATCCGTGATGCCGCCGGTGAAACTGGACAGGTTGCCGATCACCCCAGCAGAGAAGGTCTGCACACTGTTGACCACCGATGCCGCGAAATCGGAGCCGGGCATGGAGGGCAGGGAGGTGGGACCGGAACTGCTCTGGCGTGGAATTCCAACAGATGCAGGGCCGGTGCTGTGGGTTGCAGGCCGGAAGGTTGGATCATAGCGGCCCCACCACATGGGAACGAAGATCGGCCCGCTGAAGGTACGGCGTGAACGGTCCTCGTAATCCTTGTCGGCCATGGTCCAATCCATGGCTTCTTCGAGGTTTTGTACCTTAACCTCGGGGGTATCCTCGGCAGCCACGTGCTCCCAGGCTTTTTCGATGATTTGCTTGTAATAGGCCACGGTTTCTTTATGGCTGAAACCTTTCATCTTTTGAGTAACACTTTGAACCAGCTTGACCATCAGGTTTTGAAGAAGCTGGCGGCGTTTGGCGGTTTCTTCCGTTTTGAATGCTTCCAGAAAATCGGTTTCATAACCGCGCAAATCAGCCGGAACCGGTTCAATCAGTTTGATCTTCAACGGATCGCGCGTCACCACCTCAGCCGCGTTCTTCTTTACCACCGAGAACAGGATCATGGTAAGTACCTTATCCATGGGCTGTTCCATCAATATGGCAGCTTCCACGGCGGTGAGGCCGCGTTTGATGCCATGCCCCTCAATGGCTACTTTGGGGGGCATATACTGCATGCGGCGTTTTCGTGTGCCCACCACACCCTGATAGGTGACCCATCCAAAGATGAGCAGGAAGAAACCGCAGCAGGCAAACCCGCTGATGTTGTCGATAAAATCCCCAAGAGACACACCTACTGAGCCGGAACCGTTGTTGGTAAACGTGTTATTGGCAGGCGGTTGAGAGATAGCATCACCGGGGATCACGCGAGCCGGGAAAGTCACCCCAAACACATACTCGCGGTCGGGGCGGGCATCGGTGCTGGTCCAGGTGTAGAAGACGCGGTCATCGATGAAACCGGATTGCGGAGCAGCCTCGCCGGGCCATTTGTCCGGTTCGGAATAACGTGGTTCCTGATCGGTAATACCGGGGGGCAGGATGATGGTGACCGTCATATCGGTTTTTCCGCTGGCAGCGCTGCTGTCAAAATAATTGGGCTGGAACTGGCTGCCCGCGTAGGCTTCACTTTCTTCGGCCGTGCCGGGGAAGATCACACCGCGCACATTGCGGATGGTGGCGTGGAATGTACCGGTTTGCCCGGCCGGTATGGAGCCGGTGCCCAATCCGAATTCAACCCCGTTGTTGATATAGGTGGAGCTCTGAATGTGGCCGATCGGTTTACCGTCGATCTCACCGGTCATGTCATTGTACGAATAATTCGACCCGGCCGGCATGCCGACATCAACAAACTCGATATCAGGCGCTCCATTGTCATTCGCAAACACATAGGTATATTCGATGGTGGCAGTGCCGTCCGCTTCAAGCGAATACACCACTTTGGCAGTAGGCACGGTGAACGAATAGGACTGGGCGGTAGCCGTGGTGAAGTTGAACGATAAAATGAAACAAATCAGC
The DNA here is from genome assembly GCA_036825755.1 of Anaerolineaceae bacterium. Lineage (GTDB taxonomy): Bacteria > Chloroflexota > Anaerolineae > Anaerolineales > Anaerolineaceae > JAJFTV01. Next base: position 9,495 of record DAISXR010000058.1, read on the forward strand.
AGAAAAACAGTGACAATCCTCTTGCGCATGTTTCCTCCAGGTTTCTCGAACTGCCTGAGCAGGTTTTTCTAGCTTACCATTTTGGTTCTTCGGTCATTTGATAGGTGGTTCCGCAGTAAGGGCAGGTTACCATCGGAGCACCGGCTGCCATGGAAATATTGGCAGAGGTGAGTACACCACCGCAATTCTTGCATTTCATCGCGTCGATCTTCATCTGTCCGGGCAGGTCGACGTTGATGGACACGTTCTGGGCGGCTGCTTCCTGTTTGGCTTTCCGGCGGGCGACGGCGATGAGCACAATGGCTGCCACCACGCACACCAACCCGAACCCGATGATCAGGATACCGGGAACCAGCCATTCTGTGGTTCCCTGTGAACTGAACGAACCCAGTACCATCAAGAAACCGAAGACAATGGATATGAAGGCAATGATGAAAAGAATGACCGAGCCAACTGTGGAAAGCGTTTTCATAGACTGCTCCTATTCTGAGGGGAATCGTTGTGATTATACAGGACAACCCGGCCTATCAGCCTTTGAAGTATTGCCGTATCAGGACGATGTGCTCCTCAACCATATTCATATACGGATTTTTTCCTGTAAAGTTTGTATAACAGTATAATTTATTATATGTCAGATACCAATGAAAACATACAGCAACGAATAGCCTGGCTGCGCAGCGAGATCAACCGCCATAATTATGAATATTATGTGCTGAACAGTCCAACGATCAGTGACCTTGAATGGGACAGGCTCTGGCATGAACTCAATGATCTGGAGACCGCTCACCCGGAATGGATTACGCCTGATTCTCCCACACAGCGGCTGACCGCACAGATCTCTGAAAAATTCGCCAAAGTGAACCATCCGGCCCCGATCTTAAGCCTTTCCAACGCTCTGGTTCCTGAAGAGTTGAAAGCATGGTATGACCGTATTGCCAGGCTGGATGCGCGCGTACGCACCGCCGATTTTGTGACCGAACCCAAGTTTGACGGGCTTTCGGTAGTGCTGCATTATCGCAACGGGGTGTTCAGTATGGGCGCCACCCGCGGAAACGGCGAGATTGGCGAAGACATCACCAACAACCTGCGCACCATCCGCAGCATCCCGCTGCACATCCCGGCCAATCCAAAAGGCCCCAAAGCTCCGGATTACCTGGCCGTGCGCGGTGAGGTTTTCATCCGTCTGAGCGAATTTGAAAAGCTCAACCAGCGCCAGATCGAAAAGGGCGAGCGCACCTATGTGAACCCGCGCAATACCGCCTCGGGCGCGCTGAGGCAACTGGACCCGGGCATCACCGCCTCTCGTCCGCTGGAGATCTCGGTTTACCAGATTGTTGCGGTGCAGGGGGATATCCCGCCCACACAGTGGGAGATCCTGCAATACCTGAAGGATCTGGGTTTTCCGGGCACCATCCTGAACCGACACTGCCGCGACTTGCAGGAAGTGATGGACGAGTTCGCGGTATGGCAGGAACGCCGCGACCAGATTGATTTTGAAGTGGACGGCATGGTGGTGAAGATCAACGATATGCGCCTGGCGAATGCCCTGGGAATTGTGGGGCGTGATCCACGCGCTGCCATTGCATTCAAATTCCCGGCCCGCGAGGTAACCACCCGTTTGCGCGATATTGTGGTGAACGTGGGGCGCACCGGAGTGCTGACCCCCAACGCTGTGCTGGATCCGGTGGAGGTGGGTGGGGTGATCGTCAAACAGGCTACCCTGCACAATTTTGATTTTATCGCCGAGCGGGATATTCGCATCAACGACCGTGTCATGGTGAAGCGGGCTGGTGATGTGATCCCGTATATCATGGGGCCCATCCCCGAGGCACGCCAGGGAAATGAGATCCCGTACACCCCTCCGCCCACCTGCCCATCCTGCGGTCAGGCGGTGGAGCATGTGGAAGGAGAGGTGGCGTGGTACTGTGTCAACACTGCCTGCCCGGCTCAATTGGTGCGAAACCTGGAACACTTCGTCTCCCGTTCGGCGATGGATATTGTGGGGATGGGGATCAAGATTGTGGAGCTGTTTGCCCAGCTTGGGCTGGTCAAGGATGTGGCTGATCTGTATACCCTCAAACGCGAGGACCTCCAGAATCTGGAAGGTTTTGGCGAGAAACGAATTGATAATCTTCTCAACGCGATTGAAGAATCGAAAAGCCGTCCACTGCCGCGTTTGATTAATGCCTTGGGCATGCGGGGGATCGGTGAGGTGACCGCCGTTGATCTGGCCAAAGCGTTCAAGGATCTGGATACATTACGGCAAGCCACGCTGATGCACCTGCTTACCGTGGAGGGAATCGGCCCCAATACAGCCCAGGCAGTGGTGGATTGGTTCGCCAGACCGGCCAACCTGAATGTCCTGGAAAAACTTCGTCGTGCGGGTGTTTGGCCGAGCATGGCATCTCCATCAGCAGCAGAAGCTGCTGAACTCCCGTTGAACGAGCTGGCTTTTGTGGTGACCGGTACGCTGCCGGATTACTCACGTGAAGGTGTGAAAGAACTGATCGAGAAAAACGGCGGGAAGGTGACTGGCAGTGTCAGCCGGAGCACCAACTACGTGGTCGCCGGTGAAAACCCTGGATCCAAACTGCAAAAAGCTGGCGAGCTGGGCGTACCGGTGCTCGATCAGGCCGGGTTGCTGGCTCTGATCCAAAAGAATCAATAAACGGTACCCATGACAACTGTAAAAACACCGGTACTTTTTCTTAAGCCCGGGCGGGAGAAATCTGTCCGCTCGTTTCACCCGTGGATCTTTTCCGGCGCGGTGGAACGGATTGAGGGTGATGTCTCATCGGGCTGCACCGTGGAGGTGCGTTCATCCAAAGGGGAGTGGTTGTGCCGGGCAGCTTTCAGCCCGCAGTCCAGCATCCGTGCTCGGGTGTGGACCTGGGAAAAAGACCAGCCTGTCGACCAGGAATTTTTCGCCCTCAGATTGAGGCAGGCTATCCACCTGCGTAAGTCTCTGCGTATAGCCGATGAAACAAATATGATCCGCCTGGTGCACGCCGAATCGGATGGACTGCCCGGATTGATCGTGGACCGCTACAGCGATGTGCTGGTGGCGCAGTTTTTAACGGCCGGCAGTGAAGCCAACCGAGACGCGATTTTGCAGGCGCTTTCGGAAATCGAGGGGATCTCATGCATCTACGAACGTTCGGATGCCGATGTTCGTGAACTGGAAGGTTTACCCATCTGCAACGGATTGCTGGCCGGAAACCTGCCCGAACCCCGCATGATTCTCAAAGAGAACGGGCTTTCGTTCAAAGTGGATATCACGGAAGGGCACAAAACCGGCTTTTATCTCGATCAACGAGAAAACCGGCTCACTTTCCGGCACATGAACCCGGGCGGCGATGTGTTGAATTGTTTTTGCTACACGGGCGGTTTCAGCGTGTACGGTGCGGCCGATGGAAACTGCGCAATCACCAGCGTCGATAGCTCCGCCCAGGCATTGGCTCTGGCCCGACAAAATTTCGAGATCAATGGAATTGACCCGCAGCAGCACACCTTTTTGGAGGGGGATGTTTTTCAGGTTTTGCGTACCTTCCGGGACCAAGCCAGACAGTTTGATGCAATCATTCTGGATCCGCCCAAGTTTGCTCCTACAGCGGCACAGGTGGAGCGGGCGGCGCGCGGCTACAAGGATATCAATCTGCTGGCTTTCAAACTTCTTCGCCCCGGCGGATTGTTGTTCACCTTTTCCTGTTCAGGCGGTGTCTCCATGGAATTGTTTCAGAAGATCGTTGCCTCCGCCGCGGATGATGCCAGGGTACAGGCCAGTATATTGCGGCGCATGTACAACGGGCCGGATCACCCGATTCGATTAAGCTTTCCTGAAGGCGCTTATCTGAAAGGGCTGGTCTGCAAGACGATAGAATAAATGGAAATTATCTTCGTTGTCGCGGAGTATGACGCGGTAACTTGACGAAGAAAAGGTATACATAGCTGCCCGCTTGTTCTAACTGGAGATTTGTCGTGATCATCATTACACTGGGTATCATTTTTCAACTATTGGTTTTTATCGGTTTGGGTCTGCTTTTACCCGGTTCTCCCGTCAGACGGCATTTATCGCTTACCAACCTGCTGCTGTGCTTCTTTAGCGGCTGGGGTGCAGCTGTGGCATTTCTACAGATCTGGCACCTGTTTTTCAAGGTCAATGTCATCCCATTGCTGTGTTTACTTAGCGCAGCGGGGGCAGGCTGGTATCTGTTCCGCAGGCATATTCTTACATTGCTCAGATCATTTTCACTCAAGACAACGATTTGGTTGTTGGGACTGGCAGCTTTGCCTGCGTTGGTGCTGGCAAATCACATCCTCTTCAACGAACCATCGGTCGATCTTGGTTTATATCACATGCAAACAGTCAAATGGTTTCAGGAATTCGCCATTGTTCCGGGTTTAGGAAATCTGCATCACCGCCTGGCGTTCAACAATGCGAGTCTTCTGGTTGCCGCGGTGTTCGATACAGATTTTATCAATCTATCGTCCTTTTACCTGATCAATACCACCATCGTTTACGCGACGATTTTGCTGTGTGGAACAGCTTTGATCAACCTGTTTCGACGCGCTGTGAAACCCAACCTGCCTGACTATTTTTATGCCTTCATGCTGCCGGTGATTCTCTGGCAATCCAGCACTGGATACCTGGCAGGTTATTCACCTGATTTTCTCATCTTCAGTCTGGAGATCGTGCTGATCGGGGAGTTAATCCGGCTTTTTACCAATCATTTGGATCCAGCAGAATATAAAGCGACAGGCACCTTTCTGATTGGTCTGGTTGCTTTTGGATTAACCGTCAAGCTCAGTTTTGCTATTTTTGGCGTGTTTGTGATCGCTGCCATCCTGATTCTAGGGGCAACCCGGTATGGGCTTTCACATCGGGACCAAATACGCATCGGGTTGGGTTGGGCTGGTCTGCTGGCAGTCTGGTTAATCCCCTGGCTGGTTCGGGGCGTGATCTTCAGTGGATATCCGTTATTTCCGTCCACCATTATGGCGTTACCATTTTCCTGGACAATGCCCGATTATCTGGCCGATCCGGTTCAGGGTGTCATCACCCGGTGGGCGCGGACGCGCTCAAATACCATTGATTTCACGGGGGATTGGACATGGTTCTCTGCCTGGTTCAGTAAGTTCGTGTATGAAGCGAAGTGGGCGTTATTGATGAGTTTTGCCCTGTTGGCAGCAAACATCGTATTGGCTTTGATATTTGGTAATAATTTGAAGAACCGGAACAATCGCAACGGCGGAGCCGGGTTAATTGCTGCAAGCGGAATTTCATTCGCGGCGATCCTCTACTGGTTTATCATGGCACCTGATTATCGTTTCTCTGGAGCAGTTATCTGGATTTTCCTTGTCTGCCAGATATTGCTGGGGTTGAGTTTACTGTGGCGGGTCAGCCTGCTGCCGCGTTTTGCGAGTGGAGCGGTCATCCTGATCTTTCTGTTTACCTTGTGGCTTTCCCCATATCAGTATTCTCGAAATTTCAGCCTGGCACGGCTGATCATGCCGCCGTCGGTTGAACAGACAATCTCCAGGTACCGGGGTGATCAGACATTGCTTCAGCAGGTGACCGATTCAGGTCTGAGTGTTAATCTGCCTGCTGAGGGGGAGGGCTGCTGGGATGGTCCATTACCGTGCGCACCGATTAAGGATTTCAACGCCAGACTTGGCTTAATCGAACCCGGAAATCTTCAAAAGGGTTTCTACATGCAGAAGTAGCGGCCATTGGTGGTAACATTGCCGAAAAGACATTTTCTTTTGAAGGTTTACCTTTGATGCCTAACACGATTCTTATCACCGGTACTGGAGCGGTAGCGACATTTTTCGCAGCCCGCATGGCATTGGCGGGGTATGAAGTGAATATGCTCGGTTATTGGCCCGAAGCGGTTCAGGCTATTCGGGCACAAGGGGCAAGGTTTGTCGATCAGCAGGGAAAGATCCAATCCGCAAAGGTGCATATCACATCGGATCCATGTGAATTCGGTCTGATTGATTATGCCTTGGTGTTGGTCAAGTCATGGCAAACTCCTCAGTACGCCGCACTAATCAAACAATGTCTGCGAGAAGATGGCATTGCGCTCACGCTGCAGAACGGGCTGGGCAACCGCGAAGCGCTAGCCGCTGAACTGGGTGAAGAACGCAGCCTGGTCGGTGTGGTTTTGTTGGGTGCAACCGTACTCGAACCGGGGCTGGTTCAGGTTTCCGGTGATCCGCTGGTGCAACTGGAGAAAGATGCGCACCTGGATCCGCTGGTGAAGATTTTTGAGCGGAGCGGGTTTCAGATCCGCTTGTTTGATGACCTTAATTCCCTGCGTTGGGGCAAACTGATTATCAATGCGGGGGTGAACCCGCTCAGCGCTGTACTGGGTGTTCGGAACGGTGAACTGGTTCAGGATGATAACTGTCGGGTCATTTTAGCCGATCTGGCCCGCGAAGGCAGGCAAACCGCGGAAGCGCTTGGGGTGCAACTTCCCTATGATGACCCGTTGCTTGCCATACAGGAAGTCCTCGAACGCACCCGGAATAATTCGTCCTCGATGCTGCAGGACCTCCAGCGCGGTGCGCCCACCGAAATTGATGCCATCAACGGAGCAATTGTCCAGCACGCGCATCGAAAAGGCATCCCGGTACCGGTGAACGAAACTTTTGTTGCGCTGGTGAAATCCCTGGCTGCTCAAAGGTCAACCCGCCAGGAACGGTGAAAGCTTTACCTGCTGGATGCGGAGAAGAGCAATAAGCACTCGCATTGATTGTCACAGCTATCACAGTGACCGACATAAAAGACAAGGAGTACCATGAAGGTTGTAAAAACGGTTGAGGAATTACGAGTTGAACGGAAGAAACTACAGGAGCCAGTGGGCTTTGTTCCCACGATGGGCTTTCTGCATGAAGGGCATCTTTCATTGGTGAGGGCGGCGCATGCTGCCTGCCGAAGTGTTGCCGTGAGCATCTTTGTCAACCCATCACAGTTTGGCCCGAATGAAGATTTTGAGGCTTATCCGCGCGATATGGCTGCCGATCTGGCAAAACTGGAATCTGAAAAGGTCGATCTGGTGTTTACACCCGGCAAGGAAGACCTGTATCCGCAGGGATTTCAGACCTGGGTTACGGTGGATGAAATATCAAAACCACTGGAAGGCATCATACGCCCGGGGCATTTCAGAGGGGTTGCCACGGTGGTCGCCAAACTGTTCAACATTGTTCAACCGGCAAAAGCCTTTTTTGGACAAAAAGATGCCCAGCAGGTGGCGGTGTTACGCCGCATGGTCGCCGACCTCAACTTCCCGCTGGAGATTGTCACCTGCCCCACCCTGCGCGAGAAAGACGGTCTGGCGATGTCAAGCCGGAACAGCTATTTGAACGCTGCCGAGCGCCAGGCTGCGCCGGTGTTGTATCGCGGGTTGAATGCCGCCAAAGCCGCCTATCAGGCCGGTGAACGCAACGCCGAGACGCTCCGCCAGCTTGTAAAGAGTGAACTGGCTGTTGAACCCCTGGCGCGCATGGATTATGTTTCCTGCGCCGATGCGGCCAGCCTGCAGGAACTGGATGTGGTGGAAAAGCCGGCCCTGCTCTCAATGGCGGTATTCATTGGTAAGACACGCCTGATCGACAATTTGATTCTTGAGTAATATTACTCACATGCACTTTGGATAAAACAGATCCGCTTCATTTTATTCATGAGCGGATCTTTGTATTGTATAGCGCATTCATGAAGCTGCGTTCATGGACTCATCGGGGTTATAGTCCCTTCAGCCAAGATTCATTCAAAAAATGATTGTCCGGGGGGATGATGATCAAAACCTTATCAATCTGGGTAAACTCAGGTTCCTGGTGAAAACTCAGCATCCCCCGGACTTTATCGCACGTATGATTTGCCCCTTGTATACGGCGAGCATTGAATCATGCGGCGGTAAATCCATCATATTTTGGCTGAATACCAACGTCAAGGGGTTTGAATGAGAGTCGTGTTAGATTTATGATGCACCCGGTTGATCGGGTATTGGGTGTCGTAATCGCCTCAATGGCCAGGATGCTGAGATTTCCAACGTTCTCTTGTATAAACATACTCAAACGAATGAAATGTTTTGATCAAAGTACTTGAATAATAGGTGCCTTCCCGATCAAACTCAAAGCCGCATTTTTCGATCAGGTTTTTTGAGGGAAGATTTTCCTGAAAGCAGCAGGCATAAATGGTCTGGATACCACGGGAAAAGAACTCTCGCAACACTTCGTTTACCACTTCGGTCATGATGCCCTGTTTTTGATAACCGCGGTTGAGCACAAATCCCAGCTCTTTGGTGTCCGCACGGTTTTCTTCTGAATCGGGGTAGATGCCAATATGCCCGATCACCTTTCGATCGGCTTTATGGACAATGGCAAAGAGATCGTTGTTTCGCATAAAATCCTGCAGTGTTTTTTGCGATTGAGAGAGTGAAGTGTGGTGTCTCCAGCCAGCAGCTTCTCCCACGCCGTCCTGACTGCAGTATTCGTATAAATCCATCAGATCCGATGTTTGAAAGTTACGCAGGAGAATTCGCTCGGTTTCCATACGCTGCTCCAATCTCAGAAGAATCCAACAGTGTTGGTCCTGTTATTCCGCGTCCAGGCACCCATAACGACTACACATCTGTTTCAATGAAATGATCAGGGTATTTCTCCGAATAACCTTTGTAAATACGATCTGGTACACCATCGAGATTGAGCTGATACATTCTGAAGGTGACCGTGATATTCTTTGGCTGCCACAACTCGGTGTAGGAATAACAATACTTCATGCCCAGCCTCTTCATTACATTTCCGCTGGCCGGGTTGTTCACGTCATGGGTGGCGGTGATAAAGGGGTAACCCGCCAACTTCAGACGTTGAATGACGGCTGCACAGGCCTCTGTAGCGATACCCTGGTGCCAGAAATCTTTCCGCAGCCCATATCCAAAATCATTGCTTTCGCTGTCGCTCAGATCCACATACCCAATGGGTCTGTTATCGGCGCGCAGGCAAACAGCATATACATACGCGCTCTCTTTTTGATAATGCTTCAAATAACCGTTTTGAAGAATTACGGCAGTTTCCTCAAGCGTTTTGACCGGAAACCAGGGCAGAAAAGTGTTGACTTCTTCATCCCTGAGGATCAGGAACAGGGCATTCAAATCTGACGGTTCGAATCTTCTCAAGACTAACCGATTGGTTTCGAGGGTGGGGGTATTTTCACTTACTTTATGTTGTCTGCCTGTCATCGATTCTCCTGTTTAGCTGGCGTCTCTGTGATCTCCAATAACAAGCATTATCGCTGCTCGGCAGGCTGAATACCTTTAGGCAGGGTAGGCTCATATTCTTTCTGCAAAATCGAATAAATTGCGATATCACATACGCCTTGATTGTTCCGATCAGCTTCACGCATTATGCCCTCATATTTCATCGCGCATTTCGCCATCACTTTTCCGGAATGAGGGTTTCTGGGATCTTGCCTGGCTTCAATACGATTGACACCCACTTCAATGAACAGGTATCGAATAACCGCACTCAATGCCTCAGATGTAATCCCACGATTCCACCAGGAATGCCCTATGCAATATCCGATCTCTGCCATGCAGATTCTGTCGTCTT
>DAISXR010000058.1:19203-21001 GCA_036825755.1 Anaerolineaceae bacterium
GTGGAGATGGCGGGAATCGAACCCGCGTCCGAAAGATTCAACCGCCAGATATCTACGAGCGTAGTTGATCATTTAATCTTGCCGCAGACAGATGGATCAACATACCTGGATGCAGCCAGCCGTTTGGACCCGAAAGCCCTCTTTCATGCAGATAACGGCGTTTCTGCACGGCACTCCGGCTTTGTGTCGCCTGCTCCACGACCGGCCGGAGAAACGGTGTGGGCAGACGTAGCCTGCTTTGAGGCTATTGCGCTAGCCTTCGCTTATGCAGCTAAGGGCATCGCGGCGTAGTTAGTGCGATTGGCACTTGTTTTTTGCACTGATTTCTCGAGGTCGGTGCCTCTCGGCTCGCAATCCGGGGCCAGCCTCCCCCGTCGAAGCCTGTCATCCCCATAGGATTTGATGTAATCATAACACAAATTTATTAACGTTTTATCAAAAACGTTGCAGTAAGGGTGCGGGTGGATCAGACTTTCCAAAACCTGCTTGCAAGGGTATGATCAATCGGTATGAGCAATCCGCCATCCCAAAACTTCCAGGCAAACTCTGGTCCTTTTCTATCAATTGTAGGCCTTTCCAAAGCTTATCGTGAAGCGCGCAACGAACATGAGGTAACGCATCAGGTGCTTTCCAATACATCGGTTTGCATCCCACCGGGAGAAGTGACCGCCATTCTGGGGAAAAGCGGCACCGGTAAAACGACTCTGCTCACTTTGATCAGCGGGATCGATTTACCGGATCAGGGTCAGATCGTGTTGAATGGCTGTAACCTGACCGCTCTGAGCGATCATGAACGCACGCTTTACCGACGCAGGAATATCGGGTTTGTGTTCCAGTTTTATAACCTGATCCCCACCCTGACTGTGTGGGAGAACCTGATCCTGCCGCTGGAATTGAATGGGTTGACCGACGCCGCTGATTTTGATCGAGCGCGCGTTTTACTGGAGCATGTGGAGCTGTTGGACCGCCAGAAAACCTTTCCCGATCAGTTGTCCGGTGGAGAGCAGCAACGCGTGGCAATTGCCCGCGCACTGGTGCATAATCCGCTGCTTGTGCTGGCAGATGAACCCACCGGAAACCTGGATGAAGAGCGCAGCCGTCAGATCATGGAAATGCTGGATCAATTGACCCGCAGGGCCGGGAAAAATCTGATCCTGGTGACGCACAGCGCCGTGGACGCCGGGATTGCGGATACCCTCTACTCTCTGCACGACGGACAACTGATATTGAGAACATGAACCGTAGACTTTCGTTCGCTTCAGGTTTACGGAACACCGCCTGGCGGTATCTTTTCAGGAACCGCCGCTACAGTCTGCTGATGCTGATTGGGATCGCTCTGGGGGTAGCGGTGGTAACAGCGATTGACATCGCCAATGAAAGCGCAGCCAGTTCTTTTGAATTGAGTAAACAGGCCATCACCGGCCAATCCACCCACCAGATTCTCGGCGGACCGCAGGGAATCGATGAAAAGTTTTATGTAACCTTGCGGCAGGCAGGGTTGAACATCGACATGGCGCCGGTGATGGAGGCAGTTGTCTCCATCCCATTGATGGGCAATCAGCCATTCAACTTGCTGGGGATTGATCCGTTTGCCGATCAGTCGATCCGGTCTTATCTGGGCGAACGAAACCGGCTGCCGATAGATCAACTGACCGCGTTTTTAGTCCAGCCAGGTGCAGTCTTTATGTCCACCCACACCGCTAACGCCTACCACCTTGAAAGCGGGGAATCTTTCAATATCGATTTTGCCGGGAAGGTTCACGAGATGAAGCTGGTGGGGATGATTGAGCCGGCGGAC
>DAISXR010000059.1:0-16764 GCA_036825755.1 Anaerolineaceae bacterium
CCGAATGACAATCGGCCTACCGTGTCCTTTCGTTTATTATCATACTAATGACACTTGAGGAAGGGTCTTCTCGCGTGTGAAATGTTACTCATTTGTGTCATCTCGCAGTGAAGACGAAGTCTTCACGCAGAGATCCGCCCGAGAGTATGCAATCACGGTTCCCGGTATGGAAATGTTATTAGTCAATCTTTGGGAGGGTATTAGAACCATCCTTCACTGAGGTCCTCAAAGTGTGGATTTGCGTGACGGATTAATTCAAGCTTTCGGTCTCGATTCCACTTTTTGATTTCTTTTTCTCTGGTGAGTGCAGCCGAAACATCATCGGTTTCTTCCATATAAACAAGACGGTCTATTCGGTAAGTTTTTGTAAAACCGTCTATCTTGTGATCTTTATGTTCGGCGATCCGACGCATCAGGTTATTCGTTACTCCCACATACAAAGTACCGCTGCTGTTGGTCAGGATATAAACCCAGTATGCTTTATTGGTCATGTTGTGAAGGGATGTGAGCAAGTATAGGTTACTTGATTGTAAATCAGAAAGGGTGATTGCGTGGGATCTGTCTGAGGCGAAGACATGCGAAGATCCGCACAAAAGCAACGGAAGGCGTTCCATATAAGGAAAACTGCGAAGATCCGCCCGAGGGCATGCAGTAGAGGTTCCAGATATGGAAACATTGTGGATTGGTCCCCGGGCGGATTTCTTCGCGCCAAAAAACCCTGGCGCTGCGAAATGACACTTGGGGAGTGTTTATCCGCATGAATGCGCAACGTGTCCCGCCAACAACATCTATTTTGTCATCTCGCAGAGATCCGCCCGAGAGTATGCAATCACGGTTCCCGGTATGGAAATGTTATTGACCGGTCCCCGAGGCGGTCTTCCGCCAGCGGATTTCTCCGCGACCGAAAAACCCCCCTGGCGTTGCGAAATGACGGCTGAGAGATGATCCTGCAACGAGAATGAACCTGGCTATTTATAAAAAACAGGTTCTCACATGTGTGAGAACCTGTTGTACACAACATCATCCGGTTACGCCGGTTCGGTGTCCTTCTGTACCTGCTTGGCCCACGTATCACGCAGACCCACGGTGCGATTGAATACCAGTTTGCCCGGCTGCGAGTCTTTTGAATCGGCCACAAAGTAGCCCTTGCGCATAAACTGGTAATTCATGCCGGGTTGGGCATCCCCTAGGCTGGGCTCCAGCTTGCAGTTTTTCAGCACGGTCAGCGACTGCGGATTGAGATTGACGATGAAATCCTGACCCTCTTCTACATCGTAGGGATTGGATTTGGTGAACAGGGTGTCGTACAGGCGCAAATCGGCATCCACCGCATGTTGGGCCGATACCCAGTGGATGGTCCCCTTGACGCGCCGTCCGTCAGGTGACATACCGCCGCGGGATTCCGGATCATATGTGCAGTGAATTTCGGTGATCTCGCCGTTCTCATCCTTGACCACATCGGTGCAGGTAATGTAATAGGCATTCAGCAAGCGCACTTCAGCGCCGGGGGCCAGACGGAAATATTTCCGCGGAGGGTTCTCCATAAAGTCATCTTTTTCAATGAAGATGACTCTGCTGAAGGGCAACACGCGGGTTTCAGCGTTTCCTTCCTGCTGCGGATAGCGCGGAACCACAAATTCCTCGGTCTGGTTTTCGGGATAATTATCTATGACCACCCGCACGGGATCCAGCACGGCCAGGGCGCGTTGGGCGCGTTCTTCCAGATCCTGACGCAGCACATATTCCAGCAGGGCCAGATCGATCACGCTGTTGGCTTTGGCCACGCCCACCGCATCGCAGAACTTTTTGATGGCCTGGGGGGTATAACCGCGGCGGCGGAAACCGGAAAGGGTGGGCATGCGCGGATCATCCCAGCTATCCACATGGCCTTCATTGACCAGACGCAGCAGACGGCGTTTGCTCATCAGCGTGTAGGTCAGGTTCAGGCGGGCGAACTCGATCTGGCGCGGGTGATTGGTAAGACCGGCCATCTCGATGTACTGGTCGTACAGGGGGCGGTGGTCCTCAAACTCCAGCGTGCAGATGGAATGGGTGACGCCTTCCAGTGCATCACACTGACCGTGCGCCCAGTCATACAGCGGGTAGATGCACCATTTGCTGCCCGTCCGCGGATGGTCGGCGTGCACAATGCGGTACATGATAGGGTCGCGCAGGTTCATATTGGGCGAGGTCATGTCGATTTTTGCGCGCAGGACGCAGAACCCATCCGGGAACTCACCATTGCGCATGCGCTCGAACAAATCCAGGTTCTCTTCCACGGTGCGGGTGCGGTAGGGACTGTCTTTGCCTGGCTCGGTCAGTGATCCGCGATACTGGCGGATTTCTTCGACGCTGAGATCATCCACATAGGCGTTGCCGTCTTTGATGAGTTTGACGGCCAGTTCATATAGTTGATCGAAGTACCCGGAGGCGTGCAGGATATTGGACTCGTTCAGTTCATACCCCAGCCAGCGGATATCGGTTTCAATCGCGTCGATGTAAGCCTGGTCTTCGGTAACCGGGTTGGTATCATCATAGCGGAGGTTATAGGTGCCGCCATACTCAAGCGCCAGACCAAAATCAAGATGGATGGCCTTGGCATGTCCAATGTGTAAATAGCCGTTCGGCTCGGGTGGAAAACGGGTCTGCATCCGACCGCCAAAACGGCTGGTTCGGAAGTCGTCCTCGATAATATCGCGGATAAAGTTGCTGGCAGGGGTATCGGTCATTCAAAGCTCCAAAAATTGATTGGGTCTATTTTAACCGAGAATGAGAAAGCAGGGGACGACTGGTTTGGATAAGAATACGCAGAAACCGATGAATGCCGTTGACGCCAGTCAGAATTGATCGGCTCACAGGGTGTTATAACCCCCTTCCGGGGAGGAATGATAGAAACTTTTAGGCTCAAGGAGTCACGGCTCGGCTAAGCAGAACCCGTGTTCAGGTGGTTTCAGGAACCGATAAACTCGTTTACCTCATTAAGAGTGGGAAAGGATGTTTGCGTTCCCGGTTTTGTCACCGAAAGGGCTGCTACCTGGTTGGCAAAGCGGATAGCCGCCGGCATATCCTTTCCCTGTACCAGCGCGTAGGCCAGGCTGCCGATAAAGGCGTCGCCGGAGCCGGTGGTATCCACCGCGTTCACTTTGGGCGGGCTGAAATGCTGCTCTTCATGGCCGTCCCACAGCAGTGCGCCGGATGCGCCCAACGTGACAATTACTGTTTGTGCGCCCATTTCCTTCAGTCTGTGGGCGGCGTCCGAAGCGCCGTTCAGCCCGCTCACCGATAAACCGGTCAGCAGTTCAGCCTCGGTTTCATTGGGCACCACGATATCAGCCAGCTCAATCATCCGCGCGGGCACACTGCGGGCAGGGGCCGGGTTGAAAATGATGCGCACACCGGCGGCATGAGCAATTTCAAACGCCCGCAGAATAGCTTCATCCTGGATCTCAAGCTGGCAGATCAGCACCTTGGCCTGCCGGATCAGATCGGCGGCCTGCTCTACTTCGGCGGCGGAGAGCGTCATATTGGCGCCGGGGACGATGATCACCAGGTTGCGGCCTTCTTCATCAACGGTGATGGGGGCTACCCCCGATGCCAGAGTCTGGTCTTCAAACACGCGGGCGTAAACCCCGTTATCCTCAAAATTCTTCCGCACCATACCGCCAAAAGAATCTCTGCCCACCTTGCAAACCATGGCCACGCTGGCTCCCAGACGGGCGCCCGTGACAGCCTGGTTGGCGCCCTTTCCGCCAAAGCCCATGCTGAACGAGGTGCCGGCCAGGGTCTCTCCCATTTTTGGCAGACGTGAAATACGGGTGATCATATCGATCATATTGCTTCCAACCACAACAATGTCAAAAGAATCATTTTGAGCGAGCATGCGTAACTCCTGGGAATGGTGCGTATTCAGAAGGAAAAAGTGTTATTTTCTTCCCAATTTTACCGTAATTTACGTTCTGATTGTCTAACAATTGACCATCTTCCTGTACCAGTGAGGGAACATCTGCTATAATTGATGCGATTCAGTTTTCAGGCAATTTGATAATATTGAGTTGTGTTGAGCATCTTCGTTCACGTATTATCGTATTGATCAACCCTGTCAGTACCTGAATCATCCGAAAGGAACCTGTACCAAAACGAACCAGTCTTTCCCTCCAACCGTTACCGAATCGATCATATAGATTTATTGTCTAAGGAGCAAGAAAATGAAAAGGCGTTTGTTGTATGTATTGTGTATCATTGCCATACTCGCAACTTCTTTGACCGCTTGCAAACCCGCAGCCGCTACAGAAGAAGCCGCCAAAAAGGCCAGTGTGGTACTGATCACGCCCAACCCCCTGGGCGATCGTTCCTTCATTGACGCTGCTGCTCGCGGCCGCGAAGAATTCATGAAGGCCTACCCGGATGTGACCTTTGATCTCATTGAGACCAACGGTGTGGCCGAACATGAAGCAGCCCTGCGCAACGCCATTGCCAAAGGCTATGACATGATCATCGGCCTGGCAATCGACTCTGAGCTGATGTTCAACCTGTGCGAAGAGTTCCCGGATCAGCATTTTGGTTCAGCATCCGAAATTTTTGCGGATGAGCTGCCCGCCAACATGGCTGGCTATGTCATCAACGTGCATGAATCCAGCTTCCTGGTGGGTGTCATTGTGGGTTCCCTGACCGAGACCAAAATCGTCGGCGCAGTGCTGGGCGGCGATTCACCGGGCATCAACCAGTTCTTCTACGGCTACAAACAGGGCGTTCTGGCAGTCTGCCCCGATTGCACCGTTCTGTCGAGCTACCTTGGTTTCGATTTCTCCAACCCCACCCTGGGTCTGGAATCGGCTCTGGCCCAGTATGATCAGGGCGCCGATATCATCTACCAGGTTGCCGGCCGCTCCGGTGAGGGCGTTCTGCAGGCAGCGAATGACCGCGATCTGTATGCCATCGGCGTTGACTCCAACCAGGATGACACCTATCCCGGCCATGTGATCGTCTCCTCGATCAAAGCCACCAACACCACCACCTACAAACTGGCCGAAATGGCAGTAACTGGTTTCCAGCAGGGCTTCCACTCCATCGGTCTGTCTGACGGCGGCGCTGGCCTATCCTGGGACATCAACAACTCCACCACCTTCGCTGACAACGGCCCCGCAGAAATGACCGCCAAGCTGCCCGATATCAAGAAACTGGTCGAAGATTACCGCACCAAGATCCTGAATGGCGAGCTGAAAGTCTGCGATGCCCTGAACGAAGATCCCGCTATCTGCGATCCGTTGAAATAGCTTTACTCATAACCACTGTAACAAATCAATAAGTATGAAACCGGCCTGGGTTGGGTGAAAATCTCACCAGGCCGGTTTTGAGGATAGACCATGACGATTGCTCTTGAAATGAAGGGAATCAACAAATACTTCTCGTCAACGGAAGTAATGGCCAACAACAATGTTGACTTTTCCGTGGAAGAAGGCGAGATCCACGCGCTGGTGGGTGAAAACGGAGCCGGTAAAACGACCCTGATGAACATCCTCTATGGTCTGCAGAAGATGGACAGCGGTGAAATTATTCTTCACGGCGAAAAGGTCAACATCGGTCATCCGGATGATGCCATTCGCCTGGGAATTGGTATGGTGCATCAGCATTTTAAACTGGTGCCATCTTTCACCATTGCCCAAAATGTGATGCTGGGAATTGAGCCCAACAAAGCCGGTTTTCTGAATCAGCGCAGTGAAAATGAAGCGGTACGAAAATTGGGCGAATCGTTTGGCCTGCCGGTTGACCCCAAAGCCAAAATCCGCGATTTACCGGTGGGGATGCAGCAGCGGGTGGAGATCCTCAAAACCCTGCAGCGGCACGCCAAGTTGTTGATTCTGGATGAGCCGACAGCAGTGTTGACCCCCCAGGAAGTAAAAGAATTTTTGCAGGTAGTTCGTCGTATTGCCTCCAACGGTTGTACGGTGCTGTTTATCACCCACAAACTGATTGAGGTGATGGACGTGGCCGACCGTGTGAGCGTGATGCGCGGCGGAAAAATGATTGGAACCCGGAATGTGAAGGAAACCAGCATCCCTGAAATGGCCCGCATGATGGTTGGCCGCGAGGTGCTGTTCCGGATACAGAAAAAGGATGTCCAACCTGGTAAGGTTGTATTTGAAGCCAAAGACCTGTCTGTGACCAGCGAAGCCGGTGTGCCGGCCGTGGTAAAAGCCTGCTTTAACGTACGCGAAGGCGAAGTCTACGGTGTTGCCGGTGTGAGCGGTAACGGGCAGACTGAAATGGTGGAAGCCATCACAGGCATGCGCTCAGTGGATTACGGTTCCATCCATCTGCTGGGAAAAGACATCACAGCTACCGGTGTGAAGGAAAGGCGTGAGGAGGGGATGGCTCATATCCCTGAAGACCGTATCAATGTAGGTTTGAATATGGCCACCACGCTGGATGAAAACATCATCGTGAACAATTATCGTAAATCCGAGTTTCAGAAATTTGGATTTATGTTGAAAGACGCCATCCAGGCTTTTGCAGCGAATATCATCAAGCTGTTCAATATTTATGGAACGGTCCCCGGGGGCGGCGTATCCAATTTGTCGGGCGGTAACATGCAGAAAGTGGTCATTGGGCGTGAGCTTTCAGGCCATCCCAAGTTCATTATTGCCAATCAGCCCACACGCGGGTTGGATGTAGGCAGTATTGAATTTGTGCATCAAACGCTGCTCAAAGCCCGTGAAGAAGGCGCCGCCGTGCTGCTGGTATCGGTGGAACTGGAAGAGATCATGTCGCTCAGTGACCGGATTGGGGTGTTGTACCGCGGCGAAATTGTTGGCGAACTGGATGCCAGAACCACAACCGAAGAAGAAATCGGCATCCTGATGGCCGGCGGTTCACTGGAAGCAACCAAGGCGGTCAAACCGGATTGCACACCAGAAGAGACGGCTCAGGTTTAATGCCGGAGAGACACAGAAATTGAGGTTTTGATGCAAAAAGAACGTCGAAATCAACTGGTAAATTCACTGCTTGTTCCCGTCCTGGCCGTCATCACCGGGTTAATCTTTGCTGCCCTGCTGATTTTGTTTACCGATGTACCTCCATTGAAAGCACTCGGAGAACTGGCATCGGCGGCTTTTGGATGCCGGTCTATCACAAGCTGTAACTTTCTCACCACGCTGGAACGGGCCACTCCGCTGATACTGACCGGTCTGGGCGCGGTAGTGGCATTTCGCTCCGGCATGTTCAGCATCGGCCAGGAAGGCCAATTGCTGATGGGCGCGGTGACGGCTGCCTATCTGGGCTATGCCACGCATCTGCCCGTGGTGATCCATCCTATTTTCATCATCCTCTGCTCCATGGCAGCCGGTGGTTTATACGGTTGGGTGCCTGGGGTGCTGAAGGTAAAACTGGGTGTCAATGAGGTAATCACCACCATTGTGATGAACACCATCGCCACCCTGGTGATGGAATACCTGGTGAACTTCCCCATGCGCGGTGATCCCAGCGCAACGGCCCATTCACCGGTGATTGACCTGACCGCCCAGCTTCCGGCCTTTTTACCTGGCTCCAAATGGGGCATCGGGTTTGTCATCGCGCTGGTTATGGCGGTGGTAGTTTACTTCTTCCTGTGGCGATCTTCATCCGGGTATGAACAGCGTATGGCCGGCACGGCCCCGCTGTTTGCCAAATTTGGCGGGATGAAAAATGATAAAATCGCCATCCGCGGCATGATCATCAGCGGCGCCATCTGCGGTCTGGCGGGCGCCATTGAAATTCTGGGTGTCAACCGGCGTATCATGACCGGTTACTCAACCGGCCTGGGTTTCGATGGTTTGAGCGTGGCCATCCTCGGACAAACACACCCCCTGGGCGTGGTGATTGTGGCCATCATTTTTGCCGGTCTGCGTCTGGGTGCTCAACTGGGGCTCCAACTCTCCTTCGGCATCCCCCGCGAACTCGGCGGAAGCGTGATCGCTATCATGATCCTGTTTGTAGCGGCCGGCAAACTGTATCTGGGTTTGATCAATCTGGTTCGGAAATGGAGGGATGGGCGGCAAAAGCCTGGCGACATTGTTCCGACCAACCCGGGTGGAGGTAAGGCCTGATGCAAGAATTCTTCAGTATTTTCAACAACTCACTGGTACAAAGCGGCATCCGTCTGGCAACACCTATCATCCTGGCCGCTCTGGCCGGCGCCATCTGTAACCGGGCCGGCGTACTCAACTTCGCCCTGGAAGGCATGATGCTGCTGGGCGCCTTTTTGGGCATTGTCACCACGTACTTTTTGGGTAATACGTATGCGGGAGTTTTGATCGCCATCATGTCAGGGTCATTACTGGGGGCCTTTTTTGCCTTCCTGTACCTGAAATATGATGTCGATTTGATCATTCTCGCTATAGCCATCAACATGCTGGTAACCGAGTTGACCGTTTACTTCCTGCGCATTATCTTCGGCCAGGTGGGTACATGGACGGATCCCAGCATTATCAAGCTGCCTGATATTCACATCCCCATCATCCAGAATATTCCCGGTCTGGGGTCGGTGTTGAGCGGCTATAACATCATCATCTACTTCACCTGGTTCGCGGTGATCGCGGCGTACATCATGCTGTTCCATACCAAATTCGGACGTCACATCCGCGCGGTGGGTGAAAATCAGCAGGCTGCTGAAACAGTGGGTATCAACTCACGGCGCGTGAAACTGTTCGCCCTGGTCATCAGCGGCGCGCTGGCGGCTCTGGGCGGCGCCTTCCTTTCGGTAGGACACCTGACCATGTTCACCCGCGAGATGAGCAACGGGCGTGGCTGGATCGGCATCACCGCGGCGCTGTTTGGCCTGAACCATCCCATCGGGGTGCTGTTCACCGGCCTGTTCTTCGGTTTTGCCGACGCGCTGGCAGTACGGCTGCAAAATGTAACCGATTTACCCCCCAACCTGATTCAATTGCTGCCGCATGTGACCACACTGCTGGTACTGGTTATCATGGCGCTGCGCTCAAAGGTGGCGCGGGCACTGGTCAGGCGTCGTTCGGTGGCGCGTATCCGTGAAGGCCTCGTGGGCCGGGCAGCGGCAGGCGCATCGGCGATTGAGAGCGGAGATTCATCCTCTTCCGGCGGTTTACTGCCACCCGCGGCTGAATAACGTACTTTTCACCCCCTGTTGCAATCCTTATGACAGCAGGGGGTGATTTTTGTAGAAATGACACTCTGCGTGATCAGAGGGGAACCGTCACGCAGGGTGTCAATCTCGGATGGAAAATCAAAAGGAGTAACAAATGGAACACCATGTAAAGTGTGAACCCAAAGATGTTTCGCGTTACGTTTTGTGTCCCGGCGATCAGGGCCGAGCAAAAAAGATTGCCGATCATTTTGAAAACGCGTACCTGGCCGCGGATAACCGCGGCATTGTAGTGTACTCGGGCACCTATAAAGGTGTATTTATGACCTCCTGCGGAACCGGCATGGGCGGACCGGCGGTTGCCATTGCGGTGGAGGAACTGGCTCATCTGGGCGCGGATACATTTATTCGTGTTGGATCTTGCGGTGTCTTTCAGGATGGTCAGACCTCCGGTGATGTGATCATCGCCAGCGGTACCTTCCGGGCCGGCGGCACCTCGCAGGCTTATCTGCCGCTCAACTTCCCGGCTGTACCCACTTACCAGGTCTTGCGCGCCCTCACCGATGCCGCCGATGGCTTGAACCTGCCTTACACGGTGGGCGTGGGGACCGCCGGTGACGCCTTTTACGCGCCCCGCGAACCCGGTTCGCGTGATTTTCTCAAAAAAGCCGGTGTGGTTTCTACTGAAATGGAAAGCGATACCCTGTTTATCGTGGGCCAATACCGCGGATGGCGGACGGGTGCTATCTATACATCAGATGGCACACCCACCGAGATGAAACCCGATTGGGGTTGGGATGCATTTTACCGCGGCGAGGAAAATGCCATTGTGATCGCGCTGGAGGCGCTGTACAGCATGGCGCAAAAAGACGCGGCATAGTTCATCAAGAAAAATAGATCCCTTCCTGTTTTCAGGAAGGGATTTTTTATTTACGGGAGTGGTGCCGGCGGATGGGCGTTGATCCTGGCTGGGGGCGCGGTTTCATCGCTGCGTTTTTTCCGGCGAACGACGAGGAAATAAAAAACCGTATAGCCAATCAGCAGCCCCGTCATACTGGCAGCCAGGTCGAGCGGGTTGGCATCCCGTCCGGGCAGCGGTATCTGGGATAGCTCATCCAGTGTGAACAGCGTCGCCATGATCACCGGCCCCAGATGAAAATTTATCGAAAAAATCCGAATCCTCCGCGGGTACAGGATGATACTGGCGAAAAGGGTAAAAGTCGACCCAAAGAAAACGTGCGTGATTTTGTCATTGATATTGTTGGCATACACCCAGCGTTTCAGATCACGCGGTACGCCGACGATCACCATACACATCATTAAAAAAACCAGCATTAAAAGAAGGACAGCGATCCATCTTTGTTTTTTGATTCCTTCGTTGTTTGTTCCCAAGATATCCCCCTTAGAACTAGCCTGTCACAATCAAAGGAGAGTATACCGCCCCTTTATGAGAGAAATGTGAAGGCAGGATTAAATTACCCGGGGTTCCAGATGCCACTGATCTGCCTGGGGCAGGCAAGAGGTTTGTTTTATCAGACTGTTTGAAGTATATCCTAAGATTCAAACCGCCAGCGTGTGGCGCCGTGCGGTTCGGCGGTGGCGTTGCCGATGGCGGTGTGGAACGTGAATCGATACAGATACCACGGCGGAGGGCCGGCGCTGGGCGCGCTGTACGGCCCGGTGAACGCATCGCCTTCCACGTGCACCGGCCAGCCTCCCTCACGGCAGCGCGCAGCCAGCCGCTCCAGGGTGGGACCATCCGTTACCCTGGCCGCCTGTCCTTCGAACACCATGTCGATGGTTTCCAGGCTGGCGGAAAGAGTGCAGTACGGGTTATCGGCCAGATTACGGGATTTCAACGTTGAGGGACCGCTGGTGAAATAAATATCGCCGTCGAGCCAGAGCGCGCCAACCCCGGCGGCATGCGGGCGGCCGCCCGGGCGCACGGTGCCGAGGAAGGCGGGTCTGCCGAAGAAGATGCTTTCCGCCATCAAATCACGCGGTCTGCTCCACGGCAGGGCAGGGTGGCCATAAATATCGAGATTGCGGATATCGATTGGTGTACGTTCGGTCATTGGATGGCTCCCTTCTGTTTCGGTTCTCCACTTTCTAACGCGGATGGGCCGAGAGCGGTAAGAGTTTCTGGACAATGGACGGCAGGTCTCGCAGACCCTTTTGAACGGTTGCCTGATCCTGCTGACGGGCTGCCTGCGCGGCTGCCAATGCGATGTGCATGCCCTGGTATAAATGCGTATAGAAAAGGTCTTTCTCCGGAAAAAGCATTTCACCGTAGCCCATTTCAAAAGCGGTGATTGGCTCGCGCCATTCGGGCATTGCGCGCCGCAGCGAAAGCAGGAACATCCCCCAATCCACGCGCGGATCTCCCCACCAGGCATGTTCCGCGTCCAGAATACCGCAAATGGCAGGAGGTTTCTGGCCATCATCAATCAGAATATTGAAGGTCCACAGATCACCATGCAGCAGGCAGGGTGTGACCAGCTCATCCAGGCGGCTGCGGTTCTCTTCCGCGGTCCGGCGTAAAGCGGTCAGGCTGATTGTTTCCAGACCCAAATGGGTGAAATCCTCCAGCAAATGGTCAAAGCGGTCCAGGACGGTATCGCTCCAGCAAGGAAACGATTGGGCGGGTGGAGGGTACCCGAACGCGGAGCCGGTCACCGAGTGAATCTGGCGGGTGATCTGCCCCAGCTCCTGCCATAAGGCCAGCCGGTCCGGCAAGGGGAGGGTTTCATCCACATCGGCCCATCTCCGCCCGGTCAGAAACGTTTGAAAGGAATAATCGCGCGGAATGAGCCGGTGCGAAAAATCAACCGCCAGCAGCCTGGGCATACGGTCACTGACCGGTAGAAAGGATGGATAGACAGTCGCTTCACGGCGCAATAGATTCCGGTCGTCCCACCCTGCCAACGCATCCGATGGAGGGGCCACTTTGAGCACCACCCGGCTGCGGTCGGCAAATTCCAACAGCCAGGTCTCGTTTTGTGTGCCGCCGGACAGTTTTGCCGCCGAAATAGGAGTACAGGAACTACCCCATACCGCCTGACAGGCCAGATTGATTTGTGAACGAGTGAGGGGTTGGACAGAGTCGATGACCATTCCCAACACCTAATAGCGGATGCCGTGTTCCAGATAAAACTTCATCTCGGTCAGCACACTGGCCCAGCCGGCAACCCGGTTCAGCAGATCCTTCATCCCATCATCATCGTTTTTATAGCCGTCTTCATGAACGCGCACCAGCGTACCGTCGGTGACTGAGGTAAAGCTGAAGATGGTGGTGGTGAAGTAACCGCGCGAATCGGCCTCCCACTGATACACATAGCGACTGGGCGGATCGTATTCAAGCACCTTGCCGGGATACTCACCGGTGTAGTCATCGACCCCGTGGTTTTTGAAGCGGAAAATGATTTTGCCACCCGGTTGGGGCTCCAGTTCGGTTCCGGTGGTGAACCATTCGTTCAATCCTTCAGCCGTCGCCAGCGCACGAAATACCTTTTCGATGGGTACTCTGACCAGCACACGGAAATCGACATTTTCATCACGAACATTTTCCATAATCACCTCTCTCTTGCATGTTATCACAAAGGCTGTTTGGAACAAAATGTTTGCATCTCGTATATTGACACCTTGACGAGCCCGCAACCTGAGCATATAATGCCATTCGTTTAATTAAGAGGACTTATTAGTTTCAAGGACTTAAGCAAATGAACAAAGAAATTCTGGTCGATCTTTTAGTCGAGATGTTGAACAAATTTCGTGGATATTCCATGCGGAACAATATCACCTTTGCCCGCAGGAATAACCTGTCAATGTCTCAAATGGGCACCCTGTTTCGTCTCCATCGGCAGGGGCCCAGCGGCGTATCCCAGATTGGCTGCGAAATGGCCATCAGCAGCGCGGCGGTCAGTCAGATGCTGGAAAAATTGGTCCAGCAGGGACTGGTGCTGCGCAGTGAAGCGCCGACAGATCGACGCGCCAAGGTGATCGATCTTACACCCGAGGGCCGGCAGATGGTCGATGAAGTTCACGGTGCAGTACGGCAATCGATTTTGAATGTGATGGATGAAATGAGCGACGACGAAGCTCAAAAGGTTTACGAAGTTTTGAAATTGATCATTGAAAAAGTTGATCAAAGTGAAAGAAAAGAACAGACACAAGAAGAAACGAGGGAATTTTAAAAATGCTGCGTTTGATCAGGTATCTAAAGCCTTACCGGTTGATGATCCTTGCGGCAGTGGTACTGCTGTTTGCGCAGGCCAATTTTGATCTGGCGCTGCCGGATTACCTGTCCAAAATTGTCAACGTGGGCATCCAGCAGGGTGGCGTGGAGGATGCGGTTCCTCAGGCTGTGCGGGGTTCCACGGTCGAGAAAATGAAGCTGTTTATGAACAGCGATGACTTCAACTATTTTACGGCGCAATATACGCTGGTAGAACCGGGTTCGGAACGGGCCGAAGCACTGTTGCAGAAATACCCGGTATTGGAAAGCGAACCGGTGTACACTCTCAACGAGATCAGCAAGGACACGCGCACTGAACTGAACCGGATGCTGGGAAAAGCCTGGCTGGCGATAGCAGGTGTTCAGAAGTTGATGGAGGATCCCAGCGCAGCCCAGAGCATGGGCATGCCGGAAGGTTTCGATCTCTCCTCCATCCCGGCCGGGACGGATCTGTTCACCCTGCTCGGGCAGCTTCCCCAACCACAGCGGCAGAAAATTGCTGATGCCATGGATGCCCGTTTCACCTCCATGGGTGAGAGCATAATCACCCAGGCGGCCGTGAAGATGGTGAAAACGGAATATGAAGCGTTGGGTATGGATACCGGTCGTCTGCAGAGCCAGTACATCGCCGGTATGGGCGGATGGATGCTGCTGCTTTCGTTAGGATCGTCGGTGGCAGCATTGGCGGTCAGCTTTTTGGCTGCGCGCACCTCTGCTGGTACCGGGCGCAACATGCGCCGCGATGTGTTCCAGCGAGTAGAGAGCTTCTCCAGCGCCGAATTTGACACCTTTTCCACGGCTTCGCTGATCACCCGTACCACCAATGATGTATCGCAGATTCAGATGGTGGTGATGATGATGATTCGCATGGCCTTTTTTGCTCCCATCATGGGTATAGGCGGCATCCTGCGGGTAGTCAATAAAGATGCCTCCATGTGGTGGTTGATCGCGATTGCTGTGGTTGCCCTGATCGGCATGATTATGGGCATCTTCTCCACCGCGCTGCCGCGCTTCAAGATTGTGCAGAAGTTGATCGATAAACTCAACCTGGTGGCTCGTGAAGGTCTCTCGGGCATGATGGTGATCCGCGCCTTCAACATGCAGCCTTTTGAGGAGGATCGCTTTGACAAAGCCAATCTGGACTTGACCGCCACCTCGCGTTTCATCAACCGGGTTATGTCGCTCATGTCACCGGGGATGATGATCATCATGAACGGATTGTCGGTGGGCATCATCTGGGTGGGTTCGCACCAGATCGCTCAGGCCAATATGCAGGTGGGCGATATGATGGCCTTCATCCAGTACGCCATGACGATCATGTTCTCGTTCATGATGCTCTCGATGATGTTTATCATGCTGCCGCGCGCCTCGGTTTCAGCCGACCGCATCGCTGATGTGCTGGCTGTAGAACCCATCATCCGAGACCCGAAGCAGCCCCGTCATTTCAACAAGCCGTTTGAAGGAAGGATTGAGTTCCGCAATGTTTCCTTCCGCTATCCGGACGCCAGCGATGATGTGCTGCACGATATCAGCTTTACCGCTCACCCCGGGCAAACCACAGCTTTCATCGGCTCAACCGGCTCGGGAAAATCGACCGTGGTGAACCTGGTGCCGCGTTTCTTTGACGTGAGTGAGGGACAGATTCTGATTGACGGAACCGATATCCGCGAGGTGTCACAGCATGATCTGCGTGAACAGATTGGCTATGTGCCTCAAAAAGGCGTGCTGTTCTCCGGTACGATCGAGAGCAATCTGAAGTATGCCGATGAGAATGCGTCCGCAGATCAATTGAAAAACGCCGTTCAAACCGCGCAGGCCGCCGATTTTGTCTTTGCCAAAGAGAACGGAATGGAAGAGGAAATCGCACAGGGCGGAGCCAATGTATCCGGCGGACAGAAGCAGCGTCTTTCAATTGCCCGCGCGTTGGTCAAACGACCGCCCATTTACATTTTTGACGACAGCTTTTCAGCGCTGGACTTTAAAACCGATGCGGCGCTGCGCAAGGCGTTGAAGCAGGATACGGCTGCCAGTACCATTCTGCTGGTGACTCAGCGGGTTTCCACCATCAAGAATGCAGATCAGATTGTTGTGCTGGATGAAGGCAAGATTGTGGGCAAAGGCACCCATGCCGAACTGATGGAAAATTGCCCCACCTATCGTGAAATTGCCATGTCGCAGCTCAGTCTGGAGGAATTACGATGACCATTATGATCAGACCCGGCGGCAGCGGGCCCAACCAGGGACCGCGCCGCGGCCCAGGCCCTGCCGGTATGATGATGAAGGGCGAGAAGGCCAAAGACTTTAAAGGCACCATGAACAAGCTGATCCGGTATCTCAAACCATACCGGCTGGCTTTGATCGGGATGTTTATTTTCGCGATTGCTTCCACCATCGCGAGTATTGTCGGACCCAAAATCCTGGGCCAGGCGACCACCCGCTTGTTTGAAGGTGTGATGGCGCAAATTTCCGGCACCGGTTCGATTGATTTCAACTATATCGGGAATATCCTGCTGTTTACCATCGGGTTGTACCTGCTCTCGGCGGTCTTTGCGTTTGCCCAGGGCTGGGTGATGGCGGATGTTTCCACCAACCTGGCTTACCGGCTGCGCAAGGATATCGACCAGAAAATCAACAAGCTGCCGCTGAAATACTTCGACAGAATCACGCACGGCGAGGTGCTGTCACGTATCACCAACGATGTGGATACGGTCAACCAGACCTTCAGCCAGAGCATCACCCAGGTAATCACCTCGGCGGTGACCATGGTAGGTATTCTGGTCATGATGCTGTCGATCAGCTGGCTGATGACGCTGGTGGCGCTGGTGGTGATCCCGCTCTCAGTACTGGTGGTCTCGCTGGTGGTTGGAAAATCGCAAAAATACTTCAAGCAGCAGCAGGATTACCTGGGGCATGTCAACGGGCATGTGGAAGAGATGTATGGCGGTCACCTGGTGGTGAAAGCCTTCAACGGCGAGCAGAAAAGTATCGAGCAGTTTGACGAATACAACAATACCCTCTACGAATCTGCCTGGAAGGCGCAGTTCCTCTCCAGCCTGTTGCCGCCGGCCACGCACCTGGTGGGTAACATCGGCTATGTGCTGGTGGCCATTTTGGGCGGCTGGCAGGTGGTGCAGGGCCGCATCACCGTGGGCGATATCCAGGCTTTTGTGCAGTACGTGCGCAACTTCAACCAACCCATCACTCAGCTGGCCAACACCTCCAACATGCTGCAGCAGACTGCCGCGGCCGCCGAAAGGGTATTCGCCTTTTTGGAAGAGGTGGAAGAACCTGCCGACGCCGCTGAAGCGGTGGAATGGACGGATGTGAAGGGCGAGGTGGAGTTTGATAACGTGCACTTCGGGTACAGCCCGGAGAAGATCGTCATCAACGATTTCTGCGCCACTATCAAACCGGGGCAGAAGATCGCCATTGTGGG
>DAISXR010000059.1:16864-18774 GCA_036825755.1 Anaerolineaceae bacterium
GAGGGGCGGGGACAAAGGGGTGGGGTGCAGATATTTTCCCTAACCCCCTGGCCCCCTTCCCCAACTCGGGGAAGGGGGAAAAATACTTACTGGCAGATTTTCGCCGGGGACGGCGAAAATCTGTCAGTAATGCGACAGAAGCAATATTCGTCTCAACAGATCGGACTTCTTTGCGAAAAGGAAACCTCGTAACCCACGAGCGAAAAAATATCGTTTTCCGAAAAGCTTGTTAATTGGTATATTACACCGCAGTTGATGGGCGCGATCTGTCTTCAGATCGCGCCCATCAAAGAAAAAAATCCCCGCCCCTTGAGGGGCGGGGACAAAGGGGTGGGGTGATCTTACCTCACCTCTATCCGTTCGAATCGCAGACCGCGGACTGATAAATTCCACAGGCGGAAGCCATCCACCCGTCCATCTCCGGCGCGAGTGAAATGCAATGACCATCCGCCCCGGGTGAACACATCCGCCGGCCCGGCGGATAGCTCGCCCCGCAGGCCGGTCAAATTCACCAGCGATAAACGCCCATCCACTACCGCCGTCTCGTATAACGCTTTCACATCGGCGCAGTAGAACCGTCCGGCAAATTCCTCCAAATTTAGTGAGGCGGCATCCGCCACCGGGGTCTGTGCCAGCGCCGGCAGACCGCATTCCATCATCACCGGCTGCAGCGTCCATGCGAATGCCGCGTGAGCCTTCTCCAGCGTGAAGCGCATCAAAAATGCCTCGGCGCGATCCACATATTCCAGGGTAAAGGTCTCTTTCTCAGCGGTCATGTTGTGGGCGGTGAGTTCCGGTTCAAAATTGAAGCCTGCCGCACTCGCCCACAGGCGCCCGTCCTGGTGAGTAAGCCGCGCAAAAGCGCCGGTGGCAGAGTCGTAATAGAAACCGGAAGCCTCTTCCACTATCGCGGGTGTGAGCGGCTGAGGTTGAGGTTTGGGAGCGCTCATAAAAACGGGTTTCTGCTCAGACAGCAGCAGTCCCGCAATTTGCTCGGAGATCTCCGCCGGGCGGAAGGTGGACAGATTGGCCAGGCACATGATTGACAATCGCCGCTCGGGGAAGCGCAGCGTGTTGGAGCGGTAGCCGAACTCCACCCCGCCATGCGAGATGGCTTTTTGCCCGCAGATTTCGGAATGGATCAGCCCGGCGCTGTAAGGCACCTGCCGTCCGTCATTGAAATGGGCAGGGGTGGTCATCAGGCGGATGAACTCCGGCCCGCCTACCCGGGCGTCATAAAAGTTTTGGTCCCAGCGGTAGAGGTCCTCCACGGTGGTGAGCACGCCGGCTGAGCCCAGCACACTGTTGGCCGCCAGCAGGCAGCGGTACCCGCCGTTTTCAGCCGGCTCGTAGCTGGCGGCCCGGTTCTTGAGCACCAGCCCGTGGTCATCGCTGAAGACCGTGCTGCGCATGCCCAGCGGCTCGAACAGGTTTTGCCGGATAAAGGAGGGCAGAGCCTGGCCGGTGACGCGTTGAACCAGTTCAGCTTGCAGCACAAAACCGGCGTTGCTGTACAGATAGGTTTCGCCGGCCGGGTAGTTGACCCCGCTCTGGCGGCAGATCATGGCCACCGAATCGGCGGTGCGATAATCCAGATCAGACATACCGGCCAGGAAGCTGAGATAACCGTGTTCGCGCAACCCGTTGGTGTGATTGAGAATATGCTCCACCCGCACAGGGTGAGGATATTCGGGCATCTCCGGGAAGTATTTGCGGATGTCGTCACTCAACGAAACAAGACCCTGCTGCACCAGCAGCATGACGCAGGCGGCCATAAACTGCTTGGAATTGGAAGCCAGATACATCAGGCTGTCAGGGGTCAGCGCCAGGCCATATTCAAGGTTGGCCATGCCATACGCTTTGGTGTAACTGATCCGACCGTCCTGGAAAATTCCCAGCACGCAGCCGGG
>DAISXR010000059.1:18874-20879 GCA_036825755.1 Anaerolineaceae bacterium
ACGCTTTGGTGTAACTGATCCGACCGTCCTGGAAAATTCCCAGCACGCAGCCGGGCGTATCGGTACGGTTCCAGGGTGTGAACAGGGAATCGATCTGCTCAGTGAGATATTTTTCCATGAGATGCTCCGCGGGTTTGAGGTTGAAGGAACAGGGTGATTGTACACCTTTTTGAGGTTACACCACCCCGGCGCTTCACGCCACCCTCCCAGGAGGGGAATTTGGCTACGTGCTTCACAAAGTAGCCTATTCATTGGGTTTTCACCGCCATGTTGTGAAGTTGTGCAGTCTGCTGCACAACTTCACAACATAATAAATTACCCCCTTCCTATTGGGAAGGGGGACAGGGGGTTGGGGTCATTAACCACCCCGGCGCTGGCGCGCCACCCCTCCCAGGAGGGGAATTGGGTTGCGCGTTTCACAAAGTGGCCTGTTCATTGGGTTTTCACCGCCATGTTGTGAAGTTGTGCAGTCTGCTGCACAACTTCACAACTTAAAAAAATTCCCCCTTCCCAAAGGGAAGGGGGTTGGGGGGATGGGTTGAATACCACCCCGGCGCTGCGCGCCACCCCTCCAGGGAGGGGAATTTGGATGTGCTCATATCTGAGGAAGTTAGGTCACAATAATCCAAGAAAATACAAAGTGTCTGACAACTTATGGATGTCCATTGCAAATGACCTCAATCGTGTGTTTTCCCGCAGATGAGTGAGTGTGTGCAGTCTTCTGCACACACTCACTCATATTAAAACTTTACCCCTTCCCACAGGGAAGGGGTAGTTTCAGCGAATGGGGTTACCATTCGCTGAAACTCGGGGATGGGTATTCTACTCCACTTGCCAGATCAACTCGCTCAGGGTATCCATGCTCTCTTTGGGATGATTGCTGTTGGTGAAAATGATCACCGCGCCGCGGCGCTCAAGCGACAACTGCAGACGCGTGTTCACACCCGGATCACCGCCATCATGGCCCCAATACTTGATGCACGACGGCTCCTCGCGGTAGGGCGTGAAGAACCACGTCAGACCCAGACCCAGCAAACTCCCATGCACCTCGCGCACTGCGATTTGCGGGGTGAAACAGGTCTGCATGGTCTCCGGGCGCAGAGGGATGCCGTCATAACGCGGGACGCTGAAAGCCGCCGCGTAGCGGGCTATCTCGCGCACGCTGGTGCGCACCAGACCGTCTGACAGGTTGGGGAAGGAATACAGCGCCAGCGGGATGGGCCCCTCCGTGCCCACATCCGCCGGGTTGGCGAACAACGGCTTGAGCATGCTGTCTTTATCGTCGGTATACACATACGGGATGGCGTGATTGGTCTGATCCACCTCGCTGAGCAGCCAGCCCGAACGGTACATCATGAGCGGCTCAAAAAGGTGCTCGCGCACATAACGTGTGAAGGGCGTCCCGGAAATCGACTCAACCAGAAAGCCCAGAAGTCCATATCCGACATTCGTATAGTCGAAATCTCCGCCCGGTCCCCAGGTGCAAAAGTTTAGCTCCGCGTCGTAATACTTGCCGCCGGGCAGCAGATAACCCTCCAGCCACTCGCGCAGGGTGATGCCCGGATCTCCGGGGGCGTAGCTGGCGTAGTAGGCGGAGCTATCCTGGATGCCGCTGGTGTGGGTGAGCAGGTGCCGGAACGTAATGGGCGTATCAAAGCGCGGGTGCCGCACTGCGAACGGCAGGTAGCTGTTCACGGGGTCATCCAACTGGAAGCGGCCTTTCTCCCACAACTGCATCAGCGCGGTGGTGGTGAAGGTTTTGGAGACGGATGCGATGTTGAGCAGGGTGTCAGGCGTCATGGGATGCTGCGCCGCGAGATCGGCATAGCCAAAGCCGTTTTCCCAGACGATATCACCATCCTGCACGCGGCAGGCAGCCAGCCCGACGATGTGGTTGGCCTGCATGTGCGCCCGGATGGCGCGGTCAAGTTCAGCGTGCGTGAGGGGCATGGGGGGTCCTTAAAAGAGGGTGTTGATGGTATTGTAGCCTAAATTTTATGAAGAC
>DAISXR010000060.1:0-14710 GCA_036825755.1 Anaerolineaceae bacterium
ATCAAGACGATTCTCCTAATAATAGG
Source organism: Anaerolineaceae bacterium (assembly GCA_036825755.1). Taxonomy (GTDB): domain Bacteria; phylum Chloroflexota; class Anaerolineae; order Anaerolineales; family Anaerolineaceae; genus JAJFTV01. The sequence continues at coordinate 27 of DAISXR010000060.1, forward strand.
CGTATCTGGAATGTTGTCGTATTTTTATTTGGACGGAGTAATCTAATTCAGGTGTCGAGACAATATGAGAATGATCGATAAACTGGGGTGGAGAATATTTTTCATTTCGACCTGTTCGATGGGTATCATATTGATCGACTTTATGATAACAAACGAAGAATCACGCGACCTTTTCCCCGGACTTGCTGTTTTTTGTATACTGATTGGTTTTTTGATGAGGTTATCGGCCATCAGCCCTTATAAATTGGCTGAATTTTGGCGGAAAATTGGAAAGAAATGAAATATCATTCTGTTGAATTGGGGACAGAAAAAGCCTGCGTAGGGTGAGTGGAAAGTGGAAGAACAGCCGGTAATTCAAGGTACTGTTCCGCCTGCAACCCACCGACAAACTTATGGTTCGATGGGTGGCGACCTCGCCGGAATGCTCCCCTCGCGTGTCATTTCGGAGAGTCAGACAGCGTTTTGGCTGTCTGACGCGGAGAAATCCGCCCAAAGGCTGATATTTGAATGTTCCCATATATGAAAACGTTCGAATATCTGTCCTTGGGCGGATCTCTGCGCGAAAACTGCGTTTTCGCTACGAGATGACACAATGGGCTGAGATTCGTTGGCGGAGGACCACCTGGCGGGCTGTTCTCCCGCCGAAAAGCATCCTTGTCTTTCGAGACAGCATCTGTAAAGCTATTATTTTGGTGAGGCTTCAAGCGCAATACTCTGACAGCAATGTCACTTTTCCCCAAACTACCCTCTTGACCTTCAACTGCGGTTGAAGGTATACAATGCTGTCTGTTGGTCAATTCAGGCATCATTGAGGATGATGAATGGAAAAAGATTCGCAGGAAGAGAAAACACAAAAAGTACAAAAATATAAAGTCATCGGCATGGACTGCGCCGATTGTTCGCGGATTATCGAAAGAGGCGTTGAGAAACTGGAGGGTGTAAAACAGGTGGAGATTGCCTTCACCACCCAGCAGTTAAAGGTGGTGGGGCCGGTACCTGAGGAAGAAGTCATTTCCAGGGTGAAGGAACTGGGGTATGAGATCGAAAAAGAAGAAGCGGCGTCCATCCCGCAGATAACGCCCAAACCGGGCTTTGTGCGTTATCTGCTCTCCCGAAGCGACGCGGTTTACTTTTTGATCGGCCTGGCGCTGATCCTGCCGGGTTTGTTCCTGGAAGAGTTCTTTGGCATTCAGCACCCGCTGATCGATATCGCCTCGGTGCTGGCCTTAATATCCGCCGGGGTGCCGGTACTGCAAAACGCGTGGAAATCCATCACGGTTACCCGCTCCATGGATATCAACGTGTTGATGATCATCGCAGGGGTGGGCGCGGTGCTGATCGGCACCTATACCGAAGCCGGCATGGTGATGGTGCTGTTCATGCTGGGCGAGATCATCGAAGGCTTCACCGGCGAAAAGTCACGGCATGCTATCCGCAGCCTGATGGAACTGGTTCCGCAGGATGCCACGCGATTAACCCGCAGCAACGGCCGATACGAATCGCAGACGGTGCCGGTGGCGGATCTGAACCCCGGTGATATGATCATGGTGAAACCGGGCGAGAAAATCCCCATGGATGGACTGGTGAAGGAAGGCTCATCGCATATCAATCAATCCAGCATCACCGGCGAGAGCCGCCCGGTGGAGAAATCGGCTGGAGCCAATGTATACGCCACCAGCCTGAATGGCGAAGGCGCGCTGGTGGTTGAGGTGACCCATCGGGTGGAAGATAATACCATCAGCCGCATGATCCGCCTGGTGGAAGAAGCCCAGGAAAAACGCGCCCCCGCCCAGCGTTTTGTGGACCGGTTTGCCCAGGTTTACACCCCGCTGGTGGTGGTGATCGCGTTTCTGGTGGCGGTCATCCCGCCCGTGTTGTTCCAGCAGCCGTTGCTGAACCCTGACCCGAACACACATGGCTGGCTGTACCGCGGTTTAGCCTTGCTGGTGGTGGGCTGCCCGTGCGCGCTGGTGATCAGCACGCCGGTCAGCATCATCAGCGCCATCAGCCACGCCGCCCGGCAGGGAATTTTGATCAAAGGCGGCATCTTCCTGGAGGAGCTGGATAAGATCAAGGTGTTTGCCTTCGATAAAACCGGCACGCTTACTGAGGGCAGACCGGCGGTGGTATCGTTTACATCGGTCAACTGCATTAACCCGGCCGATCTGGCCGCGCGCAGAGGCGAACATATCCAGGTCAAGCTGCAGCACTTAAGGGAGTGTCAGAGCTGTTCCGAGATGATCGCGATGGCCGGGGCGGTGGAGCAGTTCAGTGAGCATCCCCTGGCGCGTGCTATTGTGGCGGCCGCCCGTGAATCGGATTTGCATCACAAATATCAGGCCGCGGATGTGAAAGCAGTGGCGGGGAAAGGTATTTTAGGCAAGGTCAACGGGCAGAGTGTAATCATCGGCAGCCATTCCTATTTTGATGAAAGGGGGCTGGAGCATGAGGCGCACTGCCAGATGGTGGAACAGGATGCCAGCCACGGACTGACCCCGGTGATGGTGGGGCGCGATGATGACTACATCGGCACCATCACGGTAGGTGATCTGCTGCGGCCCAACAGCAAAACGGCCATGAAGTCGCTGAAGGGCTCGGGTTTGCAGGCCACGGTGATGCTCACCGGTGATCACGCCGATGTGGCCAAAGTGATCGCCCCGGCTGCCGGTGTAGATGTGTATCATGCCCAACTCCTGCCGGAAGACAAGGTGGAAGCGGTGCGTACCCTACAGGCGCAATACGGCAAGATCGCCATGGTGGGCGATGGGGTGAATGATGCCCCGGCGTTAGCCGCCGCCGATGTGGGGATTGCCATGGGCAGCGCGCAGGGCGGATCGGATCAGGCCATGGAAACCGGTGATATCACTTTGATGAGCGATAACCTGAACCGGCTGTCATTCCTGCTGCGTTTGAGCCGCACCACCATGCGGACCATATACTTCAACGTGGCCTTCTCCATTTTGGTCAAGCTGGCATTCTTCGTGATGGTCATCGTGGGCATCGGCACCATGTGGATGGCAGTATTTGCCGATGTGGGCGTGACCCTGTTGGTCACCCTGAATGGGCTGCGTCTGCTCAAACGGCCGGTCCCGCTGGCGCAGGAAATGAGCTAGCCCCGGTTCGACCGGCGCGGTGATTTGATCAATAGATAGGGGAATTGGATGATCTGAACCGGTGAAAGTTTGCCGGTTCAGTTTTCTTTGCTGCGGATGACCGCCAGGGTGCCGATGATGATAATTAAAAGCAGCAGAATGGCTCCCAGAATCAACCCGGTGGTGGTTTCTGTCTCATCCGGAGTTGTTTCGACCTGCTCGGTGACAGAGGGCTGTGCCGCCAGTGTGGACATGGGTGTGCCGAGCGGCGGGGGTGGGGTGGCAGTGGCGGCAGTCTCCGGATGGCGGGCGCCTGCCACAAACAGCAGCGCAAAAATACAGAACGTGATCAACAGGGTGGAACGGAGCGAAAACAGGCTTTGCCCAAATTTGGTTGACTTTTGTGGATGCTCAGGCTCAGACATTGGCTTTCCTGATCTCAGTTGATTTTTTCTGCTGCCAGGCGGGCGGCTTCAGCAGGCTGGACCGCTCCGGTGATCACATTGTACACCGCTTCGGACAATACCGGACCAAACAAATTCAGGATCTCATTCCCCGGCTGGCTGACGGCTGAAATGGTCGCCTGGCTGAGCAGGGCCATTTGCCGGGGCTGCTCCCATGCCTCAAGACTGGAGGGGCGAACCGGTAAATACCCGGCTGATTCGATCCATCCAGCCTGAAAATCGGGTTGGATCAGCGTTGACAGCAGCGCCAGATCGGTTTCGATTCTTTCCTCATACGGGTCGGTGACTGCCCACATCCATCCGGATACCAAAGTGACCGATTCGCTGCCCAGCGCAGGGATGACACTCCCGTGTTCATCCAGTCTCCCCAGCCAGAGATAATCGGACAGCCAGCAGATAGTTTGGTTGGACATGCGTTTGTTGAAAGCATCCCAGGTCTGGGTGTAATTTGAAAAATCGGTGGAACTGGAGGCCAGGGTGCCTTCTTCCGATGCCGTTTTGTAAAATTCAAGCACCTGTGTCAACACGCCCGGATCCAGAAAGGGATGATTCTCTTCGTCAAACAGTTTTCCGCCTGCTGAAAGGTACAGATTCAGTGTGAACAGGGATTGCGCATCCGATGCAGGGAAAAGCAAGGGTCGCGTGGCCGAGAGCACCTGATCCCAGGTTTGGATCTCGGTCTGTACGCCTGAACTGCGCACGACCAGGATCATGGCGTCGGCGGCAAACGGAACCCCGAAATATTCATTCTGCACCTGCCCCATTTCGCGAGCGTAGGCGTACCAGTCTTCCTGTTCCATGATTTCCGCCAGACCGGGTGGAGATTGCAGCAACCCGTCCATCACGGCGGTTTCAAGATCGGTCTGGAGCATGAGGGCCAGTGATGGAGCGGCTCCTGGCGCCACTTCCAGCGTGGTCTCCAGAGCGGCCAGCATACCCGCGGCTCCATCCACTTCTTTAATGCGGATCTCAACCTCCATCCCGGGATGGTTTTGCTCAAAGTCGGTGACCCGGCTTTCAAACAATGTACCTGCCGGTTGACCTGAGGGATTGAATTCGGGCGGAAGCCAAACAATGAGGTGATTTTGCCTGGCGGTTTCGGTTAATGCCTGCTCCGGGGGAAGCGTGACACCCATCGACGGGGAAGCCGTGCTGATGACCGGATTTTGCGGCGAGGTGGGCTGTGATTGCGGGGTAGACCCTACCGGTAACAGACTGCAGCCGCTGAAAAGGGCGGCAGTGGCTATGAAAATGGAGAGAGCAGTCAATCTGATTTTTTGCATCATCTTACCGGGCAAACTGTGCGTGAACCGTTGATTAACGGCATCCGAGGATTCGTACCATGATGCTCACTCAGGGGAGTAATCCAGCCACCGGTGTACTGATCGCCTGGAACGACATGATTTCCGTCTCCGTGGGGGTGGCTGTATCCGGAACGGGTGTGTCAGTAGAAGTCGGCGGATTGGTAGCGGTGTTTGTGAAGGTCGGGGTGATGGTGGGCGTGTAAGTGGAGAATTGCGTGTAGGTAACCGAAGCCGTCCAGGTGGGTGTCACCGTGGCGGTCGTGCTGGCGCTCAGGGTTTCCGTGAGCGGCATGGAGGTTTCGGTGACCAGAACGGTGGGTGTATCGGTGACCGAGCCGGTGGCGGTTGGGGTGCGGATGCTGTTTCCCTGGGCGCTGAACAGCAAAATCATGCCGAAACAGTAGCACGGCAGTGTGAGAAGGATGATCACGATGAACAGCGTTCTAAGCCGACTTCGTTGGTCGAGGTTGGAAAACATCGATAAATTCGTCCTTTTGCGTCTGCTTGATCATAACATTCTCATCCGGTGAAGGCAAGGAATTTTCATTTTTGCAGCCTGGCCGTACAAAGCCAGGCTGCTGGGTAAATTACATTTATTTTTTATCATCCAACATGGAACTGCGGGCCTGATTGACGGCCTGGTACAGGTTTTCGGCTTTCAATTCTGGCAGCGAATAGCATTCCGCTTTCAGGTGGTCGGCCAGTGATTGCGCCAGGCCCTGATCAAAAGCGGGCTGCTCCATATTGATCACCACACTGTGGAACTTATCGGCAGAGATCATATCGGCAAGCTGATGGGCTTCTTCCTGCGGCGGGATGCGGCCAATTGACACATTCCCGGCGCCGTCGGTGAGCACGATCAGAATGGGCGCTACATCCGGGTGGAGGTTGCGTTCCTGCAGCAGCACTTCGTAGGCCAGCCGCAAACCCGCCGAGAGGGGGGTTTTCCCGCCCACCGGGATATCCGAGAGGGCTCTCTCCGCCAGGATGACCGAGTTGGTGGGCGGCAGAATGAGATGGGCGCGATCTTTCTGAAAGACCACCAGACCCACCCGGTCGCGGCGCTGATAGGCATCGGTCAGCAGCGACAGGATGGCGCCTTTGGTGGCCGACATGCGCTCGGAAACCGCCATCGACCAGGAGGCATCCACCAGGAACAGCACCAGGTTGGCTGAACGGCGGACGCGTACCTTTTTCATGTAATCGGAGCGGCGGATGGAGAAAGCGACCTTGTTTTTTGGATCCTGGCGAGCCCGCTGAAAAGGCGCGGCCGCGCGGATGGTGGCGTCAAAAGCCAGATCACTGGATTTTTCATCCATGGGTCTGGCCTGAATATATCGTCCGCGTTTATTTTTGGAATGAGTCTGCGAGCGGCGACCGGAGTTACGGCGCGTCATTTGGTCGAGCGGAGTATCCAACCGGCGCGGGTTGAAGGTTTCGCCGGTCTTCACATTTTTCCCGCCATCCCACCAGTAGCTGTCGCGGTCTGGAAAGACGTTTTGAGGGGCAGGTTCAACCTGTTCGGGGTTGAAGGATTCCTGCTCCTCTTCACCATCAATTATTGTTTTTTTTTAGTGGAGCTTTCTTCGCTTGCCTCGGGCACTTCCTGCATCTGTTCGTCGGCAACGGTCTGGCTCTTCAACTGTTCAATGCGTTCCATCAATTGGTCAGGCGTGATTTCGCCCTGGTGGAACGGCCCGCGGCGGATGCGGTGCGGCAGAGCCAGTTCGGCAGCCAATGCGATATCGCGGTCGTTGATGCGAGTTCGTTTTTCAAAGGCGGCGTGCGCCCGGGCAGCTTTCAGAATCACCAGGTCGGAGCGGTGGCCTTCCACGTTCAAGGAGGTGGTCAGCGTGGCGATGGAAAGCAGGTTGGACGAGGTGTATTCCACCTGGCCCACCAGATTGCGGGCTTCTTCGATCTGCTGTGAAAGATGGGCTTCATTGGCCATGAATGACTGCCGGAAAGAGGCGGGATCAGCTTCAAAAGCCAGGTTTCTTTCCATGATGGCGATGCGCTCGCGGGCGCTGGGGATGCCGTGAATTTCGACGGACAGGCCAAAGCGATCCAGAAGCTGCGGGCGTAGATCGCCCTCTTCAGGGTTCATGGTGCCCACCAGGATGAAGCGCGCAGGATGGCTGAAGGAGATGCCTTCTCGTTCAATGATGTTCATACCCATGGCAGCTGAGTCGAGCAGAACGTCTACCACATGATCATCCAGCAGGTTGACTTCATCAATATACAGCAGACCGCGGTTGGCGGCTGCCAGAATGCCGGGCTCAAAATGCCGCTCACCAAGCTGGATGGCTTTCTCAATATCGAGTGTACCCACCACACGGTCTTCGGTGGCTGAAACCGGCAGATCGATGAAGGGGGTCAGGCGGGTTGAGGAAGGGATCTGTGCCCCGGAGGTAAAGCGCTCCTGGCACTCGGTGCACCAACTGGCTGGATTATTGGGATCACAGCCAAACCGGCAGCCTTCGATGACGTTTACAAAGGGCAGCAGAGCCGCCAGAGCCCGGGCAGCCGTCGATTTGGCTGTTCCGCGCTCTCCCCGAATGAGTACACCACCAATCCGGGTATCGACAGCATTCAGGATCAAGGCGCGCAGCATGCGTTCTTGTCCCACGATCGCAGTAAATGGATAAATGACAGGCATAGATTCCTTTGTATCCTTCGCTCAAGTATAGTGCTTTGCAAGTTTACCATTTAAGCAAGTGATCGGCAACCTGAAAACTGCGAAATAAGGACGTAGAGACTTTGATACGTAAAGCTTCGAATCATGGACAACCTGTTACCCATGTTTTGGATGATGTAATCTCACCACATTTTGTCATTTCTCCGCGGTGGCCCGCACGGGATCAATCCACGTGCTAACGGACACGCCGGATCAATCCGGCTTCCAGAAAATGGGATGGACCGGCAAGCCTCCTTCATGTGGCATGGTTGTATAGCCGGATGATTGATCATCCGGCTATGCTGCTAGTTGAATGTTTGCCCATCTGGAACCGGTATGGGTAGCCAGGGCGGGCGCACACTTTGCGCTCTTACAAAAGAAATGAGAGAAATATTCGCGTGCGGAGGACCACCCGTAGGATACTGTTTAAGCATCTCCATCTGCCACGGATACATTGGATGAAAACACGTAGTATGGTGCCATTCATCCTGAAAATCAGATAGAAAGTTACGAATTGGAAATCGTGTATCGGTGGGTTATTTCGTTAGTGTATAATCTAACCGTAAAATCATTGCGAGGTATCTTTATGGAACGGAAATTTCGCGTTTTAATTGCCAAACCCGGGCTGGATGGTCATGACCGCGGAGCCAAGGTAGTTGCCCGAGCATTGCGTGATGCTGGTATGGAAGTGATTTATACCGGTTTGCGTCAGACCCCCGAAATGATCGCCGCAACCGCGCTGCAGGAAGACGTGGATATGATCGGTCTGTCCATTCTTTCCGGCGCGCATATGTCGCTGGTTCCGCGCGTGGTTGATCTGGTGAAAGCCAATGGTCAGGAGAATGTGCTGATCTTCGCCGGCGGGATCATCCCGGAAAAGGATGTGGAAGAATTAAAGGCGCACGGGATTTATGAAGTCTACGGCCCCGGAACCTCCACAACCCAACTCGTGGAAGAAATCAGCAAAGCCCTGCAGGAAAAAGTCATCGCAGGTTAAGTGATCGATCTCCATGAATCTGGTCCAACAAGTACTATCCGGTGACAGGCTGGCGCTTGCGCGGATTATCACTCAAATAGAAAACCAGACCGAAAGTGGTCTTGAGATGCTGGATGAGCTCTTTCCGTATACCGGAAGGGCTCATTTTATTGGTATCACCGGCTCACCGGGAGCTGGGAAATCCTCTCTGGTGAACCAGTTGGTACAGCAGCTTCTGGCCCGCCCCGATAAACCGGACGCCCGCATTGCGGTGGTGGCGGTTGACCCCACCAGCCCCTTCAGCGGCGGGGCCGTGCTGGGTGACCGGGTTCGCATGCGTGAGCTGATGACCCATCCGCGAATTTTTATCCGCTCCATGGCTTCACGCGGGGCGCTGGGGGGTCTGGCCCAAACCACCGGGCAGGTAGTTCAGGCGTTGGACGCGGCGGGTTTTGAAACGATCATCATTGAAACCGTTGGTGCAGGTCAGACCGAAGTGGATATTGCCCGGCTGGCCCACACGGTGATTGTGGTAGAGGCCCCTGGTATGGGCGACGATATTCAGGCCATTAAAGCCGGGATCCTCGAAATCGCGGATATTCTGGTGGTCAACAAGGCGGATCGCTTTGGGGCCGAGAATACCGTTTCGGCGCTGCGCAGCATGCTGGAACTGGCGCATGTGAGCTATCGCGATATGCAGCATCACGGACGGATTACCCTGAACCAGAATTCATCCGATGAGACGGCTGAAGAATTGGGCTGGAAACCGCAGGTGCTGCAAACCATTGCCACGCAGGCCACGGGAATCGACGCCTTACTGGAAGAAATCATCCGGCACCAGGAGTTTCTGACCGCCCATCACCTGCGGGAGGAATTTGATCGTCAGCGTATGAGCACCGAATTTAACCGCCTGATCAGGGAACAACTGTATACCGCATGGCGGTCTTCGGTGTCTGAAGAACAAATTGTATCCACCCTGGATCAAATTGTTCTGCGAAAGGTTTCACCACACCGGGCGGTGAAGCAAATACTCGGTATTTGAAATGTCAGATTTGAAAACCGGGCAATATCAACAAAATTTGGATTTTAATGTTATTCTAACTTTTAAGACGGTTGGATCAGGAAAAGAAGTCGAAAGGATATTTTGACATGCACCGGCACGAACTCATGTATGGAGATATCAAATTGTACGCGGGTACCGCCAGTCGGCCCCTCACGACCAGCATTGCCCGTTACCTGAATATTAAAGTCTGCGAGCACGAAATTATTGATTTTCCGAACGAGAACCTGTTCATCAAACTCCACAGCAGCGTGCGCGGGCAGGATTGTTATGTGATTCAAACCACCGGCAGACCGGTTCACCGAAACCTGATGGAACTGCTGATCACCCTGCAGACCCTGCGGCTTGACTCGGCGGCGCGTGTGACGGCGGTGGTCCCTTATTTGTGCTATGCGCGCTCTGATAAAAAAGATCAGCCGCGTGTGCCCATCACCGCCCGTTTGGTGGCCGATATGATCGAAGCCGCCGGCGCTGACCGGTATGTAACTATGGATCTGCACGCCGGTCAGATACAGGGCTTTTTCTCCATCCCCGGTGATGTGCTGACCGCTTTTTATCTGATCAGCGATTACCTGATCAGCATCAAAGACAAGATGCACAAACCGGTCATCGTCACCGCCGATCTGGGTTTCGCCAAGAAAGCACGCAACTTCGCCGCCCGGCTGGATACCTCGATGGCCTTTGTGGAAAAAAGACGCATCTCCAACGACTCAAAAGCCGAGGCGATGACGCTGATCGGCGATGTATCCGACCGCGATGTCATCATTGTGGATGACGAAGTGGATACCGGCGGTTCGATCGGGCATGCCGTGAACATGGTCAAGCAAAGCGGTGCGCGCGATGTGTATGTATCGTTTGTGCATCCGGTTCTCTCGTTGAATGCAGCCGAAAAACTGTCCGCGTTGCCGGTCAAGCAGTTCATCACTACCGATACGCTGCAAATTCCTCCCGACAAACTGGCCTATTTTGGCGATAGAATAAAGATATTGACCATCGCCAATTTGTTGGGTGAGGTGATTTTGCGGGCCAACCAGGGTCGCAGCGTGGGTGAAATGTTCAACGAGTAACCCGGTTCAGCCCGGTCAGCGCCAGCTCCCGGTGACGGTCAGGTGGAGCGGCTGTGCCAGAACTGCCTGAAGTAGAAACCATTGCCCGTTCATTGAGACAACCCGGTCCGCGAGGCCCGGGTATTGTCGGGTTGCGTATTGTACGGGCTGAGTTGTTCTGGCAGCGTACCCTGCACAGCCCATCGGTTGAGGAATTTCTGCGTCGCATTGCCGGTCAACAGGTGTTGGAGGTGGGTCGGCGTGGGAAATTTCTGCAAATCAAACTGGAGCATGACTATCTGTTCATCCACCTGCGTATGAGCGGCGATATCCGGGTGGAGCCTCTCGTAGATGAATGCGGACAGCTCTTGCCGATTCGCAAGCATGACCGGGCGGCGTTCTATTTTGGGGAACCGTACAGGCTGATCTTTGAGGATGCGCGCAAGTTTGGGCGTATCTGGCTGGCGGAAAATCCGGCTGATGTGGTGGGCGGTTTGGGGCCGGAGCCGCTGGATCTCAACCTGACCCCCGAGCTCTTTCATGAGCGGTTGCTGCGGGTGAAAAGGCAGTTGAAACCGCTGCTGCTGGATCAGACGTTTTTAGCCGGTCTGGGGAACATCTATACCGATGAAGCCCTGCACCGCGCCCACCTGCACCCCCTTACGCCCTCTGACCGACTTTCATTTGCTGATTCAACCCGACTTTTGGCTGCCATCCGCTTTATTTTACAGAAGGGTATCGAGACAAACGGCGCCAGCATCGATTGGGTATACCGGGGCGGGGGTTTCCAAAACACGTTTCAGGTTTACGGACGGGCGGGCCAGGTGTGTTACACATGCGGCAGTACCATTCAAAAGATCACGGTTGGTCAGCGGGGCACCCATTTTTGCCCGGTCTGTCAGCCTGATCAAAAAGGTATCGAAAATTCCTGCTGATTTTGGCTTTGTCATTTTTTCATTTTTTTGTAGAATTAGGTTATCGTTTGCCTGATTTTTTCAGGAGGCATTTATGGATTCAGCGGTGACCATCATCATTATGGCCGGTATTGCCGGCGGTTTCATTATTGGCATGGTGACAGGCTTCTTTGCGGGAAAGAAAAGCCGTTCGCCGGCCGAATTGCCCCAAGAGGATCTCATTCGACAAAAAGAAACAGCCCGCGAGCAAATCAAAAGTGAATCTGTTCATGAAGGCTATCGTCCATTATTTCGCCTGTGGCGGAAAAAAGACGGCGGCGCGCTGGCATTTGAAATTGACGAAACCCTGTACACTGAACGAAACGCATTGAGCAAGGACGCGGTTCGGATACTGGCTCATACCGGCCGTGAATGGCTGGCCTGGCTAGGTTCAACCGATAAACAGGAAACTGCGCATGAAGACCAATCTCCCGCAGAATCGACCGCTGCCCCCGGGATTCAAGCAGCCACGCCGGTTGATGTGCCTTCAGTTGCTCTGGCAGCAGCGGTTCAAGCACCCGCGGAACACGCGACCTCCATCGAATCGCGCAAAATTGAGGCGGACCCGGAGCATAAGGTTTTTCGGACCGACAGTATCCCCAACCAGATCGACGCGATATTGCAGGAAAAGCTCGCGGTTCTGGGGCTTACCCAAAAGCGAATTCACGTTACGGAGGATCTCAACCATGAAGTGGTATTCATGGTGGGGTTAAACAGCTACCGCAGCCTGGACTCCATTGAAGATCCGGAAGCAAGACAGGTGATACGGTTAGCCATCTCCGATTGGGAAAAGCGCACCAAACCGGTGAATCGCCGTTGATCTTGAAAATTCTGTCAGGTGCTTAAATAAAACTGAATATCAATCAAAGAAATGAAATGAAAATACTTTCTACCTGAAAGAATCTACATCCGCAAGTAAATAATCGAGGTACAATTAACTTAACTTAGCTAAACCGGGAGCGAAGATTGATGGTAACCTCAGACGAACGATTACGGGTGTTGAGAATGGTTCAGGAAGGCAAGATCAGCGCTGAAGAGGGGATCAGGCTGATGGACGCCCTGAGCGACGGCAGCCGGGAGAAATCCAAATCGGCGCCAGAACAAAGACCCGTCAAGAAAACCGCCCGCTGGTTCAGAGTCAGAGTCACCGATCAGATCACCGGAAAAATCAAAGTCGATATTCATCTGCCCATTAATGTGGTCAAAGCAGGCTCCAAATTGGGCGCCCGCTTCTCTCCTGAAGTTTCAGGTTTGGATATGGATCAGATCATGGAGCATGTAGATGCCGGCACGACAGGCCGCATCTTCGATCTGGTACACGATTCGGATCAGGAACTGGTTGAAGTTTTTATCGAATAATCAGCAAAGCAAGAGATTGATCTATTTTGCAGCAGTTTCTTCTTCGGAGACAACGTCTTCAATATCCGGGAAGAATTGTTTTAATGTTCCTTCCACCCAGCCGTGCAGCGTGTTGGCCTGCAGCGGGCAACCCAGGCAGGCGCCCCCCAGCCGTACCTTGACGTGTTTCCCGTCAAATGAAACAAGCTGGACAGATCCCCCATGGTAATGGCTGATATACGAATCAAGCTGCTCGATCAACCCGTTTATCTGTTCCCGCTCTGAAAACTTTGGTCCTGTATCGGTCATCTTCTCACCCTTCAGTCTGATCTGCCATTTTGGCCAGCACAGATAATACCTGTTTTGGAGTCTGATTGAGACGTTCTGCAATGACGCTGGTCAAATGATCCAAAAAAATTATACCAGCTTCATCATGCAGGTTACAAATCTCCAGCAGGTGACGCTTGCTGAGACAGAAGGCCGATCCGGGCAGCAGCGCCAGGGCTTCAGAGGTGTAAGTTTCGCGGCCCAATGCCGCTGACCAGCCAAAAACCCACCCCGGAATGATGCTGGAAATGTTGATGGGTGGACCATCGTAGGGTTTGTAACGGATGGATACCTTGCCGGTCAAAAGGATAAACAGATTTTCAGCTTTATCGCCCTGGTGAAAAATGGTTTCACCGGCCGTCATGTTCTTTATATCAAATAACGCCCCAATTCTTTCGAGTTCATCGACTGAGATATCTCGAAAGATGGGCAGATACTTGAATTTGGTAATTTCACTCATGTTACTGATCATACAAAGAACAATTAATCTGACATAGTGAGATTTTTCCTCCATCATTTGATTTTCTTCTGAAAATGCCTGGCCCATTTTTATCAAAAGGTGTGAACAATGACGATTGGCAGTCATACTGTGAAAGGTGATTGGGTGTCTGGAAAAGCATGACATGTGAAACCGCTCGGAAATGTCATTAAATGATTCTGATAGATTGTCATTCAGTCACCAATGGGTGGTAATTAAGAGGTTGACACTCCAATTTACAGATGATACGATGAATTTCAGGAGGTACAAAAAAACATCATCCTGAGCCTTCATGGCGGGGTTCAAAAGAAAGATCCCGAATGCGGTGCGCAGGATGGTTAAACAAAGATGATAAAAACCATAAAGGTTTACTGATGAGGGTTTACTGGTTGATTTGATAAAACGTACGAAAATTTTATCGGTATACATTACAGGCCAACACCACAGAGATTGAATATCAAATCAATAAACCTTTACTGCACTCCATAAAAGGGAGCTGTAAAGAGACTATCGAAATTGGTCGTACAACGACAGGATTCACGTCGTTTACCACCAGTGGATGAAACGTCCATTGGAATCAAGCAAGGGGGAAGTATGTTTTTCCTGAAAGCAAAAAAGTTTAGCGCGATTAAACTGTTAGGGGTAGTGATGGTCGCATCGCTGCTGTTCGCAGCCTGTGATACCGCACTGTCTACCGAAACAGGTCAACCAGGTCTCGGCACTGAAGCAACCGATGAGGGTATTCCCGTGACCGGAGGTGAAACAGGAACCAGCACGGATGAAGGAATTCCTGTTACTGGACAAGGAACAGGAACCGGTACTGATGAAATAACCGGTACAGGCACGTCGGCGATGGGAACGGATACAACCGGAACGTCGTCGGTTGGTACGGATACCACCGGAACCAGCACGATTGGAACGGGTACTCAAACCGGTATGACCGGCACTGGTACTCCGGCCGTTGGAACC
>DAISXR010000060.1:14810-20838 GCA_036825755.1 Anaerolineaceae bacterium
CCAGCGGCACCGGGACTCAAACCGGTATGACCACGGGTACGACTACAACCGGCACCTCGCAGGCTGGTATTGCTGTGACGGGTGATATTTCCGGACCGCTGAATGTACTTGGTTTCAGCCTGGGTGACGAAATCGCCACCACGCGTGTGGATGAATTTGAATCGCAATATCCGAATGTGGATCTGACGCTGGCTGAAGGCGCTCTGGATGACCAGCAGTTGCTGACCGCCATTGCATCAGGCAACCCGCCGGATGTTGTTTATATGAGCCGTGATGTTCTTTCAACGTATGCCTCGCGCGGTGCATTGCTGCCGCTGGAGGATTGTATTACCAGTCAGAACATCGACATGAGTATGTACCGTGACGAAGCCGTTAAGGAAGTGACTGTGAACGGTCAGGTGTACGGTATTCCTGAGTTCTACAATGTGGTTGTTTTGATTGTGAACAATCAGGCTCTGGATGAAGCCGGTCTGACGGTGGATGATATCGATATCTCTGATTGGGATTCGCTCTCAGCCCTGAATGACCAGTTGACGGTAATGGACAATGGCGAGTTGACCCGCATCGGCGTCGACCCGAAACTGCCGGAATTCCTCCCCTTGTGGGTGGCGGCAAATGGCGGTCAGATGATTTCCGAGGATGGAAAAACAGCCATGCTGAACAGCCCTGAGGTTGTGCAGGCGCTTGAATTTACGGCTGGCTTGCAGGAAGCAGCCGGCGGGAATGCTGATTTCATGGCTTTCCGTGATACCTGGGATTTCTTTGGCGCAAACAATCAGGTAGCTGCCAACCAGATCGCAGTCTTCCCAATGGAACAGTGGTACCTGAACGTTCTGGTGGAAAATTCACCGAACGTTGATATTACGGTACTGCCTTTCAAGGACACAGAAGGCAATGACATCAGCTATGCCACGGGTAATGCCTGGGCCATCCCGGCCGGGGCTGAAAACGTGGACGCTGCCTGTGCATTCATGAAGACCATGACCGCGACCGAAACCTGGCAGAAGGCTGCCCAGGCTCGCGCGGACGCCCGCGAAGCTGACGGTATTCCGTTCACCGGAACCTATACCGCCAACGAGCAGGCCGACAATATCATCTTCAATGACATCATGAAGTCGACCGACAGCGATATGTGGGATTCAGCTCTTGAGGTGGTAAAGACCGCACAGGAAAATGCCATCACCATGCCGGCTAATGCCGCTGGTGCTGAATTCAAGCAGGCCTGGCAGGATGCTGTGACCCGCGTTTTGAGCGGCGAGCAGACGGCTCAGGAAGCTTTGGATCAGGCCCAGGAAGAGGCTCAGGCCGCCCTGGATGCCGCGAATCAGGGCCAGACTGGTACCGGTACTTCCGGCACCGGTACTGGAACGAACACCGGCACTGGAACCGGAACCAATACCGGAACCGGAACTGGAACGAACACCGGGACCGGGACTGGTACGAACACTGGCACCGGAACGGGCACTGGTACCACGAGTACCCCGACGCCCTAATGGCAAAAAATGAAACAAAGGAGACCCGCCCTTCCTCTGGAAGGCGGGTCTCCGCCCTTCGTAAACGTGAAACGCTGGCAGCATTGCTGTTTATTTCACCCTGGCTAATCGGTTTTCTGGTTTTTACCCTGGGTCCAATGCTCGCCAGCCTGTACTTATCTTTCACCAATTATGATGTGCTGAGCAGTCCATCCTTTGTCGGATTGGACAATTATTCTCGCCTGATAGATGATCCCAAGGTAACAAAGAGCCTGTTCAACTCATTTTTCTACACGGTTTTGCATGTGCCTCTTTCCATTTTCGTTTCACTGGCGCTGGCCATGCTGCTCAACAGCGTCAAACGGGTGGCAGGTTTCTTCAGAACAATTTTTTATTTACCATCCATTACACCGGCGGTGGCCATCGGCACGCTATGGCTGTGGCTGTTGAACCCGCGTGTGGGTCTGGTCAACCGGGGTCTCGAGCTCATCGGGATCAACGGACCGGCCTGGACCTCAGATCCCAACTGGGTAAAACCCGGCATTGTGTTGATGAGTTTGTGGAGCCTGGGCACCACCATCATCATTTATCTGGCGGCTTTGCAGGATGTGCCCAAAGAGATGTATGAGGCCGCTCAACTGGATGGCGCATCGACCTGGCAGCAGTTTACGAAGATTACCCTGCCCATGATCAGCAGTGTGATCTTCTTTACCGTGATTGTGAACACGATTGCCTCCATCCAGATCTTCACCGAGGTGTACACCATGTATTTTGGCAGCATGAATGCCACCTCTGCCACGGATTCCGCTTTGTTTTATGTGATTTATCTTTTCAGAACGGCCTTTGAATACCTGCGGATGGGGTATGCCTCGGCCATGGCATGGATACTGTTCGCCATTATCTTGATCCTGACCATCGTCCAGATGCGACTGAGCAAAAGGTGGGTGTACTATGAAGGGGAGTAAATATTCCTATAACGATCAGCTTGAAACTGCCCTGCGAGGAACCGTGACAGCCCCCCGCGTACGAGAGAGGAAAATTCAGTACGTATTTCGGTCGGACAAATTCTTTAAAGTGCTGCTGCTTGTAATCCTGTCTGTCATTTTCCTTTTGCCATTATTGTGGCTGGTCAGCGCCTCGCTCAAGGTTCGTTCAGAAGTATTCAATAATGAATGGATCCCTGATCCGGTTGCGTGGCAGAATTATGTGAATGTATGGAAGGCTGCCCCATTCTTTGCCTGGTTTCGGAACAGTATTGTGGTCAGTGTTTTGGCGGCTGTTTCGGTGACGATCAGTTGTTCATTGATCGCGTTTGGCTTCTCGTACTTCCGCTTTCCGGGGCGTAACTTCCTGTTCATGCTGGTCATCGCTTCCATGATGCTGCCGGCGGCGGTGACCATGATCCCGGTGTACCTCATCTGGAACAAGCTGGGCTTTGTCAACACCTTGACGCCACTGTGGGCAGGTAATTTGTTCGGTTCCGCGTTTTATATTTTCATGATGCGGCAGTTTTACCTCAGCCTGCCGAGGGAGTTGTTTGATGCAGCTCGTGTGGATGGGGCCGGGTACTTTCGTTTGTGGAGAGATATCGCTTTCCCGCTTACCCGTAACGCCATGATCGTGATTTTTATTTTTGAGTTGAAGGCCGCCTGGACTGATCTGCTGCGGCCGCTGATTTATCTGCAAACGACCTCGCTGTATACGCTGCCGCGCGGACTTAAAACCATCCTGGACCGGTTTGGTCAGGGCGGTGAGATGCAGTGGGAAATTGTGCTGGCGGCCAGTGTGCTGATTACCATCCCTATGATCATCATCTTCTTCATCGGGCAACGCTATTTTATGCAGGGGATCTCAACCACCGGCATCAAACGCTGACTGGGTGATTGCCTTCTCTCATTATGAACTCTGTAACCTTTTCTATTTGCGAACATCGAATGATTCAATGACACCAAAAATGATAAGTTCCGTTACAATGTGTGCATATAAAAGACACGTTGCGGCATAAAGATCGGTGATCATAAAAAATAAGTTTGCATGGAGGAGTTTTTATGGAGATTCTCGTCGATTTCCCCGGTGGTCAGCGGGTGGACGCGCATTATCGCGGTTTGGATGTTCGATCCAATCAGGATGGATCAGATCCCTCACCTTTTGAATTGTTTCTGGTCTCTCTGGCAACCTGCGCCGGTTTCTATGTGATGAGCTTCTGTCAGCAACGCGGTCTCCCGACAGAAGGAATTCAGGTGGTTGAACGAATGGTCCGAAATCCGATCACCCGTCATCTGGATCAGATCGATATCGAAATTCAGGTACCCGAAACTTTCCCGGCTCAGTATCGTGATGCGCTGATCAAAAGCGCCAATACCTGTGCGGTGAAAAAGGCGATTGAGAATCCACCCAAATTCAACACCTACACTAAAGTGGTTGCCTCGCACCCGAGCTAATCTAATCTACAGACCATTACTCGCCCCTGTTTCCACAGGGGCGTTATTTTTTGTGGCTAAGGTATAATGAGATTGCATTTTCATTGACTCGCACTTCATTAACCGGGCGATGGACGTCAGTAGCCCGATGATTCATCTTTGCAAAGAGGTACACATGCGAAAACCACTTGTTGCTGGAAACTGGAAAATGAATAAAACCGTCAAGGAATCGCTCGCGCTGGTGCAGGCGATGCTGCCCGACCTCGATTCGATGCACGGTGTTGAACGGGTGATCTGCCCGCCATTTCCTGCGTTGTTTGCTGTTTCTACGCTGATCTCTGGATTGGAGATTGGCCTGGGAGCCCAAAATCTGCATTGGGAAGCATCCGGCGCGTATACCGGCGAAGTCTCGGCAGCCATGATCAAAGAGCTTTGTCAGTATGTCATCATCGGGCATTCCGAGCGGCGGCAGTATTTCGGCGAGGCCGATCAAACCGTCAACCGCAAAGTGAAGGCGGCTCTTTCCGCGGGATTGATCCCGATTGTCTGTGTGGGTGAAACGCTGGAACAGCGGCAGGGCAGCCAAACCGCGGGTGTAATCATTCGCCAGGTGCGCGACGGTTTGCAGGGCCTGACCGTGGCGGAAGCCGGTGTTCTGGTGATTGCCTATGAGCCAGTTTGGGCAATTGGTACGGGCCTGGCATCCAGCGGACCCAATGCCAACGAGGTGGTGAAAGATATGATCCGCCCCACTCTGGCAGCGCTGTTTGGCGATGGGATTGCCCAATCAACGCGGGTACTGTACGGCGGTTCGGTCACATCCAAAAACGCAGCCGAGTTCTTCGGCCAGCCGGATATTGACGGCGCCCTGGTGGGCGGAGCGAGCCTGAAACCGGAAGAATTTTTGCAAATTACGAGAACGGCAGCTAAATAAGGCTTTCATTTCAAAAAAACGAAATCAATCAATTTCATAAGAGGTGAGCCAATGATTGTTGTCACGAGCACCAATGGGAATGTGGGCATCAAAGAGTCGATGCGCGTGCTGAAGGCAGGTGGAACCGCCATGGACGCGGTGGAAGCCGGTATCCGGCTGGTTGAATCCAACCCGGAGGATCATTCGGTTGGCTTCAGCGGGTATCCCAACTTTTTGGGCCAGGTGGAACTGGACGCCAGCATCATGGACGGTAACTCGCTTTCCACCGGCGCGGTGGGAGCGATTAAGGGATATGAACACCCCATTTCCATCGCCCGCAAGGTGATGGAGAGCCTGCCGCATGTTATGCTGGTGGGGCAGGGCGCCGAGCGCTTTGCACATGAAATGGGTTTTGAACAGAAGGACCTGCTGGATGACTACGCCCGCACGGTTTGGAAAAGCGGACTGGACAGCCTGCTGGCGCCCGGCGAGTTCGAAAAACTGGATCAGCTTACCCTGTGGCGCATGATCGAATCGGCCTCGGATCCACAGCGAGTAAACGCCGCCATCTATTTTGGCAAACGAAAACCGGAAAAAGATGCCGGAACGGTCAACTTTATTGCCATGGATGCCAAAGGCGATATCTGCACCGGTGTGAGTACCAGCGGTTGGGCCTGGAAATTCCCCGGACGATTGGGCGATTCACCCATCATTGGTGCGGGAAACTATGCTCACAATAAGTACGGTGCTGCTGCCTGCACCGGCATGGGTGAGATGGCCATCCGGGCCTCAACCGCCCGTTCGCTGGTGTTATATATGAAGATGGGCAAATCTGTTGAGGAAGCCGGCCAGATGGCGATGATGGATTTGGATGAACTGGGCGGTAAATACCTGAGCCGGATGAACATCATTGCCCTGGATCGTTTTGGCAAGCCGGCTGCTTTCAGCAACGAAAAAGATGCCGCCTACCTGTATATGACCGATGATATGGATGAACCTGCCGAAAAACCCAGAACGTATGTGGAAACGCACATCACCTGGAACGAATAAGAATCTCAAATCAAGAAAACAGGAGCAAACGACATGATCGCAATTGTAAACGGGAAGGTGCTTACAATCACACAGGGGAGCTTTGATCCGGGTACAGTATTGATTGAGGGGGGAAAGATTGTCGCTGTGGGTGAGCATGTGGAGATCCCTGAAGATGCCGAGATCTATGATGC
>DAISXR010000061.1:0-1419 GCA_036825755.1 Anaerolineaceae bacterium
GGCAGCAAACTGACGGCCAGCATTGTGCTGTGGGGCTTTATTCAGGCGGCCTGGCCGGGCGAGCAGCGCGGGTGGATAGCCGAAAAACCCGCCCCGCTGGCAGATGAACTCACCTTTGAACGTTTTGAAACGCTGTTCCAGGATCCGTCCATCACCCCGAAAACCAGTGTCAAGTACTTCATCATCAGCCAACCCGGTTTGGGCGGGGTGGGCAACGGCTGCCTGCAGGATATCCTGTTCAACGCGCAGCTTCAACCCCGCCGCACGGTGCAGACGCTTTCAGAGGCTGAACGGTACAACCTGTATACGGCGGCTCGCAGCACCCTGCGTCAGATGATCGAATTGGGCGGGCGGGATACTGAGCGCGATTTATTCAATCAGCCGGGAGGGTATAAAATCATCATGGGCAGCCACGCAGCCGGAAAACCCTGTCCGCGCTGCGGGACTGCCGTTGAAAAAATCCAGTTTTTGGGAGGAGCTTCTTACTTCTGCCCGGGCTGCCAGCACTAATCGCCAGCCGGGCGTCCGACCGGGGCCAGATAGATCACAAATTCTTCTTCGCCGTCCAGGTTGAGCAGCCGGTCCACATTGGCCTGGTTGTAGCCGTCATACCCGCAGGTGCCCAATCCCAACGCTTCGCAGGCCAGATACATGTTCTGGCACACATGCCCGGCATCCAGGGCCATGATCTTGTCGGAGATGATGCTGTAGCGCCACTCGGTACGGTAGGGGATGACCGCCCAAAAGAACACTGCCGCGGCGTTGTCGAGGAATTTGGCATAGTTTTCGTCGATCAGTCGGGATTTCACGGCGTCCAGCGGCTCCAGCCAGCACAGGCGGTGCTCAAGGAATTGATAGCGGTATAAACCCGGCTCCACGCCCTCCACGCGGTTGATCACCAGATAAGTTTCAAACGGGTGGCGGCACCCGCCTGAGGGCACGGTGCGGCGGGCAAATTTGCCGTCGCGGATGAATTCCTGAAATCCCTGTGTGGCCCACAGTAAAAAGGACAGTTCTTCCAGCGTGATGGGCTCACCGGTATAGCGGCGGCGGCTGCGGCGGGCGCGCACGGCCTGGATAAAAGGCATATCGCCAATGGTAAACTGGTCGGGGGGAACCAGATCCACCGTTTTAGCGCCTTCCGGGCAGGGTAGTTCCAGCGGGGGCGGGGGAACCTTACGCACCTGATCCGTTTCCAGGGTGGACCACAAATCCCACCGATCCGATTTCAACCACCCGCGCTGTGTTTTCAGTTTGTCATCCATGTTATTTTCTCCATACCTGTTCAAAGACTCGCATAAAATTTTCACCCAGGATCTTGAGGATCACCTCGTCGGAATGCCCGCGCCGTACCAATGCCTCGGTCAGCAGCGGATATTTTGAGACGTCCTCCAGCCCTTTGGGCGAGGTATCCCAACC
>DAISXR010000061.1:1519-20632 GCA_036825755.1 Anaerolineaceae bacterium
CCCGGTTCGGGGCCATCGGCAAACATGTTACGCCGGTTGTGGGTCAGGCAGGCCATGCGCAATCCCAGTCTGTAATACAAATCCAGATAGCGCGGCTCGCATCCCAGGGCATCAAGGCCTTCCAGAGCCAGCACGCCGCCCACCTTGCCCTCGCGCTTGATGCGGCGGATATCGGCTGCGCTGGTGACCATTTCAAAATCAGGATTGTCTTCCACTTCTTTGTGGAACCACCACACCATATCCAACCCGCGTTCCAGGGCGCGCTGCAGATGTTTGTTTTCCAGATAAATGCCGCACACTTGCACGGTGATGCCGCCGCGTTTGAACTGCGGCAGGCTGAACTGCCCCATGGTGCCAAAGTATTGCGAATGCGGCGAAAAGGACGCGAAATCCGGGCCGAGCGATTCGATCAATCCGGGCGGAGCCTGCCAGCCCTCCGGCTCCGGCAGACGGATTTCCTGGGCCAGGCGCATCTTGCCGTCGGCGATCGGCATCAGCAGATCGCTGTGCGTGTCGATCACCACGGCACGTTGGTGCAGATCGTGCGCCCGCTTTTTGATTTGTTCTTCTGTGAGCATAGGGAGATCCTTTCGATGACGAAGGGATAAGATGCAAAGCTGTGGACTATTGTAATACAGGTAAGGGGGCGGATGATTGGTGAAAGAGCGTTTGTTCAACAGACTTTGAATGTCAATCTGGTAGGGGAGGTTCATGAACCTCCACTACGAGGGAGACGAAAGAGGTAAGCCTCTTATTCTCCTGATAAAACGTTGGTATTGCAGAAGTACTTTCAACCTCACACCGAATTATGTTTATAATGCTTCCATAGATTTATCCGACTGAGCGGAGAGGCACACCATGAGCGGTAAAAACGCGATCATTCGACAACTGGAAGACGAGTACCGGCTATGGCTGGGGATGCTCGAGCCGATGAGCACAGAGCAGGCCGAGGAAGTTCAGTTTGAAGCACTATCCCTCAAAGATAAGATAGCCCATTTGTGGGCCTGGCAGCAGCGCACCATCGAAAAACTGCAGGCGGCCATGGAAGACCGCGAGCCGGAGTTCCCTGAGTGGCCGGCGGGGCTGGATCCGGATCGCGAAGAGGATCTGGAGCCGGTCAATAGTTGGATCTATGACAGCCTGAAAGACAAAAGCTGGGATGAAGTGCTGACCGATTGGGAAAACGGTTTTCAGATCGTCATCGACCTGGCCGGACAGATCCCGGAGGATGCTCTGCTGGAAAAGGGGCGCTTTGCCTGGTTGGGGGATGGTCGACTGTATGATGTGTTGTACGGAACATACGATCATCACCACGTGGAGCACCTGCCGGATATGAAGCGCTGGATGCCCGGTGAATAGGTCACTTGCCCACTTTTAAGCAGCAACGCACAGTAAATGCCATCCAGCGGGGCGGAAATTTACGTTTCCAGATATGCAAACGTGAGAAGATCTGACCTTAGCCGATCCCTCACTGGCGTTCGGGAGGACAACAGAGGACACTAAGGTGCATGAAATCCTTTTCCTCGTAACCATGCCCGTTTTGTCATCTCGCAGTGAAGACGAAGTCTTCACGCAGAGATCCGCCCGAAGTCTCGCGGTAACGTTTCCAGATATGGAACCGTGATTGATTTTTCCTTAGCCGATCCCTAACTGGCGTTCGGGATGACAATAATGAGCAGTATGCCAGCGAGTGGATATGCTGATCCCACAACCCAATCTGCGCCTACTCGCTTTTCATCGTAAATGCCGAGAGATCCTTCTCTAAATAACGATCCTTCCAACCGGTGGGATGATCCCACTCGTTCGCCTTCCAGGGCATATTTTCCGGCTTCGCCAGATGGATGATGTCTTTAAAATACTGCAGCCGTTCCTCGTCACTCATAGGCACAAAGTTTTCCGCCACTTCCAGGTTCTCTTCCAACTGCGCCATGGTCTCCATGCCTACAATGATCGTGCTGATGGGCAGACCCAGGGCATAACGCAGCGAGCGTTTGGATTCATGCTTGAGCGAACCCAGCCCCATCACCTTCATGCCGATGGTGGCGATACCGGTAAACTGGGCAAACGGCAGGAATTCCTCGGCAAAGCTTTTGATGAAATGATCCAACCCGGAAACAGCGACCAGAGCGCTCTCAAACGGAAAACGTTTGATCCCCTCCACCAGGATCTGCGGATCGGTGTGACCGCTGATGCTGATATGACTTACCATGCCCTGATCGCGGGCCTGCACGGCTGCCTCAACGGCCCCGCCCTTGCCGGTGAAGGCATCCAGGCGTTCAAAGCTGTACATGTTATGCATACGCCATTCATCTACATGATCGGTCTGCAGACGTTTCAGGCTCTGTTCCAGCTGGCGCAGCGCGCCATCACGGGTGGGATCGGTGGTTTTGGTGGCGATCCACATCTCCGAGCGGCGGCGCGCTGCCACCAAACCCAGCCGTTCTTCGGCCTGCCCGTCCGAGTAGGCCCAGGCGGTATCGAAATAACGGATACCGCGGTCGATGGCGGTGTTGACGATGACCACCGCCTCGTCCTGGGTACAGCCGTGCGCATCCACAATACGCTGTCCGCCAAAACTGAGGATGGGAAAAGACTGGCCGGTTTTGCCAAAGGGTCGAGTTTCCATAGGTATCTCCTTATCAGGTGAACAGCCTGCTCTCCGAAGTCCCCCGGCGCGGGCAGGCGCGAAAAATCATGCTAATGCTATTGTACCCTGTGGAAAGAGAAATTCATCCGCCGCGGGCGTCTGAACCTGTTTAGTCGCCCACGCTGGCCTGCATCGATAAACCGTCTGTGACCACCTCGATATGAGCGTAGTCATCCAGATGCACCCAGCGCGGGTCATCAGCCGGGAGATCCGCGCTGCCGGCACCCTGCCAGATCACCAGCACTGGGGCCAGGGCATCCCATTCCGCCGGTGGGGTTGAAACCACATCCGCCTCACCCAGAAGCAGGGCATCCAGCCCGGCCAGATCCTGGTGGTCGAGCGTACCCAGCGGTACGCCGCCCGGGATGAGCAGGCTGAAGTTCTGCCAGGCAATCAGCAGGGCTGTGCCGGAGGAACTGTGCTGCAAAACCCGCACAACCGGCCCCTGATCCACACTCACAGTCTGACCCGTTTGCAACCATAAAGGTTCCACTCCCGTATCTCGCAGCGATTCGGCAATCAGTTCGCCATTGCGCAGCCCGGCGGCCTGCTCATTCCATAACAGCATCCCGGCAGGGAACTGTTCCAGCACCGCCGGTAAACCGGCCAGCGGTTTGGATTTACCCTGAGTCACCAGCATGGCATCCAGACGGCGGCGGGACCATGGCATGCGCTGCCCCAGTTCGCTGTTCAGGCGGCTGGCGCTGGAACTGCCGTTGATCAACAGGGTCTCACCGGCGGGCATCTGCACCCACACGACCGGGCCGTCGGGCACATTGATCACATCCACATGCAGCCGCCCATCCGGCAGCAGCGCCGCGCTGTTCCACAAGGCAACACACACCAGCGTCAGGGCTGCCAGCACGGCCGTCGGGCGCACCTGTTTGGACAGGTCAGACACCTTAGGGAGGTACTTTGCCAGTGCGGCTTCCAACGAGAACGCCGCCAGGATCAGGTAAAAAACCACCGGCAGCCATAGAGGAATGGCCCCACTCTGCAGCGATCCGCCCGAAATGCCGGCCAGGAGTTGCACCATGCGGTTGGTGTACGCGGGAAGCGCCCAGGTGACGTAGCCCAATAATTTGCCCAGCGGCAGCCACGCCAACCCGCCCAGCAGGGCGACCCCGCCCAAGATCATCACCAGCGGTTGTACCGGCAGAATCAATACATTGGCCAGCAGCGAGGAGAATGACAGTCTCCCAAAGTGATACAGGATCAGCGGCAATGTGGTGAGCTGCGCGGCAAGCGTGAATAGCAAATAATCGCTCAACCAGCCGCTCCAACGCCGGGCCGTTGTCGGCGAAAAATGCCGCTCCAGCCGGGTCAGCAGGGCAGCCTGCCAGCGTTCAGCGTACAGCACTAACCCCAACGTGGCCGCAAAGGAAAGTTGAAAACCCGCATCGTGGAGGAGCAGCGGATTGAAGAAGCACATGACCGCCCCGGTGAACGCCAGGCTGTTGATACCGGTGTTCTCACGCCCGATCTGGCGTCCGATCAGCGCCATGGAACCCATCACCGCCGCCCGCACCACCGAAGCCTGCCCTCCCACCAACACCGTGTAGAGGATGATAGCCAGGATGGCCCCCAGCGGCGCCCACAGACGCGGCAGCAGGCGTGAACTGGCTTTGAAAAATAATCCGGCCAAAATAGCAATGTTGAAGCCCGAGATGGCGATGATGTGCGAGGTGCCGGTGGTTTGAAACGCTTCTTCCAGATCAGCTGGGATATCGTGCTCCAGACCCAGCAAAATGCCTGACATGAGCGCGGCTTCCGGTTGAGGGAAAATGGTTTGCAGGGTGCGGTTGGCTGCCGAGCGTAAGCGGAAAATGCCGACCTTCAGAGGGCTGCCGCTGCGGTGCTCCAGAAATTCGACGTACGGAAAGTACAGCGTGGAGTAGATGCGGCGCACGGCTAAATAATCACGATAGGAAAATTCCTCGTTTTCAGCCGGGGCAGTGAGCTTCCCGTTCAGGTACAGCCAATCACCATACTGCCACTCGCTGCCAGCCGGCAGACGAACCAACACCTTGCCTTTCACGGGCAAATTCTGCCCATCGATCTCCATTTCACCGGCCTGTACGGTGATCTGCACGGCGTTGTCGCGCACATCCGCGTAGTCAACGATCATGCCGGTCAGGCGAACCTGTGAGCCGTTGTAATACGCCAGATCCCCCGGATCAAAAACCGGTTGGCGCAGTTGATACCAGGCCGCGCCGGCCAGCAGGGCTGCCAGGATAAGAGATACGGTCAGATGTGAAAACCGCCTAAAGGCTAAAAGCCAATCAGGCGGTGAAAGGCGTTTCTCCAAAAAGGACCCTGCCAGGCATGCACCACTCAACCCCGCCCAAACCGGCCACGGCAGGCTCAGCAGGTCAGCCAGACACAACCCGGCCAGAAAAGCGGATGACAGCCACAGCAGGGGCATGAGGTTTTAAGGGATTTGCGGTTCCCACACTTCGCAGTACGGGTGCGGCAGCAGCTCGCGCAGCAGCACCGAGCGGTCGGCGCCCAGCACCACCTCGGTGGTATCCAGATTTTTCTCGTCGATCTGGTACATAAACTCGCGGCAGCGTCCGCATGGCGGCAGCACCGTTTTCCCGCTGGCAATTGCCGCCACTTTGAGGATGTGCGTCTCACCGGCGGTGATCATGGCGGCGATGGCGCTGTGCTCGGCGCAGAAACCAATCCCGCTGCTGATGTCGATGCACACGCCATAATACAGCTTGCCCGACTCACTCAGCAGGGCGCAGGCCACGCTACCGGCCGAATTCCCGCGCCCTAACTCGCGTTCACCCCACACCCGGGCGGCCAGATCGATCATTTCCTGATTGGACGGTATGTTCATTGATGTTCTCCTTGTTTTCGTTTAGGTCAGGTGCATTTTTTGTAATACATTCGGATGATTACCGCCAGGGGTCAAAGAAAGCCAGGCTTCCGGTCACAGATTCCCAGATGGCATCCACATACGGCATGCCATCCGGGTAACGGTCAGGCTCGTAGGGCTGGTTGACCAGCGTAAACACAAACCCGTCAGCCAGAATCATGGCCTGCCGTGATGCCCACGGCCCGCGCGGATCCAGAAAGGTGACGGCCGGGAAGCCGGAGAGGGTGGTTTCTTCCACGCTGGCCGAGTCGATCAAATCCATGCGGTCGGCCAGCAGATCCATGATCTTCACCTCGCCGTAGTAGCCCATGGCTCCCACCGTGAGGCCGGCTTTGATTTCGCCCACGCCTACCGCTTCACCCAGCACCGGGCCGCCAGTAAAATCACCAGGGAAGGTTTGGGTGGGCTCAAAATCGGCCGGGTAGAGCAGGCAGTAGCCATCGGCAAAATTGATGTACTGTTTGAAGCCGGTCACCGCCTGCGGGCAGGCCTCATCCGGCGTAATCCGGTCGGGCTGCTGCCGGGGCGGGAAGAAAGTAAGGCTGCTGACGGCCAGCGTCCACACCCTTTGCAAATCGGTTTCGATATCCGACGCGGTGCCCAGGGCAGGTGACAGCACCAGACGATATTTTACATCATTGGCAGTGACGAAGGCGGATTGCGACATGGGGCCGAACTCGGTTTCATACACCAGAGTAGCGCCCGACAGGCCGTTGATCTCCATCTCTTCCGGTTCGGCCTTCTGCCCGGCGGCAAAGTTGTCTTTCCAGCGTCTGGCGTACTGCAGGCCGTTCTGCTCGCCGGCGTTCCCGTTGATCTCTACCACCAGAGCTGGGGTCAGGCGGTCCGGCGAGTTGACATCGACGCCCGGTTTGGAAAATTCGACCCGGTCATACCGGTATTCCTGAAAGGTCTTCTGCGTGAAATCATCCGGGATCAGGAGGCAAAAACCATTGCCTTCATCCACATACAAACTGGCCCCTTCCACAGCAGCCGGGCAAACAACGGCCGGATCAACCGTTGCTTCGGCTACGGCTGCGACCGTGGCGGTTGCGGATGGTTCTGTCTCGGCGGTTGGTTCCGGATCATGGGCCTCCGGGGCCTGCGGGGCCTGGGTTTCAGCATCAGACGTCTCCACGGGTGGCAGCGTGACAACCGGGGCGGATGTTGCCACCCGGAATGGCATCACACAGCCAGTCAGCATGATCATAAGAGCGAGAATTGTGAATACCAGTAAACCGGTTCTTTTCATAACAACTCCTCAAACAAAGGGGTGGTGTGCAGATCCCATCACTGCCATGCCGGCATTTCCAGGAGAGCCCGGAATGGCATCAGGAATGAAAATGTTACATGAATCATTCCAGAATGGAAATAGAACATATATTCTGATATAATAAACCTGTCAATTATAAGATCCCCCGAAAGCACTCATGGATACCTCAACCAGACTTTTCCGCATCCTGTTGTTCGGTGATACGCATATCGGGTTGGATTTCCCGCTTAACCCGCGTATAGAACGTCGCCGCCGGGGTGATGACTTTTTGTGTAACTTTCGCCTGGCATTGCAGCCAGCGCTGGAGGGGCAGGTGGATGCCGTCATTCACGGCGGCGATCTGTTTGACCGCAGCCGCATCCCAGACGCGTTGGTGGAGATTGCCTTTGCCCCGCTGGTTGAAGCCGCCCAGGCCGGCGTGCCGATACTTCTGGTGCCGGGCAATCATGAGCGCGGGAAAATTCCGATGCAGGTGTGGCGTAGCCATGCCAATTTGCACGTGTTTGACCAGCCCGGCTGTATCACGCTGCAAAAAAACGGACTGCGGGTGTGCATCGGCGGGTTCCCGTACACCCGAAAAATCCAGGGGGAATTCTCTGCTCAGATTCAGCGGACCGGCCTGATGGAAACTCCGGCCGATATCCGGGTGTTGTGCATGCACCAGTCTGTGGAGGGCGCGCAGGTGGGGCCGGTGAATTTCACCTTCCGGTACGGGCCGGATATCATTCGTGGAGCCGATTTACCGCGTGGTGTTGCTGCCTTTCTGAGCGGGCATATCCACCGCTGCCAGGTGCTCAAAACGGATCTATGTTCTCGCCCGCTGGCAGCTCCGGTGGTATACGCCGGTTCGGTGGAGCGAACCGCCTTCGCCGAACAGCACGAACGCAAGGGGTATATCCTGCTCGATTTTGCGCCCACAGAGAACGGCGGCAGGCTGGTGAAGACGCGTTTTATCCCCCTACCGGCCCGTCCCATGACCGCCCTCAATGTTGAAACCGACGGTGTTCCCCCCGACGTGCTGCGCAGCAGGCTACAGGCCAGCCTGGCTGCCCTGGACCCGGATTCTGTCGTGCAGATTCGCCTGCAGGATCCGGTGAGCGAGGAGGCCTGGCAGGTATTCGGCGCTGCCAGTCTGCGCGCGCTGGCTCCGGTCAGCATGAATGTGGAAGTGGCCTACCGGAAAAGTGAGCGGAACGGAGAGGATCAACCGGAGGATCTTTCCGGATAACTCAGGCACCCGACTGGTTGATTCTGCATGTTTTGGTCTACAATTGAACTGCATCATTCACGAGTGTTATCTGCAACCGGATCAACCTTCAAAGGAGAGAGACTGTTGGACGCATTCATTTCAGCGGCATCCAGAGAGCTTCAGCAAGCCGGGTATATCATCGACTTCAACTCACCACTGGGCGGATTGCAGTCACTGTTATACGCCTGCTCAGAAGGTGTGAGCCGGATGGGAGCAGCCAAAGTGGAGGAGCATTTCCTCTTTATCGATTGGGATCACACCGCCTTTGGCCGGTTGGACAAAGCCAAAGAGGTCTACCGGCAGTTCAGCGCATTCGTGAACAAAGGAATTAAGACCCCGCATGCCCTGCGGATGAAAATCCCCAGCCTGGCGCTGGTGGCCATACGGGAAGAAGAGTTCCCCCAGGATGTCGTGCATTTTACGCAAAATCTGGATTTCAACCCCTGGTATGGCGGCGAAACGGGGCAGTTAATCCTGGTGGATACCTTCCACCGCGAAATCATATCGCTGGTTTCGTTCAGCGGCGGGCGCTATCCCCGGCCCGGTGCTTTTCCTCTCCGGCATGCCGGTGAAGTGATCCGTCAGGTGTGCGGCCCGGCGTTCCAGATTGCGGCCTGATACCGATTCATTTTTAATAGATGTTCAAACATAACCGGTTCCAACACGACAAAACAATCGAACAATTAGGTGAAAGATGACAGACCAACCCAGTCCAACCGAAATGCAAATCATCCTGCAGGAGCCGCGTTTCGACTACCTGTCCGTGGAGAACAAACGCTTCATCCAGTTGTATGATGATGAAATGACGCGTTTGGGGTACACCTTCGGCGGTCAGATCGGCAGCGGATACTGCTGGGGCCGGTACATGGCCATCTACCGCAGGGCCGGCGTTAAGAGCGACAAAGTGTACACACGTATTTACATGCGCGAGAGTGGTGAGGTGGCGGTGCGCATGTTTTTGGTCAATGTGGATACGCACCGTGCGTATATCGAGAATGCGCCGGAGAATATCAAACAGGTATTCACCGGCCCGCACGGTGACTGCAAGCACTGCCCCGAGCGGCCCCAGCCATGTCAGTTTTGCAAAATCTACACGGTAGACGGACGGGTGATCGAAAAGTGCAGCGGGGAGGTGTTTCTGATCCGTCAGCCGCAAACGTGGAAGATGGAAGATTTTTCGTCCATCCTGACCGAGTTTTATCCCCGCCGCAAGTCAGCCCTCTGAAACGGTTTTGACGATAACACCTGGCGAGCCTGCAACGGCTTTCAGGTACAATTTTCAGCACACTCATAACATCCGCTACAGACAGATGGGGAGAGGCATGGACATTCATATCCTGCTGAAGGGATTGCTGTTTGGTTTTTCGATTGCCGCGCCGGTGGGACCGATTGGCGTGCTGTGCATCCGCCGGACACTGGCAGAGGGACGCGTACACGGCCTGGTTTCTGGCCTGGGAGCCGCATCTGCCGATGCGGTATACGGGTCCATCGCGGCTTTTGGGCTCACGCTGGTATCCGGCTTTCTGGTTCAGCAGCAGTTCTGGCTCCGTCTGGCGGGCGGGTTGTTTTTACTGGTTCTAGGCATTAAAACGCTGCTGACAAAGCCGTCGGAGCAGGCCGCGGGGGTATCCGGTCGGGGATTGACCGGCGAATATGGCTCCACATTTTTCCTCACCCTGACCAATCCCATGACCATTCTTTCATTTACCGCGGTCTTCGCCGGGCTGGGTCTGACATCCGGCGCCGGATACGGTTCAGCCGGTTTGCTGGTATTGGGCGTTTTTCTGGGCTCGGCGCTGTGGTGGTTATTGCTCAGCAGCGGGGTGAGTTTGTTGCGCGGGCGTATCGGTAAGAACGCGCTGCTGTGGGTAAACCGCATCTCCGGGCTGATTATCACCGGTTTTGGCGGGTATGCGCTGTCTGATGTGCTTATGCAAATTGCTCACCGGTAGGTTTTGACATCCTGACAGATCGGGCTGCGGCGTGGCATAATCCAGGAATACACAAAAATCAAACCTCTGATCGGTGGTTTGCCGGTCGGATTCTGACAGGTACAGGGGAGTGCAACATGATGATGGACAGTCAAACCGCTCTGCTCATAATTGATGTGCAGTTGGGGATGTTCGATGAGAGTGACCCGGTTTACGATGGCCCCGAGTTGCTGGAAAAGATCAAAACTCTGATCGGCCAGGCGCGCTCGGCCGGTGTGCCGGTGATTTACGTGCAGCACAATGACCGGGATTCACGCAGCCCTTTGTTTACCGGAAGCCCTACCTGGACCATCCATCCGGATATTCAACCGGCTGAGGGTGAGCTGGTGGTTCAAAAATATTACCCCGATGCTTTTCAGGAGACTGTTTTACAGGAGGAACTGGAAAAGCGCGAGATCAAAAACCTGGTCATTGCCGGCCTTCAGACCGAATACTGCGTGGATACCACCTGCCGGAGGGCGTTCAGCCTTGGGTACCCGGTGAAGCTGGCGCAGGACGCTCATGGAACCTGGAGTACACATCAGTTGACCGCCCGGCAGATTATCGATCATCACAATCAGGTGCTGAGTGGCTGGTTTGTGAAACTGGTTCCGGCGGCGCAGATTGAATTTGCCCCAAAGAGCGTTGAATTCTAATGGCGGATTGAACCAAATCCAGGCTGTTGTAGTTGACACGGTTTTTATAAAAAATACAGGCAGGATGACTGCCCGCTGTTCAAACGCAGCTCCAATGAACTGTTTATACTCACCTGAAATGGGGCAGAGTGTGCTATAGTATTTGTGACTGTTTCCTGTGCGAACAGAATTGAGAACAGCCCGTCATACAATCTGTTCTGAACCGGTTGTCAATCCCGGATTGAGGATTCTCTTTGGGTTTCACGGGTTGTTCGGGAGGATCTGATGGGGCAGTGCTTTGAGATTTTTCGATTAACCACCGAACTCAGAAGCCGGACAGGCAGTACATTCTGCGATGATCTGGAGTTGACCGGGGAGGCGGAGAGACGCTTCAATGAGATACTTTCCGCGTATGGAGAAAACAGTTTCAAATTCATGATCGGGCTCAACAAATCGTTCAACTCGCTGAATGTTTTTCCCTGGGCGATCATCGCATTTGAAAAGCAATACTTATTGCGCGGGTATGTCACCGCCACCCGGCCTGCCTACGCTGACATACTTCTGGGAGGATACTCGCTGCCGCGAGATAGTTCACCTGAGAACCGTGGCTCGTTTCCGGTATCCATGCTCTTCATTCGCAACAAACGGACTTTTTCTCAACTGGATTTCCAGAGCCCCCTGTATGCGTCATTCCATGACCTGCTGGTAGATAAGGATCCGAATCGTTACTGGATTTGCTTTCCGGAGGCCCTGCCGGAGGAGTGGGTGAGACAACAAGAGGCTGTGGACGCGGAATTGTACGCCTGGTTCAACGGCAACAATCCGCCGGCTTGATTTGACATGACGGTGGAATTACCAACTTTACAATGGGGGAGGTGTGGTGTGATCGTAATTCATGTCAAACGGGTGTATGAACCCGCTGATCCGCAGGACGGGATGCGGGTGCTGGTTGACCGGCTGTGGCCGCGCGGGATATCCAAAGAACAACTTAAGGCTGACCTGTGGCTGAAAGAAGTTGCTCCCAGCACAGCACTTCGGCAGTGGTTCCATAGTGATCTTTCCGAGTGGGAGGAGTTCCAGCGGCGTTATACCGCCGAACTGGATGAACACCGTCCGGCACTGCGGGCGTTGCTGGAGCGGGCTGCGGGCGGTACGATTACGCTGATGTATTCAACGCGTGATATCGAACACAATCACGCGCAGGTGCTCAGGGATTATCTGTTGCGGCTGGAACAAGCCGAATGAATAAGCATCTTTTACCCGGTTGAGAAGAGGATTTTGTGCATATTCCATTGGAAAAATTGAACTATAGCTTTCAGGATAAGCCGCTGCTGATTGGCGGTATGGCTATGCAGTATTACGGGCTGCGGAAAGCCGGAGCGGATATTGACCTGGTGATCTCCCGCCGCGATCACGAACAATTGATCCGCATCTGGCCGGAGCACGTGAAGGATCTGTACGGCGATATCGGCATCTGCGAATTTGGCTTTGAGATCTGGAACCAAATCTGTCGTTTTAACTACGACGAGCTCCTTCCCGGTTCCATCGAGGAGGCGGATTTTCGGGTGATTTCGCTGGAACGGCTGCTGTTTCTGAAGAGCCTGGCCATCCGAATCGAAAAATATCATCAGGATGTGCTGCTCATCGTGGATGAAATCCTCAAACGCAAGTACGCAGCATCGTGAGGAGGTTCATGAAACCGGGGACCATCATCATTCTCAACGGCCCTTCCAGTTCAGGCAAGACCAGCATCCTGCGTGAGCTGCAGAACATGCTGGAAGAACCGTTTTTGGAAGCCGGGATCGATAAATTCATCTGGATGCTCCCCAAACGCTACCTGAACCGCCCCCTGTGGGATGATGTGCTCGGTAAAGCGGATACCGCCGGGCAGTACGGGCATCAACTGGTGACCGGCATGCACCGGGCTATTGAGGTACTTTCCCTCTCAGGATTGAACGTGCTGGCGGATCACGTACTGGTGGAGGAAAGCTGGCGGCGTGACTGCGCCGTGCGCTTCGGTCGCTTGCCAGCCTTTCTGGTGGGAATCCGCTGCCCGCTGGAGGTGCTGGAAGAGCGTGAAAAGGAGCGCCGCGACCGCACATTGGGGCAGGCGCGTCTGCAGTATGGGGTCATCCATGAGCCGGGTTTCTATGATGTGGAGGTCGACACCTCACGTAACAGTGTGCGGGAGTGCGCGCGGTTAGTTGCAGAGCAACTAACCGCGCAAATTGCCGCGCCAATTGGCAGCGGATTAAAACCGACCGCGTTCAGCCGCCTTGAACAGTATTACAACCAGACAAAACCGCAATGAATATCCGGGTGGTGTGCTTTGATGCCGACGGTGTGCTGGTGAACCCGCAGATGCAGTTTTCCCGACTACTGCGCGAGAAATATGCCATCACCCCTGAAATGACGCGCCCGTTTTTCAATGGGATTTTCAACGACTGCCTGGAAGGGCGGGCTGATTTGGCCCAGGAGCTGCCCAACTTTTTGCCGGGTTGGGGCTGGCAGGATAGCGCGGACAGTTTCATCCGTACCTGGCTGGAAGCCGATCACGTGGTTGACGCGCGGCTGGTACAAAAAATTCAATGGCTGCGCCGGCAAGGGCTGCGCTGCTGCCTGACCACCAGCCAGGAGCACAACCGGGCGGATTACATGAAGACCTCCATGGGCTTTACGGAAATTTTTGATGAACTGTTTTTCTCCTGCGAACTGGGCTGCCAGAAACCGGATCTGGCTTATTTTCAGGCGGTTCAGTCTGCACTGTGCGTCCCCCGGGAAACCGTGATGTTCTGGGATGATAATATGACCAATGTAGATGGCGCCCGGCGGTTTGGTTGGCAGGCCGAGCACTACACCGCCTTTGAGCCGTTTTGCCGGGTAATGGACGGGTATCTGGATCAGAAAGTAAGCGGAGGGGAAGGATGAACAACCGGCAGGCGCTTGATTTTATGCGCGGCTATTTCCATCGTTTGTTTGTCATGCGCGATGTGGATGCGCTGGATGAGTACCTCCACCCGGAGTACTTTGATGAGGATATCGGCGCCGGGGTGGCGGACCATATCCGGGATTCAAAAGACTATTTGCGCGACTGGTTCGAAAAGACACCCGGCATCGGGGTGGATGTACTGGACGCCATGGCACAGGACGAGGTGATCACGGCTTTTCTGGACTGGTTTGTGCAGAAGGGTGCCGAAAAAGAGGTGATCATGAAAGGCGTGGGCGTGTTTGTGCTGCGGGAGGGGAAAATCTACCGTCGGCACACCTTTGTGTTTCATGAATTTCTGTAAATTATCCTGTATGGAAAAAAGTTAATCATTCCCCTGCTTCATTGAAAAAGCGAGTTTTTACAAGCCGCCGTTTATAATTATGGCCAATCAGGCTGCTTCCACATCATTCATATGGTTTACTTCAAACATCGGTTCATCACCGCTGTACGTCAATATCCGGTGGGGAGCGGGAGAAACGTATGCAAAAAGAAAAGATTCAACTGATCGAGGAAAAAGAAACCCTGTTTGTTCCGCTGCTTGGCAAAGCCCTGGAAGGCCGCAAACCGCACCCGATCCTGCGCGATGAGAAAGCGGAAGAGATCATCAGCCGCGTGGAGTATGACTTTTCAAAACTAAACATCCCCCGGCAGAGTCTGATTACCCTGGCGATGCGCGCAAAAAAGCTGGATGAGTACACACGCGAGTATTTTATGCAAAATGAAGATCCGCTCGTGCTGCATTTGGGCTGCGGGCTCGACAGCCGCGTGGAGCGGGTGAACCCGCAGAAAGGCCGCTGGTTTGACCTGGACTATCCCGAGGTGATTGAGTTGCGGCGCAAGTTTTACAAAGAAACCGGGCAGCGTCGCATGATCGCCTCCTCAGTGATGGACTTAACCTGGCTGGATGAGATTGAGGGAAGCAGCCCGGCCTGCATCATCGCCGAGGGGCTGTTGATGTATCTGACCGAAAGAGATGTGAAAGAGTTGTTTGCCCGCCTGCACGATCGCTTTCCGGGCAGCCTTGTCTGCTTTGACACCTACAGCCGCCTGACGGTCAGTCGCATCAACAAACACCCCTCCATTCAAAAGACCGGCGCGCGCATCTATTGGGGCATCGACGATGTCAGCGAAATTGAACAGTGGGATAGCAGCTATCACGCCCTGGGTGAGTGGTATTTCACGCAGTCGGAAGATATCGCCAACCAAAGCTTTTATGTGCGCCTGATGTTCAAAACCATGGGTCTGATCCAGGCTGCCCGCAAGGCGCACCGTATTGCGCGGATGCAAATCTAGCCTCAGGAGATGGGTCCATGCGGATTTCACACCGGCCTTATGACGACCAGCGCGATGATTTCAAAAAGCTGTGGAAATTTTTACAGGAAGATTATGCGATCCGCAAAGATGACGCCCCGTGGATGACCAGCCGTTTTGGTGATTGGAAGTACGGCCTGTGGACCGATCAAAAATTGATCCCTTCCTTTTTCCGTGAGTATGCGCATGTGTGGACGGACAGTATTGATGAGGTGATGGGTTTTGTGCTGTCAGAAGATGGCGGCGATGGGTTTTTTGTCTTCACCCGTAACGCGTACGACTGGCTGTACGGCGAGATTTTGGATTGGACGCTGGCGCAGTGGGGACCGCGGAATGGATGCCTGAAAACCGAGGTGCACGAACGGCAAACCATGGCGCTGGACGAACTGGCATGGCGCGGTTTTGTAAACACCGGCCAGGCATGCATCCGGCGCACCTATGACCTGCGGGCGATGCAGGAACAGCCCGTGGCATTGCCGGATGGATACCGCATCGTCAGCATGGCTGAGAACGGCAATTATTTGGGTAAGGCGCGTTTATTTGTAAACGGTTTTGGCGGGGTTGATGAGCCCACCCCGCTGGATCTGCTCAAGTTCGCGTATTCACGCGAAAACCCCATCTA
Organism: Anaerolineaceae bacterium; assembly: GCA_036825755.1. GTDB lineage: Bacteria > Chloroflexota > Anaerolineae > Anaerolineales > Anaerolineaceae > JAJFTV01. Next base: position 17,100 of record DAISXR010000061.1, read on the forward strand.
TGATCCCGCGTTTGACCTCTCGGTGATCACCGCGGACGGGCAGCATGTTTCGACCTGCGTGGGTTTCAACGATCCATCCAGCTCGATGGCTGAGGTGGAGAAGGTCTGCACGCACAGCCGCTACCGGAAATTGGGGCTGGCCGAGGCGGTCATCCGCGAGTGTTTCAACCGGCTGAAAAAACGCGGCATCCAGACGGCTTATATCACCGGCTACAGTGATGAAGCGAATAATTTGTACGAGAAACTGGGCCCGTGCGCCCGGTTAAAGTGGTACCATTTTGAAAGAAAACTGTAAAGCACCCCGGCAGAAGTCTACCCCGGGCAGCAGCGCTTTCACCGGAAGTTGACCGGCGTATCCCTGAAACAGGACAGGAAAATTCATGAAAATCGGTATCATCTTTTACTCCATCAGCGGTCACACCGAAAAAGCTGCCCGAATGCTGGCAAAGGCATTTATTCAGGCCGGTCACCCGGCGGAACTGGTGCGGCTGGAGGTCAGCGGACCGGCAAACCTGAATAATGAGAACGCCGATCTGCGCTTTATCCCGTCATTACACTCGTATGAGGCACTGGTGCTGTGCACACCGGTGCGCGGAGGAGCACTGCCTCCGCCGGTGGCAAAGTTTTTGAACCAGATGGAACCCCTGACGGGCCGAAAAACAGCGGCATTTTTGACGCACTTCTTCAGGCTCAAGTGGGGCGCCGATCAGGTAGCTGAATTGGTGCAGGCCGGATTGGAGGCGCGCGGCGGCATCTTTGAGGGATGGCGGGATGCGCGCTGGTTTATCACCGGGCCGGGCAAAAAGTTGGAAATCGCCGTGAATGGAATGGTACGTTTGCTGGTTGGCGAAAAACCCGGCGATTGATTGGATCGCCGGTTGTAATGTTGATCAGGTATTCTTGATGGAAGGTGAAACATGAACCGTAAAGGAACGCTGAATACGCTGGTTGTCATTCTGTTGGCTGCTTCCTGGCTGGCCGCCTGCGCCGGTCCGGCCGAAACAGCCCTGCCGGTTCAGGAGAATACACCGTTGATCACACAACCTGCCGCTGAAGCGTCACCGGTTATCGGAGAGGAAGTGGTGCAAACGGAGGTCCCGGCAATTGAAGAACCCGTCACCGCGACGGAAAACGCCGCAGAACCGCGCCCGCAACCGCGCCCGGTTATCATCGATACCGACATGGCGGCGGACGATTGGATGGCCATTCTGTATCTGCTGCAACGCAGCGATCTGGCGGTGCAGGCCATCACGGTCGCCGGTACCGGTGAGGCGCACTGTGAACCGGGTGTCAAAAATGCGCTTGGTCTGGTGGCTCTGGCCGGTTATGAACCCATCCCGGTAGCCTGCGGGCGCGAAACCCCGCTGCAGGGAAATCACGCCTTTCCGGATTCCTGGCGTACCTGGGTGGACAGTCTGACCGGGTTGGAACTGCCTGATGGTGGAGCCGGCTCGGAAATGAACGCAGTGGAACTGATCACCTCCATCCTGCAATCCTCGCCCATGCCGGTGACGCTTTTTGCCAGCGGACCGCTCACCAATCTGGCCGAGCTGTTCCAAAGTGATCCCTCGCTGACCGCGAAGATTGAGATGCTGTACATCATGGGCGGGGCGGTGCATGTGCCCGGTAATGTCAAATCCTCCGTGCCGGAAATCGATAACGTGACGGCGGAATGGAACATTTACGCGGATCCCACCGCAGCAAAAATTGTGTTTGAATCCGGGGTGCCTATCACGCTGGTGGGACTGGATGCCACCCAGAATACACCCGCCTCGCGGGAGTTCTATGCGGCGCTGTCTGACCGGCATATCACCCCCGAAGCCGAATGGCTGTACGAGCTGTACACCCGCAATACTTATCTGTATGAGTCGAACACCATGTACTTCTGGGATCAACTGACGGCCGTGGTGCTCAGCGATGAAAGCGTGGCAGAAATTGTGCCGGATACGGTATGTGTAACGGTTGAAGAAGGCCCTGGCAGTGGGCAGACGGTGTCGGCGGAAGGCTGCCCGGCCATGCGCGTAGCCGTTTCAGCCGACCGGCAGAAGTTTGAGCAGTCATTTTTGGAAACATTAAATACGGGAGATGAATAAAGGTGGAAAAAAGAAACGCAACGATGAAACCAAGAGTAGATCCGGCTGTATTGGCCATTATTTCGGTGGTATTGGGCGTACTGTCCTTGCTGGCATGGCTTTTCCCCTTAATCGGGTTCCCTTTATCGGTGGTGGGGCTGGGATTGGGTATCGGCTCGCGTAAATCAGACAGGCCAAAAGTGGCGCTTTGGGGAATTATTCTCTCAGCAATCGGGCTGGTTTTGACGCTGGCCAACTCGGCCTACGGGATCTACCTGGGATATACCGGCCAGTTATTTTAGTCAGCTCGTTTTGTCCGGTCGGGGCCAGCCGGAAAAGAATCAAAACCCATGATAAACTGGGGTAATCACTGCTGCATCCAGGTGGATAATGATTTGCAGCGATGAAAAATTATGAAAATCAGGTTTAAAGATGATGAAAAAAATATTTGCATTTCTTTTAGCAGTCACTTTTCTGGCGGGGTGCGCTGCACCCACGCCGGACGCAAACACGCAGCAAACTGAGGTATCCGGCACCACGGCGGCTCTGGTGGGTACCCAAATGGCGGACGCCAATGCCACTCAGACGGTGGTAGCGGGATATACCCCCACCGCAGCGCCGGCAACCGCCACCCCCGAGGTTCCGCCAGAACCAACCCTTGATGTCAACCTGTCAGAGGCCAATAACACCGGTATGGTGGTGGAAAACGGCACCTGGATGGTGATCAATTCAGCCGGCGAAACCACCGCCACATGGACGGGCACGGAATGGTCGTACAACATGGATGCCATCACGGTTGAACGCACGATTGTGGGCTTTGAGGGTCAGGATGCTGCCCTACTGGACCCGCTGTTTGCCCAACCGGTGGAAGATACGCCGGAGAAACATTTCACCGATCCCGCCACCGGGCAGCCGCTGCCGTTTGGCTATGTGCGCGAGGAAAAAATCTCAGCGGTCAGCACCGAGAACGTGCCGTACGAGATCCCCATCTCTATGTACGCCGTGCGTGTGCTGGGTGTGGTGCAGGTGACCACCACCAACAACGCCCTAGTTCTGGAGATGCCGATCACGGTTGACCGGACGGTGGTGTTTGTGATGGACGAAAACATCGCCCAGGGCATTTTGCTGTATGGACTGACCAACGAAGATATCCCCGCGGGCACCTCGCTGGTGCAGAAAGCGGCCGTGCTGTTCCAATCCAGCACCAAACCGGATTTGCTCAACGCAGACCTGCGCGGTCAGCAGGTGTTGATCGGCATCTACCACGACATTCCGGATGTACTGTGGCAGGTGTACCCGCAGTGGAATATCAATGAAACCAGCCGTACCATGCTGGCGTTTCTGCAGGACCCATCGCAGCCGGCGCCGGTGTACAACGCCTTTGACAGCCTGATTGTGATCCCGCCAGTTTGGAACGCGGCACTGTGGGTGCCGACCAGCGTGGTCGAAGGTCTGCAGGCA
>DAISXR010000062.1:0-3098 GCA_036825755.1 Anaerolineaceae bacterium
CGGCGCGTCCATGGTGATCATCTCCGAGCCGCAGGAAGACCGCGTAAAGCTGGCCCTCAAGGTGGGCGCGGACGCGGCCATCAACCCGCTCAGGGAAAATCTGGCCGATCGTGTGCTGGAACTGACGCGCGGGATTGGCGCGGATCTGTTCATGGAAGCCACCGGGCTGCCGGCGGTGGTATACCCGGATATCGAGCGCATTATCTGGGAAGGCCGCACCATCAACTCGCGCGTGGTGGTCACGGCCCGCGCAGAGGCAAAGATGCCTGTCACCGGTGAGGTGTTACAGGTTCGCCATGCGCAGATCATCGGCGCGCAGGGGCACTCCGGGTACGGCACCTTCCCGCGCGTGATCGACTGCATGTCAGACGGCATGGATATGACGCCCATGATCACCAAAAAGATCACCCTGCCGGAGGTACCCGAGAATGTGATCCGGCTGCAGACCGACCGCAGCGAGTGCAAGATTACCTGTGTGGTTTAACACCCCACCCCTTTGTCCCCGCCCCTCAAGGGGCGGGGAAATAATATTTTTGGTGTGATGAAGCCACAAAGTGGCTTCATCACACCAAAAGAAAGATTCTCCCCCTTCCCACAGGGAAGGGGGTGCGTCACTTGGTGACGCGGGGGTTGGGAGCAAATAACCAACGCGCTGATATAAAGGAAATAAAATTGAAACATTCCATCGTCTTATCCACCCAACTCACCCGCTTTGAGGCGGCCACGCTCACCGGCGACTTTGAGGACAATCTGCGCCGCATCGCCGGCTGGGGCTATGACGGCGTGGAACTGGCCGTGCGCGACCCGGCTCTGGTGGACGCGGAGACGCTGGCTGAACTCACCGGCCGGTACGGGCTGCGGGTGCCGGCCATCGGCACCGGACAGGCCTGGGGCGAAGAAGGTCTCTCCTTCACCAGCCAGGACGCCATAGTCCGTGAGCAGGCCATTCAGCGAATTCAGAGCCACATCCCGCTGGCCAAACGACTGGGTGCCCTTATCATTATCGGATTGATCCGCGGTATCACCCCCGCCGGGCAGGCGCGCGAACAATCCATGCAATATCTGATCGAAGCACTGCAGCAGTGCGCCGACGCGGCTGCCCCGCACAGCATCCGTTTTGCGCTGGAGCCGCTCAACCGCTATGAAACCGATCTGATCCACACCACACAGGACGGCCTGCAGCTCATCGAACAGGTGGGCCGGCCCAACTTTGGGTTGCTGCTGGATACCTTCCACATGAACATCGAAGAACCGGATATGCTGGAAAGCATTCAATCCTGCGGAGAGCATATCTTCCATTTCCACGTGGCTGATTCCAACCGCTGGCATCCCGGCGCGGGCCATCTCGATTTCGCATCCCTGTTGGAGACGCTGCGGTATACCGGTTATGACGGCTTCGTTTCCGGCGAGTTTTTGCCCAAACCGGATGCGCTGACTGCCGCTGAAAACAGCATCACGTATCTGCGGAACATCACCGGGTAAGAAGCACAAAAGCGGGCAGCGAGTAAAAACTCGCTGCCCTGTCAGTTATCCGGTCCGGTTTTATACCGTCAGGCTTTGCGCAGAATCAGCGATTGAAAATTCAGCCCGCCCCGTTCGGGCAATTCTATGGGTTTGAACGATACTACCTCGAAATACGCTGAAACCAGGGCGATTAAGTCTTCATCCTGATAATAATTGAAAAACCGTTTGGGCCGATAACTATCATCCTCCCAGATACCCTCGTGATCCTTTCCGCCGTAGACGCCGTAATAGAACCGGCCGCCCGGGTTCAATACGGTGTGAATTTGCTGCATCACCGCATGAATGTCCGTGCGCGGAATATGCAGCAGCGAATTCATAGCGTACACAGCGTCAAAATGATTCCGGGTAAACGGAAATAATCGCATATCAGCCTGTACGGCATTCAGGTCATTTCCCCGGCATAAGGTTGCCATATTGAAGGATAGATCAGCGCAGGTGACGGCAAGCCCCTGCTCCCGGAAGAACAGACTGTCACGGCCATGCCCCGCCCCCACCTCCAGCAGACGGCGGCTGCCCGCACGGACCAGTTCATCCAGAAAGCGCCGGCGCTCCACTGTCTTCCAGGGCTCCATCGTGCTGCGGCTTCGTTCCCCGGCTGTGCGATCATACGCCTGCCGCAATTGCTGTGTGATCTTTTGACCGGCTGATTGATCGCTCATAACCTCTTTCATTTTCCTGACTGAGATTAAATTCTTTCGTCAGAAAGGAAACTGCATTGGAGGAATGGCTTTTTGGTCGATGGCGTACTCTTTCGGCGGTTCAGCTCCCAACAAATGGGTGACAAAATAATCCCACAGGCGGCGCATAAAATACCCGTCCGTGCGCGCAAACGAGTGGTTGCGGTTAGGCAGGATCAGCATGTCAAAGTCTTTGCCGGCTTTGATCAACGCGTCCACCACCTGCATGGTCATGGCCATGTGCACGTTGTCATCCATATCACCGGCTGCCAGAAGCAGCTTGCCTTTCAGATTGGCCGCCAGGGTGGGATTGGCCTGTGCCACAAAATTGTCACCGTCCAGCAAGCCGTTATACAGCTCACCCCAGCCGGCTAGGTATCCGCGCTGATCATGATTGCCGGCCGACGAGACGGCCACTTTGTAAAAATCAGGATAGGTCAGGATGGCTTTTGTGGATGCGAACCCGCCGCCGGAGTGTCCGAAGATCCCCACCCGCTCCAGATCCATCCACGAGTACTGTGCAGCCAGCTGGCGCAGCCCTGTAATGTGATCTTCAAGACCGCCCGCCTCGGTAAACTTGCCGTAAGACACGTCGTGGCAGGCTTTTGAGCGGCCCATATTTCCCAGACCGTCGATGGTGACCACCACAAAGCCCAGTTCGGCCAGGGCCTGCGCCTGATCCGGCTCAAAGGCTTTCGGGCTGCGATTATGCTGCGGACCGGGGTAAATGGCATCCACCACCGGGTACCTCAGGGTCTCGTCAAAGTGCGATGGCCGGTAAATCACCCCGTAAATGGGCGTGATCCCGTCGCGGGCCATCACTTGAAAGGTCAATGGCGCCTGCCAGCCCATCCGCTCAAGCTGGCTGATATCGGCGGTTTCCAACTGACGCACCAG